>JAEULD010000040.1 GCA_016792765.1 Candidatus Odyssella sp.
GGCCAGCTCAAGGTCGGCTCGTTCGCGCGCTCCGAGCGCATGGCCAAGTGGAACGAGGTGCTGCGCATCGAGGAATCGCTCGGCCGCGCCGCGCGCTTCGCCGGCCGCGCGGCTTTGCCGGCCGGCGCATTGCCGATAAAGCCATGAGCACCGCTGCCGCCGCCGTGCCGAAGCCGCCGCCGACCTTCGCCGACCGGCTCAAGGCCGCCGTCGTCACGCCGGTGCGCGCGATGCGCTGGCGCTACGTGCCGCTGCTGATGGTGTATTTCTCCTACGGCGTCTACGCCACGCTGATCGCGACCGCGCTGTCGTTCTGGATCCGCCAGTCGCTGACGCTCACGCCGGCGGAACTCGCCGCGATCGCCGTGTGGATCAGCCTGCCCTGGACGATCAAGATGGTGTTCGGGCAGTTCGTGGACTGCATCCCGATCCTGGGCTCGCGGCGCAAGGCCTATGTCTACATCGGCGCGGCGCTCTTGGCCGGCGGGCTGCTGATGCTCGCCGGCGCCGCGGGCAAGTGGCTGACCTTCGCCAGCCCCGAGGCGCTTTACGTGATGGCCTCGATCGCGATGACGATCGGCGTGGTGCTGCAGGACGTCGTCGCCGACACGATGTCGACCGAGGTGGTCGATCGCGTCGACGCGGCCGGGAAGCCGCGGCCCGAAGAGGAGGTGCGCGCCGACCTCGCGATGGTCCAGGTGCTCGGGCGGCTCGCGCTGCTGTTCGGCCTGTTCGCCACCTCGGGCCTCGGCGGCTATCTCGCCTCGGCGATGCCCTACGAGCACGTGTTCCTGCTGGCGCTGATCGTGCCGGTCCTCTCGGTCAGCGGCGTCGTGCTGGTGAAGCTCGACGTCGGCGAGCGGGCGCCGATCGACTGGCGCGTGCTCGGCGGCGGCCTCGCCTTCGGCGCCGTCGTGGTGGCGCTCGGCGTGCTGAAGGTGCCGTTCGGCCAGGAGATCGTGTTCGTGATCTCGATGGCCGTGGTCTGCACGCTGCTGGTGATGGTGACGGCGGATCTCGACCGCGACACGCGCCTGCAGATCCTGTTCGCGACCATCGTGATCTTCGCGTTCCGCGCCACGCCCACCACCGGCGAAGGCATGCGCTGGTTCCAGATCGACGTGCTGAAGTTCGACGAGGCGTTCTTCGGCGCGCTCGCGCAGCTTTCGAGCACCTTCGCGATCCTCGGCATGTGGCTGCTCTCGGCCACGATCGCGCGCAAGCCGATCGCCTGGACGATGTTCTGGCTGACCGTGATCTACACGATCATGTCGTTCCCGAACCTGGCGCTCTATTACGGCGTCCACGCATGGACCGAGCGCACGCTCGGCTTCGGCGCGCACACGATCGCGCTGATCGATACGGCGGCCGAATCGCCGTTCGCGCAGCTCAGCATGATCCCGCTGCTGACCCTGATCGCGATCTACGCGCCGCCCGGCAAGCGCGCGACCTGGTTCGCGCTGATGGCCTCGCTGCTGAACCTGGCGCTCACCGCCGGCACGATGCAGACGAAGTACCTCAATCAGCACTTCCATGTCGGCCGCGGCCAGTACGACGAGCTCGGCGGGCTGCTGATCACCGTGATCGTGCTGAACTTCGTCGTGCCGGTCGCCGCGATCGTGCTGTTCGGCGGGCGGATCGCGAAGGGCAAGGGCTGAACGCGCCCCCCGGCCTCTTGACCGAGATCAACGCCGGCCCGGCCGCGCCCGCATAGCTTTCCGGCGTTCCGGCGGCGCGCTTCGCCGCCGCCATGCACGAGGAGGCGGCCTTGCCCCACAAGCAGATCCTGTTCCGCTCCGCGGCGCGCGAGAAGATCCTGCGCGGCGCAGCCCAGCTCGCCGACGCGGTGCGCGTGACGCTCGGCCCAAAGTCGAAATCCGTGCTGATCCAGCGCCGCTGGGGCGCGCCGCTCGTCTGCAACGACGGCGTCACGATCGCCAAGGAAGTCGATTTGAAGGACGCCGAGGAGAATCTGGGCGCGCAGATGCTGCGCCAGGCGGCCGAGAAGACCGGCGAGGTCGTCGGCGACGGCACCAGCACGTCCACCGTTCTCGCCCACGCGATGTTCGCCGACGGCGTGCGCAACGTCGTGGCCGGCGCCAGCGCCGTGGACTTGAAGCGGGGATTGGAGCGCGGCGCCAAGGCGGCGATCGACGCGCTGAAGGCCATGTCGCGGCCGGTGAAGACGCGGAAGGAGAAGGCGCAGGTGGCCGCCATCGCCGCGCACAACGACGACACGATCGGCGAACTGGTGGCCGAGGCGATGGAGAAGGTGGGCGGCGAAGGCGTCATCACGGTCGAGGAGGCGAAGACGACCGAGACCGTGCTCGACGTCGTCGAAGGCATGCAGTTCGACCGCGGCTTTCTCTCGCCCTACTTCATCACCGATCCCGAGAAGATGGAGGCGGTGCTGGAAGACGCGGTCGTGCTGCTGTGCGACCGCAAGATCGCGATCCTGAAAGACCTGATCCCGCTGCTCGAGCAGGTGGCCAAGGCCGCGCGGCCGATCCTCGTGGTGGCGGAGGACATCGAGGGCGAGGCGCTGGCGACCCTGATCGTCAACCAGATCCGCGGCGCGCTCAAGAGCTGCGCGGTGAAGGCGCCGGGCTTCGGCGACCGCCGCAAGGCGATGCTGCACGACATCGCGGTGCTGACCGGCGGCCAGGTGATCGCCGAGGAGCTGGGCCTGAAGCTCGAAGACGCCAAGCTCGTGCAGCTCGGCCGCGCGCGCCGCGTCGTGATCGACAAGGACAACACGACCATCATCGGGGGCGCCGGCGCCAAGCCCGCGATCGACGCGCGCATCGGCCAGATCAAGCACGAGATCGAGAAATCGACCAGCGACTACGACAAGGAGAAGCTCCAGGAGCGGCTCGCCAAGCTGTCGGGCGGCGTGGCCGTGATCCGCGCCGGCGCGCCGTCCGAGGCCGAGATGAAGGCGAAGAAGGACGCGCTCGACGACGCGATCAGCGCCACCAAGGCGGCCGTGGCCGAGGGCATCGTGCCCGGCGGCGGGCTCGCGCTGCTGCGCTGCGTGACAGCCGTGACCAAGGAAGAGGCCGCGGCCGAAGGCGACGAGCGCACCGGCGTCCAGCTCCTGAAACGCGCGCTCGAGTCGCCGGCGCGGCAGATCGCCGAGAATTCGTCGGTCGACGGCGGCGTCGTCGTCGCGCGCATGCTGGCCGAGAAGGGCAATGTCGGCTTCGACGCGGCCAAGAAGGAATACACCGACCTCGTCGAGGCCGGCATCATCGACCCCACCAAGGTCGTGCGCATCGCGCTGGAGAACGCCGTTTCGGTCGCCAGCGTGCTGTTGCTGACCGAGGCGACGATGACCGAGATCCCCGAGGAGAAGAAGGAGCACGCCGGCGCACCGCCCGAAATGGCGATGTAGCGCTGTGCATAAGACCGGCCGATCGCCGCCGCGGGAGGCTCTTCTCGCTGCGGAGGCTTGAACCGCCGCCGCCGGGCGGGTCATATCTGGCGCGCAACCCTTTGGCCCGCGCGCGATGATCCCCCGCTACACCCGCCCCGACATGGCCCGCATCTGGGAGCCGGCCAACCGCTTCCGCATCTGGTTCGAGATCGAGCTGCATGCGACCGAGGCGATGGAGCGCCTCGGCATCGTGCCCGCCGGCACGGCGGCGGCGGTGAAGGCGCGCGGCACCAAGCCCTACACGCCGGAGCGCATCGCGCGCATCGACGCGATCGAAGCCGAGGTGAAGCACGACGTGATCGCGTTCCTGACCGAGCTCACCGAGCAGGTGGGGCCGGAGGCGCGCTTCGTGCACCAGGGCATGACGTCGTCGGACGTGCTCGACACCTGCCTCGCCGTGCAGCTCGCGCAGGCGAGCGACCTGCTGCTGAACGACATCGACGCGGTGCTCGCCGCATTGAAGGAGCGGGCGCTCGAGCACAAGGCGACTCCGACGATCGGCCGCAGCCACGGCATCCATGCCGAGCCCACGACGTTCGGCGTGAAGCTCGCCGGCCACTACGCCGAATTCGCGCGCTGCCGGGCGCGGCTCGAGGCGGCGCGCAAGGAGATCGCCACCTGCGCGATCTCCGGCCCGGTCGGCACGTTCGCGAGCGTCGATCCGCGCATCGAGGCCCATGTCGCCGAAAGGCTCGGCCTGGCGCCGGAGCCGGTCTCGACGCAGGTGATCGCCCGCGACCGCCACGCGATGTATTTCGCGACGCTCGGCGTGATCGCCGGGGCCGTCGAGCGGCTCGCCGTCGAGATCCGCCATCTCCAGCGCTCGGAAGTGCGCGAGGCCGAGGAGTTCTTCTCGAAGGGGCAGAAAGGCAGCTCCTCGATGCCGCACAAGCGCAATCCGGTGCTGTCGGAGAATCTCACCGGCCTCGCGCGGCTCGTGCGCGGCGCGGTGATTCCGGCGCTGGAGAACGCGGCGCTGTGGCACGAGCGCGACATCTCGCATTCCTCGGTCGAGCGCGGCATCGGGCCCGACGCCACAGTGACGCTCGATTTCGCGCTGGTGCGCCTCGCCGGCCTCGTCGAGAAGCTCGTCGTCTATCCCGAGCGCATGCGCGCCAATCTCGACGCGCAGGGCGGGCTCTGGAATTCGCAGCGCGTGCTGCTGGCGCTGACGCAGAAGGGCATGAGCCGCGAGGACGCCTACGCCGCCGTGCAGCGCAACGCGATGAA
>JAEULD010000108.1 GCA_016792765.1 Candidatus Odyssella sp.
GTCGGACACCAACATCCACGCGCTTCCGATCGGGCACACGTTCGACGGCTATCGCATCCTGCGCGTGCTGGGCGCGGGCGGCTTCGGCATCACCTATCTCGCCGAAGAAACCGCGATCGGCCGCAAGGTCGCGATCAAGGAGTATCTGCCGCAGGGCTTCGCGGCGCGGGCCGCGGATTCGTTCACGGTGCGCGCGGTCAGCGCGTCGGCGCAGGGGCAGTTCGCCTGGGGCCTCGACCGCTTCCGCAAGGAAGCCGCGACGCTGGTCGCGTTCGAGCATCCGAACATCGTGTCGGTGTACCGCTATTTCGAGGCGAACGGCACCGCCTACCTCGTGATGCAATACGTCGAGGGCAAGCCGCTCGACGCGCTGCTCGCCGGCGGCGCGACTCTGGCCGAGTCCGAGATCGAGGAGGTGATCCTGCCGATCCTCGACGGGCTCGAGCAGGTGCACGCCGCGCATTTCCTCCACCGCGACATCAAGCCGGCCAACATCTACGTCCGCAAGGACGGCCGGCCGGTGCTGCTCGATTTCGGCGCGGCGCGCCAGGCCTTCGGCACCGAATCGAAGAGCATCACCGCGATCGTCTCGGAGGGCTACGCGCCGTTCGAGCAATACGAGGCGAAGGGCGATCAGGGGCCGTGGACCGACATCTACGCGATCGGCGCGGTGCTCTATCGCTGCATGACCGGCGACCGGCCGCCGGCCGCGCCCGAGCGCATCTCGGCGCGCCTGCGCGGCACCGCCGATCCGATGGCGCCCGCGCGCGACGCCGGGGCGGGGCGCTACAGCGCACGGCTGCTCGAGGCCGCCGACCGCGCGCTTTCCGCCATGCCGGCGGACCGGCCGCAGAACATCGCCGAGCTGCGCGCTCTCTTGAAAAGCGACGGCGCGTCGCGCGTCGCCAGCCATGCGCTTCCGAGCCGGAGCGTGCCGCCGACCCAGCCGACCGACAGCCCCGCCACGATCGCGCCGGTCTCGGCCTCGCCGCGGCGCAAGAGCCGCGTGCCGCTGCTCGCCGGCGGTGCCGGGGCCGTCGCCGTGGCGGCCGTCGCCGCCTATTTCGCGTTATCGCCGGCACCCGGACCGCCGGGCACGGCTGCGACGCCCGGCACGCCGCCGACGAAAGTCGGCATGACGACGCCGCCGCCGGCGACGCCGCCGCCGGCGACGCCGCCGCCCGCGACGCCGCCGCCCTCCGCCGACGAGTTGGCCGAGCGCGCCGCCAGGGAGGCGGAGCTGCAGGCGGAGGCCGATCTGGCCGCAATGAAGGACGCGATCCGCAAGGGCGACCACGAGCGGGTGGATCGCGAGGGCGGCATCAGCCAACTCGAGTACCGTATCGAGCTGGCGCTGAGCAAGCGCCCCGAACATGCCGGACTCCGGCGCGTTAGGGCGGAAGCGAAGGATCTTCGCATCGATCTGCACATGGCGCGCGCGCGCCATCGGTTCGATCAAGCGCGCGCCGCGCTGCGCGAGAATCGCTTGGCCGAAGCCAAGACGGGGATCGAGCAGGCGTGGCTGGTGTTTGGAGAGGCGCGCCGAGCCGTTCCCGATCCCGGCGCCGAGCCGCAGCGAGTCAAGCAGATGCTCGAAGATCTCGTGGCGTTCGAGCGCCAGCTCGCCGAGCGTATCGACGCCATGGTCAAGGATCTCGCCGCGGAGTCCGCGCGCCAAGCCGAGCGCGGCGACTACGCCGGCGCCGCGCGGACGACGGAGGCGATCGAGCGCCTCGATCCCGCGGCGGCGAAAGCGGCGCGCGAGCGCGTCGAGGCGATCCGCGGCCGCGCCGAGGACGACAAGGATCGCCGCGAGCGTGTGCAGCGCCACATCAAGCTCGCCGACTACCATTTCGAGCAGGCGCGCTCCGCCGCCGTGGCGGGACGTTTGGCCGAGGCGCGCGGCGTCGCCGAGCAGGCGAAGGTGCAGCTCGCGCGCGCCGTGGAGGCGCTGCGCGCCGACCCGGCGCCGCAATCTCTCAAGGACCTCTCGCGCGAGCTCGACGCGTTCCAGAAGGATCTGGCGCGGCGCATCGCGGCGCGCGCGGCGCTGCTGCTGCGCGAGGCGCGCGAACTCGTCCGCGACGGCAAGCTCGACGAGGTGCCGAAGCGCCTCGACGAAGCGGCCGAGCTCGAGCCTGCGTCGCCCGAGCTCGCCGCCGCGCGCCGCGAGCTCGAGGACGCGAAGAAGAAGCCGGCCGCGCCGCCCGATCCCGACGCGGCCGAACGCGAGCGCACGCGCGGCGTCGTGCGGGCCGCCGCCTACGACGCCCGGGCGCGGCGCGGCGCCGCGTATTACGGTTTCGGCGAACGCGCGCTCGGGCCGCCGGCGCTGCCGTATCTACAGCGCGCGGCCGATGCGGTCCGGGCCGAGGCGAATGCGACGCTGACGCTCTCCTGCGGCTACGATCAGCTCGAGGTCAAGGACGCGGCCGAGGGCCGCAAGCTCGCGCAGGAGCGCTGCGAGGCCGCGCAAGCCGAAATCGTCAGGCGCGGCGTGGCCGCGGCGCGCATCCGCACCGGTTTCGCGGCGCCGGGCAAAGGGCCCGAGTTTCGCCGCGTCGCGTTCGCGGTGCAGCCCGAGAAGCCGGCCGAACCGCCGAAGCCGGCCGAGCCGCCGAAAGCCCCGGACGCGGCGAAACCGCCCGACGCGCGGCCGGGTGCCACCCCGCTCGAAGGCCGCACCGCGCGGCTCTCCCGCATCTCCGCCGAGCGCCGCGCCGTGATGCGCATCGAGCTGCGATTCGGCGCGGGCGGCGCGCTGGCGGTTTCGTGCAGCGCCGAGGCGGCCAGCGGCGGGCAGAGCCCGTGCTTCGGCCAGCCCAGCGGGAGCGGGCGCTGGTCGCTGAGCGGCTCCACGCTGTGCATCTCGTCGCCGGTGATCAATCTGCCGGGAAATTCCTGCTACGAGCTGTCGGGCGGCGGCAATCAGTATCGCCTGAGCGGCGCCGGGCTGCTCGCCGGCGGGATGCTGCTGCAATGATCGCGCGGGGCGAATTGGTCTGGCGCGGGATCGCGCTGACGGGCCTGGCCGCCGGCGTCGCCGCGCTGGCGCTCCATTTCGCCGGCGGCACGAGCGATCGACCGGCGCCCGCCGCCATGCCGGCCCCGCAGCGCGCGATTCCGGCGCTGGCCGGGCGCAGCGCCTCGCTGTCGCGCATTCTCCCCGACCGGCGCGCGGTGGCGCGCGTCGCGCTGACGTTCGGCGCCCGAGGCGCGCTCGACGTCGCCTGCCGCGCCGAAGCCGCCGATGGCTCGGTGTTCGCGTGCTTCGGCGAGGAGAACGGCGCCGGCACGTGGTCGGTCGAGGGAACGCGCCTGTGCGTCGCGGCGCCCGTGCTCGGGCTCGCGGCGCCGCATTGCTACGAGGTCGGCGGCGAGCCGCCGGCGCTCACGCTGGCGGGCCCCGGCTTCCTCGCCGGCAACATGCAGCTGCGCTGACGCGCGTCGCGCGCGTTGCGCCGGCCCGGCCTTGCCGCTATGCCAGCGCGTTCCCGCCAACGCGAGCCCCGATGACCGCCTATCCGCACCTGTTCACGCCGATCGCCGCCGGTCCGTTCACGCTGCCGAACCGCATCGTGATGGGCTCGATGCATACCGGCCTCGAAGGCGAGCGCGACGCCGTCTCGCGCATCGCCGCGTTCTATGCCGCGCGCGCGCGCGGCGGCACCGCACTGATCGTCACCGGCGGCTACGGCCCCAACCGCGCCGGCCGCATGACGCCGCATCCGGCGTTCATCGGCAGCCGCGACGACGCGATGGCGCTGAAGCCGGTGGCCGACGCGGTGCGCGCCGAGGGCGGGCGCATCCTGCTGCAGCTCCTGCACAGCGGCCGCTACGGCTATCACGACGATATCGTCGCGCCGACGGCGATCAAATCGCCGATCAACAAGGCCGTGCCGCGCGCGCTTGCCGCCGCCGAGGTCGCGCAGACGATCGAGGACTACGCGGCCGCCGCCGCCTATGCCCGCGAGGCCGGCTTCGACGGCGTCGAGATCATGGGCTCGGAAGGCTATCTCATCAGCCAGTTCCTCGCCGCGCGCACGAACCAGCGCAGCGACGAGTGGGGCGGCTCGTTCGAGAACCGGCTGCGCTTCCCGGTCGAGGTGGTGAAGCGCGTGCGCGCCCGGCTCGGGCGCGATGCGCTGCTGATGTACCGCATCTCGGCGCTCGAGCTGGTCGATGGCGGGCTCGGCCTCGACGAGATCAAGCGGACGGCGGCGGCGGTGGAGGCGGCCGGCGCCGACATCCTCAACACCGGCATCGGCTGGCACGAGGCGCAGATTCCGACCATCAACCAGGCGGTGCCGCGCGGCGGCTACGCCTGGGCGGCCGGCCTCGTGAAGCCGGCGGTGACGATCCCGGTCGTCGCCAGCAACCGCATCAACGCGCCCGAGACCGCCGAGGCGCTCGTCGCCGCCGGGCAGGCCGACATGGTGTCGCTGGCGCGCGCGCTGCTCGCCGACGAGGCCTTCGCGAACAAGGCCAAGGGGGGCGACCGCGCGGGGATCAATATCTGCATCGCGTGCAATCAGGCCTGCCTCGACCACTATTTCACGTTCAAGCCGGTGACGTGCCTCGTGAACCCGCGCGCGCTGCGCGAGGAAGAGTTCGCCCCGGCGCCGGCGCGGGCGAAGAAGCGCGTGGCCGTGATCGGCGGCGGCTTGGCCGGCATGGCGGCCGCGTCGGCCGCGGCCGAGCGCGGGCATGCGGTGACGCTCTACGAAGCGGCCGCTGAGCTCGGCGGCCAGTTCAATCTCGCCAAGCGCGTTCCGGGCAAGCAGGAATTCGCCGAAAGCGTCGCCTTTTTCGCCGAGCGGATGCGGCGGGCCGGCGTGGCCGTGAAGCTCGGCGCGCGCGCCGACGCGGCCGCGCTCAAGGCGGCCGGCGTCGAGCACGCCATCGTCGCCAGCGGCATCGCGCCGCGCGCGCTCGCGATTCCCGGCGCCGGCCACGCGAAGGTCGTCTCGTACGTCGATCTCTTGTCCGGCCGCGCGCAGGCGGGGCCGCGCGTCGCCATCGTCGGCGGGGGCGGCATCGGCTTCGACGTGGCGCTCTTTCTCGTCGAACGCGCGAGCCGCACGCATCTCGATCCGGCGGCGTTCGCGGCGCATTGGGGCATCGATCTGGCCAACGCCGGGGCGGGCGGTCTCAAGAAGAACGGCCATGCCGCGCCGCCGCCGCACGCCATCACCATGCTGAAGCGCTCGCCCGGGACGTTCGGCCGGACGCTCGGCAAGACGACGGGCTGGGTGCATCGCCTGGCGCTGCAGCGCGCCGGCGTGCGCTTTCTCGACGGCGTCGCCTATCGCTCGGTCGACGACCGCGGCCTGCACGTCGCGCGCGCCGACGGCACGGAAGAGTGCATTGCGGCGGACACCGTCGTCGTCTGCGCCGGCCAGGAGCCGCTGCGCGCGCTCGACGCCGGCGCCCTGGGCGCGCTCGGCATCGGCTGCTCCTATGTCGGCGGCGCGCACGTGGCGGCCGAGCTCGACGCGAAGCGCGCGATCGAAGAGGGCACGCGCGCCGGGCTCGCGCTCTGATGCAGCCGACGGCCCGCGCCGCGCGCGGCATGGTGGTGAGTTCGCACCACCTCGCGGCGCAGGCCGGGCTCGCCGTGTTGCGCGCGGGCGGCAACGCGATCGAAGCGACGATCGCGGCGGCGGCCACGATCTCGGTCGTCTACCCGCACATGAACGGACTGGGCGGCGACGGCTTCTGGCTGATCGCGACGCCCGGCGAGGCCGCGCCGACCGCGATCCTCGGCGTCGGCAGGGCCGGGCAGGCGGTCGACGCCGCGTACTATCGTGCGCGCGGTCTCGATGCGATTCCGGTGCGGGGGCCGCTCGCCGCCAATACGGTGGCGGGCACGGTGTCGAGCTGGGCCGCCGCGCACGAGATCGCCAGGGCTTGGGGCGGACGCCTGCCGCTCGCGGCGCTGCTCGAGGACGCGATCCACCATGCGCGGGCCGGCGTGCCGGTGACGCGCGGCCATTGCGACATGGTGGAGGCGAAAGAGGGCGAGATGCGCGATCTCGCCGCCTGGCGCCGCCTGTTACTGGCGAGCGGCGCGCCCGCGCCCGGCGCCCTGCTGAAGCAGCCGGCGCTGGCCGAGACGCTCGAAGCGCTGGCGCGGGACGGGCTGGACGGCTTCTATCGCGGCGCCCTGGCCCGGCGCATCGCGGCCGATCTCGCGCGCGCCGGCAGTCCGCTGACGGCCTCAGACCTCGCCGCGCACCGGGCGATGGTGACGCCGCCGGCCACGATGCGG
>JAEULD010000118.1 GCA_016792765.1 Candidatus Odyssella sp.
CCGAGCGCCTCGATCTCGCGCACGACCTTCTGCGCGGCGGCGACGTTCGACTGATAGTTCACCGCCACGTCGTGGCCGCGCCGCGCGAGCAGCTTCGCCGTCGCGGCGCCGATGCCCCGGCCGCCGCCGGTGACGAGGACGATCCTGGTCATCGGCTATGCGTCGGGTGGAGACGCCGTCCCATGGATATATCCGGTGCGGTTGCCGTTCACCTGTCTTCTTCCCGCTACTCGGCCGCCTTCGCGAGCTTGGGCGCGTAGAGGCGCTCCATTTCGCGGCGGACCCGCATGGCCTCGACCGTGTCGTCGGCGGCGACGTCGGCCCAGGTGACGGTCTGGCCTTCCTTCATCGGACGCACGACCTTGATCCGGTGCGCGAGGCCGATGGGAACGGCGCCGCGCGCGAGCGAATCCGCGGCCGGCATCAGCTTGCCGGCGACCGTGTAGCCGCCCTCGCCGTCGAGAAGTTCGCCCGGCTTGAGGTCGCGCTTCGCCGCGGCGACGGCGTCGGCGTTCCACGTGACCGGGCACCCGGTGGATTCGCCGCGGACGGCGACGGCGGCGATCGAGACGCCGAGCTCGAGCCCGATCAGGTGCCACCATTTGTACATGACGCCGTAGCGCCCGGAGGCGTCGGTCGTCATCGCGTATTCCTTGAAGCAGCGCTTCACGTAGTCGTTGCCGGCCTCCACCACCACCCACACGCCCCAGCGGATGTGGTGCGGGATCGGGCGGCCGTCGCGCTCGATCGAGGATACGCACTCGACGAGGCCCTTCCGCTCGAGCAGGCCGCCCTCGCTCCTCGGCCGCATGACGTGCGGCAGGTCGTGGACCGCGCAGGGCGGGAAGGCGAGCCCGGCCGACGGCGCTTCGAGCCCGGTCGCGTTGGCGACCGCGGTCGTCTCGATCGCCGGCTTCGAGCCGTCGAGGAAGCAGGTGAACATGCGCGGGTTGAGGCCGCCGGCCCTGGCGTCGGCTTCCGAAAGGCCCCAGTCGTTCCACACCGTGTCGGGCGTGGTGCGCGAATAGTGCGGCAGCCATTTGTGGCCGCGGCCCGCCGCGACGACGCCGAACCCGCAGGTGCGCGCCCAATCGACGAGATCGCAGATTAGCGCCGGCTGATCGCCGTAGGCGAGCGAGTAGACGACGCCCGCCTCCTTCGCCTTCTGCGCGAGCAGCGGCCCCACGAACGCGTCGGCCTCGACCGTGACCATCACGACGTGCTTGCCGTGACGGAACGCGGCGAGCGCGTGGCTCGTGGCCGCGATCGGATCGCCGGTGCATTCGGCGATCACTTCGATGCCGGGATGCGAAACGATCGCCATCGCGTCGTCGGTGAGGTGCGTGGCGCCGGTGTCCATCGCCTCGCCGAGCGAGCGCGCGGCGTATTGCGCCTTCTGCCAGTCGCAGCGCGCGAGCTGCTCCGCGGCCTTGCCCGGCGCGATGTCGGCGATGCCGGCGATGTGCAGGCCCGGAATGCGCAGCGCCTGCGCCAGGAACATCGTCGCGAACTTGCCGCAGCCGAGAACGCCGACGCGCACGGGCTTGCCCGCGGCGGCGCGCGCGGAGAGGAGCTTGTGGAGGTTCATGGCGCGACTCCGAGGATGCGATGTGCGGCGCCGGCGCGTTTCCGTATCACTGCCGGTGCAGCGGCGTCGGCGCGCCGGGCGTGCGCGTTTCGGGCGGCGGCGCGGTGACGGCGGCGGGCGGCGCCGCGGC
The DNA here is from genome assembly GCA_016792765.1 of Candidatus Odyssella sp. Lineage (GTDB taxonomy): Bacteria > Pseudomonadota > Alphaproteobacteria > Bin65 > Bin65 > SBBV01. The sequence continues at coordinate 1,719 of JAEULD010000118.1, forward strand.
CGGCGCGGGCGCCGCGGTCGCGGGCGGCGGCGCGGCCGGCGGCGCCGCGGCGGACGGCGTCTTCGCCGGAGGCGCCGCGGCGGGAGGTGCCGCGGCTGGAGGCGCGGGCGTGGCCGGCGGGACGGTGGCCGCCGGCGTCGCCGGGCGCTCGGGTGTGCGCGCGGCCGGCGTGCGCGGCGTCGCGGGGCCGCCCGCGGTGCCCGAGCAGATCGTTTCCACGACCTTGCAGTTGACGGCGCCGCGCTGGCGGCACTGGTCGAGCGCGCGCTGCGCCCGCGTGGTCGCCGGCGCGCCCCAGGCCCAGCCGAACGGACCGTCGACGCTGCCGGCGAGCACGAGGCAGGTGTTGCGCCACGCCGTGTGCAGGCGGCAGTCGCTCGCGTTCTTCGCGCATTCGGCCAGTGCGCGCTCGGAGGCGCCCGCTTCCGTGTCGAAGTCGCGCGCGTAGCCATAGGCGGTGCTGCGCTCGCTGAGCGCCAGCGCGCCCCATTCGCGCTCCGCCAGCGCCGGCGAAGCGGCGATCGACAGGGCGGCCGCGGCCGCCACCAGGGAGAGGCTCGGCTTCATCGTGACCTCGCGGCTGAATGCGCCGGGGTGCCGCCGCACCGCCGGCGCGGTTCGGCTATTCCTTCGGTGCCGGAGCCGGGCCGGGCGACGGGCCCGGCGACGGGGCGGGCGCCGGCGCGTCGCTGCCCGGATCGCTGGCGGCGCCGGTGCAGAAATTCACGACCATGCGGCACTCGGTGCCGCCCTGCTTCGTGCACTCCTCGATCGCGCGCTGCTGGCGGGCCGGCACGTCGCCGCCCCACGCCCAGCCATAGACGCCGTTCGGCGAGCCGGCCAGCGACGTGCAGCGGTTCTCGAACGTGTCGTAGATCTTGCAGTCGCTCGCATACTTCGCGCATTCGGCGAGCGCGCCGCGCTCGGCATCTTCCTTGGTGCCGTAATTGCGCGAATAGGCGTAGGCGGTGCCGTTCTCGCTGAACGCCAGTGCCCCCCAGGATTGCGCCGCGGCCGGCGCGGCAGTCGCGAACAGGAGCGCCCCGACGAGCGCGGCGAGACGGATAGCAAGCATGGTTGAGCCCCGGTCTGGTTGATGCAGTCGAACGATCATAGCATAGGCGGAGTCGCCGGTAAGACGGCGCGTGGCCCGCTCCTTCGATTCTTTGCCCGTATCCGGCCCCCTGCGCCCCACACGCGCTAGGCCGGCGGCTTCGCGCGCGTCGCGCGCAGGAACTTGCGCGTGGCGCCGAACGCGGCCTTGAGATCGGGCAGCGAGCGGGCGAGGCTTTGCGGCCGGCGCGCCGTGGGCAGCGTCCGGCTGGCCTGGGCGACCGCCGCGAGATCGGCCGCAACCGCGAACGCACCCTCTTTCAGCGAATCGATCGCATCGGCCAGATCGGAGAGCTGATCCACGCTCGGCGACGGCGCATTCTCGAGCACCGCCAGCGCGCGCTCGATGGCGATTTCCGCCGCCGCGCACGGGTCGGCCGCCGCGTCGTGGCGGCGCAACGAGCCATTCTCCCCTGACATCCTGGCTCCAGGCGTTGGCAATTGGTCGAATGCTAACGCGAATTCGCGGCGCGACCGAGTCGCATTCGCGCATGGCGCGACTGTGAAATATCAATCCCGGCGACGCTACCGGCCGAGCCGGCGCAAGACGAAGGCGACCGGCCGGCCGTCCGTGACCGCGAGCCCGATCAGGATCACCGTCATGCCGGCAGCCTGGCGCAGCGTGAAGACCTCGCCCAGCACGAGCGTGCCGAGCAGCAGCGCCGTGACCGGCACGAGCAGCGTCACCAGCGAGGCGTTGACGCCGCCGGCCGACAGCAGCCGGAAGAAGACCACGTACCCGAGCGCGGTGCTCAGCAGCGCGAGGCCGGCCAGCGCCGCCCACACGTCCCAGCCCGGCGCCGGCAGCGTCCACGGACGATCGAACACCAGCACGAACGGCAGCATGATGATGGCCGTGATCATGAGCTGGCCGGCGGCGGCGCTCTGCGGCGCTATCTTCAGCGCATGCAGGCGCCGGCCGAACAGCGAGGAGAGGCCGTAGCAGAAAGCCGCGCCGAGCACCGCGAGCTGGGCGACGACGTCGCCGCCCAGCCCCTCCGCGACCAGATCCGGCCCCATCATCACCGCGACGCCGCCGAGGCCGATCAGCACGCCGGCGAAGCGGTGCGCGGCCAGCCTTTCGCCGGCGAGCCCGTGCGCGAGCACGGCCGCGAACAGCGGCGTGGTGGCGTTCAGGATCGCGGCGAGGCCGCTCGCGATGTGCTTCTGCCCCCACAGAATCAGCAGGAACGGCGCGATGTTGTTGAGCAGGCTCGCGCCGATGAAGATTCGCCACGCCGCCCATGCGCGCGGCAGCCTCCCGCCGGCGACGTGGATCGCGGCCACCAGCGCCAGCGCGGCGATGCCGGCGCGCCCGAGCACGATCGTGAGCGGCTCGAACGCGGCGAGCAGCACCTTGTTGAAGAAGAACGAGCCGCCCCAGATCAGCGCGAGGCCGAACAGCATCGACCATTCGAGCGCCGTCATCGAGCCGCCATACGCGCGCGCGCCGGCGCCCGCCGGCGTGGCGGGAGGCGTGGCGGCGGTGCCCGGCGGCGCTTCGCGGCGCGGCGACATGGAGGAGCGGCGGAGGTTGCGGGATGCGTGCGCCGAACATAGGAGCGCGCCGCCGCCCGGTCTATCCGCCGCTTGCGCGGGCGGCCATGCGCCGCGCGCGATCAGGCGCGCCACCACGGCTTCGCGCACTCGCGCGCGGCCTGGTCGGGCGTGATGCCCGCGTCTTTGAGCATGCGCTCGTCGAGCTCGGCCAGGTGACGGCGCTGCGCCGCGCGCGCGTGGCACAGCCGGCACCAGCGGAACGCGCGGCGCAGCGCGGCCGACGGCGCGCGCCTGCGCCCGGCGCGGCGCGGAACGGCGATGGCGGCAAAGATCGGCGTGATCGGCATGATCGGCTCGCTGGCGTGGGTCGCGCGCCGTTCTCGCACGCGCGCCGCCGCCGCGCGCGCCGGATCGCTTCGGCGCCGGCCGAACCGCGACGCTTCGGCCGCGGCCGAAGCGTGCCCTCTTGCGCCGGGCGGCGCGGTGCCGCAGGCTCGGCGCATGGTCGCGCAACCGCAATTGGCCGAGGTGGCGGCGCTCGTGGGCGATCCAGCGCGCGCCAACATGCTGATGGCGCTCGCGGACGGGCGCGCGCTCACGGCGACCGAGCTCGCCTTTCGCGCGCGCATCGCGCCGCAGACCGCGAGCGGGCATCTCGCCAAGCTCGTCGACGGGCGCCTGCTCGCCGTGGCGCGCCAGGGCCGCCACCGCTATTTCCGCCTCGCCTCGCCGCTGGTGGGCCGCATGCTCGAGAGCATCAACGCGATGGCGAGCCTCGAAGGACCGCCGCGCCGCCGCCCGCATTCGCCGGCCGAGGCCGCGCTGCGCCGCGCGCGCTTCTGCTACGACCACCTCGCCGGCCGGCTCGGCGTGGCGCTGGCCGACGCCCTGGTCGCGCGGGGGCATGTCGAGCTCGGCGACGACGGCGGCGCGGTGACGCCGGCAGGCGCGGAATTCCTCGCCCGCTTCGGCCTCGATCTCGCGGCCGCGCCGCGGCGCGCCTTCTGCCGCCCGTGCCTCGACTGGAGCGAGCGGCGGCCGCACATCGCCGGCGCGGTCGGCGCCGGCCTCGCCGCGCGCTGCCTGGCGCTCGGCTGGATCCAGCGCCAGCGCGACACCCGCGCGGTGGCGATCACCGCCAAGGGCCGCGC
>JAEULD010000125.1 GCA_016792765.1 Candidatus Odyssella sp.
ATCCCCTTGGGCGATCCTAGCCTGTGCCGCCCGCTCTGGCGAGATTGGACCGCGCGCGCCGGGGGCGGTATGTAGGACGCGATGTCACGCCTGACGCATTTCGACAGCAAGGGCCGCGCCGTGATGGTCGACGTCTCGGACAAGGCCGAGACCGAGCGGCTCGCGGTCGCGCGCGGGCGCGTGACGATGCGGCCGGCCACGCTCCGGCTGATTCTCGGCAAGAACGTGAAGAAGGGCGACGTGCTGACCGTGGCGCAGCTCGCCGGCATCGCCGGGGCCAAGCGCACGCCCGACCTCGTGCCGCTGTGCCACCCGTTGGCGCTCACCTCGGTGAAGGTCGAGCTGACACCGGTCCGCAGCAGGCACGCGATCGACATCGTGGCGCGCGTCAAGACGACCGGCCGCACCGGCGTCGAGATGGAGGCGCTCACCGCCGTCGCGGTGGCGGCGCTGACCGTCTACGACATGTGCAAGGCCGTCGATCGCGAGATGGTGCTGTCCGACATCCGTCTCGAGCACAAGAGCGGCGGGAAATCGGGCACATACGAGCGGAGGAAGCAGTGATGCGCTCGGTTGCGTGCCCTATCTTCTCTCTCCCACGAAGTGGGAGAGAAGGGGCCCGAGCAATGCCCTCTGGGCATTGCTCGGGAAGTGAGGGCCGCCGCCGCGAATCGCTGCCTGCGTCGAGCTTGCGGAAACGCCGTACCCTCACCTCCCAGGCAATGCCCAAGGGGCATTGCCTGGGCCCCTCCTCTCCCGCTGCGCGGGAGAGGGAAAGTGTGCGCGCATGATCTCCGTCGCCGAGGCGCGGCAGCGCATTCTCGCGGCGATCGCGCCGGTGGGCAGCGAGCAGGTGAGCCTCGCGCACGCGGCCGGGCGCACGCTCGCCGCCGACGCCGTCGCGCGGCTCACGCAGCCGCCCAACGCCGTCTCGGCGATGGACGGCTATGCGGTGCGCGCCGCCGACGCGGCGAAGGTGCCGGTGGCGCTGAAGGTCGTCGGCATCGCGCCGGCCGGGCGGCCCTTCGCGGGCCGCGTCGGAACCGGCGAGGCGGTGCGCATCTTCACCGGCGCGCCGGTGCCCGAGGGCGCCGATGCGGTCGTGATCCAGGAGGATACCGAGGCCCGCGACGGCGCCGTCCTGGTCAAGGAAGCGGCGCTGCTCGGCCGCCACATCCGCCGCGCCGGGCTCGATTTCAAGGCGGGCGACGCGTTGCTCCATGCCGGGCGCGTGCTCTCGCCGCGCGACGTCGGCCTCTGCGCGGCGATGAACGTGCCGTGGCTCACCGTGCGCCGAAAGCCGCGCGTCGCCATTCTCGCCACCGGCGACGAGATCGTGCAGCCCGGCGAAGCGCTCGGGCCGGGCCAGATCGTGAGCTCCAACTCGTGGGCGCTGGCGGCCTTCGTCGACGCCAATGGCGGCGAGGCCATCAACATCGGCATCGCGCCCGACGAAAAGGCCACGCTCAAGACGATGGCCGAGCAGGCGCGCGGCGCTGATCTCTTGGTGACGACCGGCGGCGCCTCGGTCGGCGACCACGATCTCGTGCAGAGCGCGCTCGGCGAGATCGGCCTCGCGCTCGATTTCTGGAAGATCGCGATGCGCCCCGGCAAGCCGCTGATGTTCGGCAAGCTCGGCGCCGCGCCGCTGTTGGGCCTGCCCGGCAATCCGGTCTCGAGCCTGGTCTGCTCGCTGCTGTTCCTGGCGCCCATGCTGGCGAAATTCCTCGGCCGCGCCGAGACCGAGCCGCGCCGCATCGCCGCCCGCCTCGGCGCCGATCTCCGGGAAAACGACCGGCGCGAGGATTATCTGCGCGCCACGCTGGAACGCGCCCCCGACGGCGGCCTCGTGGCCGTGCCGTTTCGCGCACAGGACAGCTCGATGATGGCGACGCTGGCCAAGGCTGACGGCCTCATCGTCCGCGCCCCGCTTGCCCCGGCGCTCACGGCCGGCGACACGGTCGAACTGATCCCGCTGGCGATGCCGGGGGTCGTCATCTGAGGCGCTTCCCAACAAAAGCCACAGGATGTTGTTGACAAGTTCTCGGAACCAAACTAGAACATGGGGGTGTTGATAGTTTGTTCCGAGGAAGCCGCGCCCCAGCACGAGTGGCGGCCCTCATCCGAGGAGGCTCAGAAACCCCGATGCTCACCCGCAAACAGCACGAGCTGCTGGTCTACATCAACGACTATCTCGCCAAGAGCGGCGTCTCGCCCTCGTTCGACGAGATGAAGGACGCGCTCGACCTCAAGTCCAAGTCGGGCATCCACCGGCTGATCACCGGCCTCGAAGAGCGCGGCTTCCTGCGCCGCCTGCCCCATCGCGCGCGCGCACTCGAAGTGCTGCGGATGCCCGAGACGGCCGCGGTCGGCGTCAGCGCGCGCGACCCGGCGCGCAACAAGAAGTTCGCGCCCAACGTCATCCCCGGCGATTTCCGCAAGGGCCTCGCCGGCCGCATGGTGACGGCACCCAAGCGTTCGGTCGAGCTGCCGCTCTACGGCAAGATCGCCGCGGGTACGCCGATCGAGGCGCTGCGCGACACGCAGACGATCGAGGTTCCGCCCGGCCTGCTCGGCCGCGGCGAGCATTACGCGCTCGAGGTCGAAGGCGATTCGATGCAGGAAGCCGGCATCGTCGACGGCGACACCGTCATCATCGAGAAGAGCGAGACGGCGGAGAACGGCAGCATCGTCGTGGCCCTGGTGGAAGACAACGAGGTCACGCTGAAGCGCCTGCGCCGGCGCGGCAACTCGATCGCGCTCGAGCCGGCGAACAAGAAGTACGAGACGCGCATCTTCCGTCCCGACCAGGTGAAGATCCAGGGCAGGCTCGTGGGGTTGCTGCGGCGGTTCTAGTCCCCGCGCGCACGTCCCGTCATCCTGAGCGAAGCGAAGGATCTCTTCGACGCCGACCCAGGGTTGCGTCGAGATCGTATCGAAGCGATGCAGCGCCCACCTGCATCCGAGAGATCCTTCGCTTCGCTCGGGATGACGTGAGGCTTGGCTCTACTCCCGCGCCGCCGTCCGTCCGCGCCGCGGCGGGCGCTGCTCCGCTTCCATCCACGGATGGCTCACCCATGGCCGCTCGCCGCGTTCGCCGCGGTCGTCGATGATGGCCAGCGTATTCCCCCCGATCCAAACCGCGTGCGCGCCCCGCGTCATCAGGCTGCGCCTGTCGACGACGCGGGCCTTGCGGCAGCCGGTGCGGGTCAGCGCCGGCGCCACGACCAGCGCCGCGTCGCAATCCTCGGTCAGCGCGGCCGGGTCGCGCACGATGGCGACGCGCACGGCGCCGATCGCATAGGTGCAGCCGAGTGCGTCGCAGCGCAGGCGGCCGTCCGCGCCCGCGCCCATCTGCGGCCACGGCTTGAAGCCGGCCGCGCCGTCGCGCTTCCACCACGTGTCGGCGACGTAGCCGCGCGCATCGGGCGAGGCGATGTAGAGCGCGCCGTCGGCCGCGCGCGCGGCCAGCGTCTTGCCGTCGCCCGAGATCAGCAGATCGGGCGGGCGCACGAGCAGCATCGAGAGCAGCCCCGCGAGCATCGCGGGCGCGCCGAGCCAGCGCCAGCGCCGCTGCCAGATCGCGAGCCACAGCCCGCCGAGCGCGAACAGCAGGAGACCGAGGCCCGGCATCGCCGTCGTGGAAACGACGGCGCCGGGCCAGCCGGCCACCGTGCGCGCCACGGCGTGCACGAGGTCGACGCCCCACCCCATCGCCGCGAGCGGCCAGGCCTCGAGCCCGAACGGCATCGCGAACATCGTCACGAGCGCCCACGGCATGACCCAGAGGTCGGTCACCGGCACCGCGATCATGTTGGCGGCGAGGCCGTACACCGTGAAGCGATTGAACGAGAACATGCCGAACGGCGCGGTCGCCAGGCCGGCGACGAGGCTGGTCAGCGCGAGCGCCGCGAAGCCGCGCAGCCAGCGCCGCGCCGCGCCGGGCGGCTCCGGCTCCGGCTTGCGCGCGGCCCAGCGCTCGTAGCAGGCGATCAGCGCCACCACCGCGGCGAACGACATCTGGAAGCTCGGGCCGAGCAGCCCTTCGGGCGCCGCGATCAGGATGACGACTGCGGCCCACGCCACGAGCCGCATCGACAGCGCCTCGCGATCGATGAGCACGCCGGCCATGACCGCGGCGAACATGAAATAGGCGCGCTGCGTCGGCACCGCGGCGCCGGAGATCAGCAGATAAGCGAGCGTCACCGCGAGCGCCGCGACGGCGGCCCACTTCTTGGTCGAGATACGCAGCGCCAGCCATGGCACCAGCGCCAGCAGCGCACGCACCGCGAAGAACACGAGCCCGGCGACGATGGCGATGTTCATGCCGGAGATCGCGATCAGGTGGGCGAGGCCCGAATCCTGCCACGCGCTCATCACCTCGGGCGGAATCGTGTGGCGGTGTCCGGTGATCTGCGCCGCCGCCAGCGCGCCGGTCGGGCTTGGCAATTGCGCGACGATGCGCTCGGTGATGCGCTGGCGCAGCCGCTCCAGCCATTCGGCGAACGAGAATCCGCCGTCGGCGGCTTTCTTCAGGATATCCGGCTCGCCGAGCGCGAAGCCGACCGCGCCGATGCGCTGGAAATAGGCCTGGCGCTGGAAGTCGTAGGCTCCGGGCATGGCCGGCGCCGGCGGCGGCAGCAGGATCGCGCGCACGGCGATCTCGTCGCCGGCCGTGTAGCCGCCCTCGATGTCGTGCAGCGTGAGCCGGGCGCGCAGCGGCAGACGATCCGCAGCGAGGTTGCCGGCGGCGGCGAGCCTGACCACGATGCGCATGCCTTTGTGGGTCGGCTCGGCCTCGACGATGCGGCCCGTCACCGTCACGGGCCCGAGCCGCTCCGTGAGCACCGGCGCCTTGGCCCAGTCGGTGTGCAGCTTCGCCGCCGCGAAGCCGAGCGCCGCGGCGAAGGCACCGACGGCCAATGTAAACGCGCCAGCATGCCGCCGCACGGCCACAGCGAGCAGCAGCGTGGCTCCGGGCGCGAGCGCCGCGATCGCGATCTGCGGCTCGACCGCGAGCTCGAAGTAGAGGCCGATTCCGGCGCCGAGCGCCACCGGCAGCCACAGGATCCAGCGCTCGCGCTCGGCCGCGAACGCGCGCGCGATGCGCGCCGCCGCACGGACGGCGCCCGCCCTGCCCTCCAGTTCCGCCAGTGCCGCCGATAGCGCCGACATCGCCTCTCGCCCAACCCTTCAACGCTATGCTAGATCGCTTCCGTCCCTCGAAACCCCGGCAAAGACGCGCCAAATCGAGAACGAAGCGCGCACGGATGCCCGTTTTCCAATGAAAATCGTCACCCGCTTCGCCCCCTCGCCCACGGGCTTCCTCCATATCGGCGGCGCGCGCACGGCGCTGTTCAACTGGCTCTATGCGCGCCATGTCGGCGGCGTGTTCCGCCTCCGCATCGAGGACACCGACCGCGCCCGCTCGACGCCCGAGGCCACGCAGGCGATCCTCGACGGCTTGAAATGGCTCGGCCTCGACTGGGACGGCGAAACGGTGTTCCAGTTCTCGCGCGCGGCGCGCCATGCCGAGGTCGCGCACGCGATGCTCGCCAAGGGGCACGCCTACTATGCCTACGAGACGCCCGAAGTGCTGCAGCGCATGCGCGAGGCGCAGAAGGCGGCCGGCAAATCGATCCGCTACGAGGGCCCCTGGCGCGAGCGCGACGCCAAGGACGCGCCGCCGGGCGTGAAGCCGGTGATCCGCTTGAAGGCGCCCACGGCCGGCGAAACCGTCGTCGAGGACCTGGTGCAGGGCACCGTGCGCGTGGCCAACGAGCAGCTCGACGACATGGTGCTGCTGCGCGCGGACGGGACGCCCACCTACATGCTCTCGGTCGTCGTCGACGATCACGACATGGACGTGACCGACATCATCCGCGGCGACGATCACCTCACCAACGCGTTCCGGCAGAGCCAGATCTACAAGGCGATGGGCTGGGAGATTCCGCGCTTCGCGCACATCCCGCTCATCCACGGCGCCGACGGCGCCAAGCTCTCGAAGCGCCACGGCGCGCTCGGCGTCGCGGAATACAGGAAGATGGGCTTCCTGCCGGCCGCCATGCGCAACTACCTGCTGCGGCTCGGCTGGGGCCACGGCGACGTCGACATCATCTCGACCGAGGACGCCGTGAAGCTGTTCGAAATCGCCGACATCGGCCGCTCGCCGTCGCGCTTCGACCTCGCGAAGCTCACCAACATGAACGGCCATTACATCCGCGCCGCCGACGACGCGGCGCTGGCCGCCGCGGCCGAGCCGTTCATCGCCGAGAAGCTCGACCGGGCGCTGACGCCGGCGCAGCGCGAGCGGCTCGGGCGCGGCATGGCGGGCCTGAAGCAGCGCGCCAAGACCCTCGTCGAGCTGGCCGACGCCGCCCTCTTCTATTGCCGCGAGCGGCCGATCCCGGTCGCCGACAAGGCCCGTGCGCTGCTCGACGGCGCCGGCCGCGAGCATGTCGGCGCGCTGGCGGCGGCGTTCGGCGCGCTCGGCGACTGGAACGAGGCCGCGCTCGAGGCCGCGATGCGCGACCAGATCGAACGCCGCGGCGCCAAGATGGGCGACGTGGCGCAGCCCCTGCGCGCGGCCCTGACCGGCCAGACGCAGTCTCCGGGCCTGTTCGAGGTGATGGCCGCGCTCGGGCGGGACGAGGCTCTCGGGCGCCTTGCCGACGCCGCGAAATAGGGTAATTTCAACTTGAAAAGCCGGTCACTTCGGGACGGAAACGGTCAGGAATTTCCCTGCCGGCGCAGTCTGCTGTGCCCGGCCCGCACTCGTTTTGGAACATAGGCCCGCCATGAACGCCACCACCACCGCCGCCGCCAAGCCCGCCGCCAAGGAATCGGTCACGCTCACCGACAATCAGAACAACAAGGCGGTCAACCTGCCGCTCCTGCCGGGCACGCTCGGGCCGAAGGTCGTCGACGTCCGCAAGCTCTACGCCGAGACCGGGATGTTCACCTACGATCCCGGCTACACCTCGACCGGAAGCTGCGAATCCAAGATCACGTTCATCGACGGCGACGAGGGCGTGCTGCTCCACCGCGGCTATCCGATCGAGGAACTGGCCGAGAAGAGCAACTTCATGGAGGTCTGCTACCTGCTGCTCTACGGCGAGCTGCCGACCGAGGCGCAGAAGGCGAAGTTCGAGGAAGGCGTCACCCGCCACACGATGCTGCACGAGCAGATGCACCAGATCTTCCGCGGGTTCCGGCGCGACGCGCACCCGATGGCGGTGATGTGCGGCGTGGTCGGCGCGATGTCGGCCTTCTATCACGATTCGACCGACATCACCGACCCGCGCCAGCGCGAAATCGCCTCCTACCGCCTGATCGCGAAGGTGCCGACGATCGCGGCGATGGCGTTCAAGTATTCGATCGGCCAGCCTTTCGTGTATCCGCGCAACGACCTCTCCTACGCGGAGAACTTCCTGCACATGACGTTCGCGGTGCCGTGCGAGACCTACAAGATGAATCCGGTGCTCGCGAAGGCGATGGACCGGATCTTCATCCTGCACGCCGACCACGAGCAGAACGCGTCCACCTCGACCGTGCGCCTCGCCGGCTCGTCGGGCGCCAACCCGTTCGCCTGCATCGCGGCCGGCATCGCCTGCCTCTGGGGCCCGGCCCACGGCGGCGCCAACGAGGCGGTGCTGGCGATGCTGAAGCAGATCGGCTCGAAGGACCGTATCCCCGAGATCGTCAAGCGCGCGCGCGACCCCAAGGACGATTTCCGCCTCATGGGCTTCGGCCACCGCGTCTACAAGAACTACGACCCGCGCGCCAAGGTGATGCAGAAGACCTGCTACGAGGTGCTGAACGAGCTCGGGATGACCAACAATCCGCTGCTCGAGACGGCGATGGAGCTCGAGCGCGTGGCGCTGCAGGACGACTACTTCATCCAGAAGAAGCTCTATCCCAACGTCGATTTCTATTCGGGCATCATCCTGCAGGCGATGGGTTTCCCGACCTCGATGTTCACCGCGATCTTCGCGCTGGCGCGCACCGTCGGCTGGATCGCGCAGTGGAAGGAGATGATCGAGGATCCGGCGCAGAAGATCGGCCGTCCGCGCCAGCTCTACACCGGCGCCACGAAGCGCCCCTACGTGCCGATCGCGCGGCGCGCATAGGAAGGACGACGCGGCATGGCGGCGCGGCAGCAGCGCAAGGCTTCGCCCGAGGCGCCTCCGCCGCCGCGCCGCACCGCGATTCCGCCGCCGGCCAACGACAATCGCGGACGCGGGCGGCTCGTCGCCGCCGTTTCGGCGTCGATCGTCCTCGCGGCCGTCGCGTTCGTCGCGCTCCGCGCGCTGGGCTGAAACGGGCGCGGTCTTCCGCGCCCGCCTGTCGTCCTATCGGTTCAGGCCGGGAGGCGGCGTGCCGCGGCCCGGCGAGCCCACGCCGGGATAGCAATTGCCGTTCGGCAGCAGCACCGAGCAGCTTCCGCCCGGACCACCCGGTCCGCCGGGCCCGCCCGGACCGCCCGGTCCTCCCGGAGTGCCGCCCGGCCCGGCGCCCGGCGGCGGCCCGCCGGCGAAATTGCCCGGCTGGAAGTCGGCGCCGAGATGGTCCGGCGGCCCTCCGGCCACGTCGAACAGGCTGCCGAGCAGCCGCGCGGCGCATTTCGAGTTGCCGCCGCTGAGGCCCGTCATGCCGCACGCATGATCGTTGATCGGCTTCGGCTGCGTCACGGTTCCGCCCGACAGCACGATGAAGTTGCCCGCGTTGACGATCAGGCAGTTGCCGGGGCTCGCGCAGTATTCGGCCTGGCCCTGGCGGACGATCGCGACGATGATCTCGCGAATGATCTCGACGTCGACGATCGTTCCGCGCACGCCGATCGTGCCGGCGCGCGTCACGATCTTGTAGTTGTTCGACGGCGAAGAGCCCGACACGAACCGGAACGCGCCCGACACCGCGCGAACCGCGATCTCGGCGCCGCCCTTGCTCGGATCGTAGACCGCCTTGTCGAGCACGAGCACCGACTCGGCCGCCATCGACAGCGTGGTCTCGTCCTTGAACAGGAGCTGCGCCGTGCTGTTGGCGCCGGTGCGAATCTGTTCGTTCTGGGACACGCCGTCGCCGATCTTCAGCGATCGCCGAACGGCGCCGAGCGAGCCTTGCACCTCGTTCTGCGCCGCCGCCGTGATGCCGATGCGGTCGGCGCCCTGGCCGAACGCAGGCCCCGCGGCCAGCGCGAGGGCGCATGACAGGAAAGTCGCCGTCGTCCGCATCAGAACCTCCATTGGGCCCGCAGGCCCGCGATATGGTTGTTGTAGCGCGCGACGCCGTTGTTCGACGCGCGATGTTCGAAGTTGTAGCTGGCGGTGATGTCGAGGTGGTCCTGCGCCAGGCCGAAGAAGACCAGCTGCGCGCCGGGCGTGATCACGTGATCGCGCCGGTTGTTGATCTCGACCGTGAACTGCTCGAAGTAATGGCGGTATTCGTAGGTGCCGTTGACGCCCACCGCGACGTTGTCGCGGATGCGCACGACGTAGTCGGCACGGATGCCCAACTGATGGAAGCGCGCCGGGAACGGCACGCCGAACGGCTCGACGACCGGGCCCGCGCCGACCACGCCGTTGTAGCGCCAGTAGGGCGTGACCGAGAGCGAGGCCTCCTTGAGGACCGCCTCGGTGAAGACGAAGCGCGGATACACTTCGACGAACACGCCGTCGCGCGTGGTCAGGTGCCGGCCGAGATTCTGATAGCCGCCGCGCACGACGATGCCGCGGAACGGACCGGCGTCGTCGAACTCGAAATTGAGCCCGGCGGTCGGCTCGCCGAAGAACGTCCGGCGCGCGAGCCACGCATAGGAGAAGCCCGCGAACACGTGCACGCGGCGGTAATTGTCGAACGGAATGACCGGCCCGGTGCGGAAGCCGGCGCTGCCGACGTCGAGGTCGCGGAATTCGAGGTATTTGGTGGCCACGACGTCGCCTTCGGTCCGCCAGCGGATGCCGAAGATCGGCCGCTCGTCCGCTATGCTGAACCGCGCCGTCGCCGCGAAGTCGTCGGTCAGCGAGTTCGAGACATTGGCATGGCGCGGATTGGTCTGATAGGCGCCGCCGATCGACAGCGTCGCGCGCAGCGTGCTCGGCTCGAGCTGGCGCAGCACGCGCGCCCGCCCCGCCGCCGCCTCGGCATTCGCGGGATCGCGGGCGAGAATGCGTTCGTAGGCGGCGAGCGCCTTGCGCAATTCGCCGCGTTCGATCGACAGGCGGGCATACCTAAAGTTCGGCCCCGGTGCCGAGGGGTCGAGCAAGACTTCGTCGAAGACCCTGCGGTATTCGGCTTCCGACTGGGCGATTGCCGGCGCACCGGCCGTAAAGGCCGCCGCCACGCAGACGGCGCCCGCCATCCAGGAACTCACGCGCCCCAATTTTTTCCCCCGGCTCTTCACGTCGCGATCAACGGTTTCTTAGTGATATGTCTCAGCAAAAAGAAAGGCTAGAGGGTAATTATGGTTTAAATCCAGTTTGTCTCCGGGCCGAGCCGCCCGAGCATCGCTCGCGACGGGACCGCGATATTCGCCATTCCCCGGACCGCTTCGTCATTCGCCATAAGGCGAGCCGCTTCGATCCGGCGCGCAGCCGCGGCCATCGCCGGGCTCGTCCCCGCGCCGCTCACCCTGCCCCGGCCGCCGTCGCGGCCATTTCGGTCAGTCGCGGCACGACGCGTTTTCGCGCCCGGGCCACGTCGAGCGGAAAATCGATCTCGGCCCAGGGCAACCCGGTGATGTCCTCGTAGCCGAACACGTCGGGCCCGCTCGCGAGGATGAGGTCGCGAAGCGGCTCCTCGTATTCCTGGTCGTGGCGCCCGCTCGCGACATATTCGGCGGCACCGGTCAGCAGCGCCGCGCCGATCCCGGCCGAAAGGCGGAAAAAGCCGACGGATTCCCCGTGAAATTCGTGATCGATCGTCGGCCTCTTGTGGAAGTCGACGATACGGTTCGCCGCGATACACAGCTTGACCGGCTCCTCGCCGGGCTCGATGTTCCGGTCCATCAACAGGCAGTTGGCCCGGTGCGACTGCGTCAGCCGCTGCATCAGGCGCCAGTCGTAGAGCACGTCGCCGTCCATCAGCAGCGTCGAGCGCTCGCCGGCAAATGCCGCCGCGGCCGACCACAGCGAGACGACGCTGCCCTCGGCATAACGCGGATTCTCGATCAGCTGCACCTGCCCGGCGCGTCCGATCCGCTTGATTTCGTCGTGCACCGACTCCGCCCGATAGCCGACCACCATCGCGATGCTCCCGATGCCGCAATGCTCGAGTATCTCGATGTGCCGCTGGAGCAGGGTTCGTCCGCCGAACCGCAGAAGGATTTTCGGCCGTTCGTCGCCGGCACTCCCCAGCCGGCGGCCGCGTCCGGCCGCCAGGATCACCGCTTTCATGAGGCCGCGTCTCCCCTCTGCCCGGCGGCCGATCGCGTCGGAGGACGCGGCTGGCGGTACGAGCGCGATTGCATCGGTCTTGCGGTTCGGCCCCCGTTCCGTCCCGCTCTCTCGCTCTTACGCACGAACATCGCCTCGTCGCCCCTGCCCGCTCACGCCGGCGCGCTCCGCACGAGGCGGCTTTCCTGCGCCGCCACGACGAGCAGCATCGCGAAGAAGATCGGCGCGCCGATCGACGCGAGCGCGAGGAACCAGGCGGCCTTGCCGAAGAG
This sequence comes from Candidatus Odyssella sp., assembly GCA_016792765.1. Taxonomy (GTDB): domain Bacteria; phylum Pseudomonadota; class Alphaproteobacteria; order Bin65; family Bin65; genus SBBV01. Next base: position 11,666 of record JAEULD010000125.1, read on the forward strand.
CGAGAGCGCCAGCACGAGATAGATGAAATCGCGCCGCGAGAGCGAATCGAGCATGCTCACGAGCCGGCTCTTGCGCTCGCGGGCGACCGAGACGTAGAGCGGGCCTTCGCCCTGCTTGGGGCGCATCACGCGCCAATAGACGAAGCTCGCCGAGCCGAGGGCGCCGAGAACGGCGGCGGCGCCGACCCCCAGCGGCCACGCCGCGCCCGCCGCGCGGCTCCAGCCGAGGGCCATGCAGGCGAAGATCGCGGCATGCACGACATTGTCGCCCCAGAAATCGAGTATGCCGCCCCAGCGCGATTCCTGATAGCGCAGCCGCGCGAGCTCGCCGTCGCAGCCGTCGAGGATCGCGTGCGTCAGGAAGAGCAGCGCGCCGATGGTCTGCCAGAGCGGCGCCGGCGAAAGAAAGAACGGCGCTGCGGCGAGGCCGACCGCGGCCGAGACCAGCGTCATCTGATTGGGCGTGATCGGCGTCCGCGCGAGGCGGCGCGAGAGTCTGCGCGAGATCGGCCGTTCGAAGTTGCGCTCCATGAATCCGTCGCTGCCCTTGCCGAGGGAGCGCGTCAGGCGGCGCTCGGCGGCGGCGAGATCGGACTTGCCGGCGATGCGGAGCGGCGCATGCGCCGACCGAGCCGGGCTGCCCGGCCCGGCCGAAAGGATGCCGGACCAAGGCACGTCGCGGCCGCAGACGACGATGCCGGCGCCGAGCTCCACGCTCCCGCCGCGCTCGACCGCGACGCCGGCCGCCTCCTCGAGCCAGCCGCGCTCGCCGACCACGAGGCCGGGCGCGCAAACCGTGCGCGCGCCGCCCCGCGCATCCGCCGGCGCGGAGTCGCCGACATCGACGCCGGGCGTGCGGGAAAGCAGCGTGCGATAGCGCTCCGCCTCCTCGGTCCGCGTCAGCACATAGACGCTGCCGTAGCCGATGCGGCGCGCGGCGCGCGCCGTGCGCTCGACGAGGCTCAAGCCGAGCATGCGTTGCGTGGGCTGGATGCCGTCGTCGGTGCCGGCCCGGGCGTCGATGACCAGCCGCGGCGCGATCGGCGTCGGCGCGTCGGAAGCGTCCGATTTTGTCAGCATGCCGCGGAAATTGACCTCGAATCCCCCGGACCATAGAAGAGTGACAACGGCGTTACAATCGCGAACGGCCGGATCCGGCCGGGAAGGAAGCGCGTCATCAGGCTCGCCCTGTCTCTCGCCGGTCTGCTCGGGCTCGCGCTGGCCACCTTTCTCGTCGCCGATCACGGCGCTGCGGCGATCCTCGCGGCGATGATGGCGATCGGCTGGGGCCTCGCCGCGGTGACCGCCTTCCACCTCGCGCCGATGATGCTCGCCAATCTCTCGTGGCGCGAGCTGCTGCCGCGCGAGGGCCGCCCGGGCGCCCTGGCACTGCTCTGGATCCGCTGGATCCGCGAAAGCGTCAACACGCTGCTGCCGGTGGCGCAGCTCGGCGGCGACCTCGTCTGTGCGCGCCTCGTCTATCTCCGGGGCGTGCCCGCGGTGTCGGCGATCGGGAGCATGGTCGTCGACCTCACCGTGAGCGTGCTCACCCAGCTCGCGTTCGTGGCGCTCGGCCTCGCGCTGCTGCTCCAGCGCTCGCTCGATCCCGCCGTCGTCGCCGTCGTCTGGAGCGTCGCCGCCGGCATGGGAATTCTGCTCGCGGCGATGGCGGCGTTCATGCTCGTGCAGCGCATCGGCATGTTCGACATCGCGATCCGCATCGGCGGCGGCCTGCTCGGCAGCGGCGCGCTCGCCCGCCTCGGCGCGACGGCCGCGGAAATCGACGCCGCGATCCGCGCGCTCTATCGCGACAAGCGGGCGTTCTGGACCGCCATGGCCTGGCGCCTCGCCGACTGGATCGCCGGGGCCGGCGAGATCTGGCTCATCATGTATTTTCTCGGCAAGCCCGTGGGCGTCGGCGAGGCGCTGATCCTCGAGAGCCTCGGCACCGGCGTGCGCTCGGCGGCGTTCCTGGTTCCCGGCGCGATCGGCGTGCTCGAAGCGAGCTTCATCGTCTTCGGCGGCCTGTTCGGCATTTCGGCGGCGGATTCGCTGGCGCTCGCGCTCGCCAAGCGCGTACGCGAGCTGCTGCTCGGCCTGCCCGGCCTCCTCGCCTGGCAGCTGGCGGAAGGTCGCCGCATCTGGCTGCGCCGGCGCGAGCCGCCGGCGTAGCGCGCGGGCTATTTCCGCTCGATCAGCTCGATCTTGTAGCCGTCGGGATCCTCGACGAACGCGATCACGCCGCCGCCGTGCTTCATCGGGCCGGGCGGACGCGGAACCTTCACGCCGGCGGCGGCGAGTCGCTCGCAGGTCTTGTAGATGTTGCGCACGGCGAGCGCCAGGTGGCCGAAGCCCGAGCCGATCGCATACGGCTCCTTCTGGTCCCAATTGTGCGTCAGCTCGACGACGGCGGTATCGCTTTCGTCGCCGTAGCCGACGAAGGCGAGCGTGAAGCGGCCGCTCTCGTAGTCCTTCCGCCGGATCAGGGTCATGCCGAGCTGGCCGCAATAGAACGCGATCGATCTGTCGAGATCGAGCACGCGGATCATCGTGTGCAGCATGCGCATGCCGGCGGTATCGGCCGGCCGTGCGGCGGCGTGGGTTTCAGCCTTGTCCGGAGCCATGGGTCTTCCTCCATTGAGCGATGACGTCGAGGATCGTGCGGGCGGCGATGCGGCTCGGACGCTCGCCGCCGACCGAGAGCAGCTGGACCGCCTCGCGGATGCCGGCAAGCTGCTCGGCGCGCGCCGCCGGATCCTTGGCCAGCCGCTCGACGGCGCCGGCGAGCGCGTCCGGCGTCGCGAAGTGCTGGAGATACTCCGGCAGCACCGCGCGGTCGAGCACGAGGTTCACCGCCGAGACGAAGCGCAGCCACTTGGTTTTCAGCACGAAACGGAACAGCTGCGCCGAGACCGGGTTGACGCGGTACATGACCACGGTCGGCAGGCCCGCGAAGCTGGTCTCGGTCGTGACCGTGCCCGACGCGGCGAGCGCCACGTCGGCCGCGGCGAAGGCCGCGTATTTTTCCGCCGGATCGCGCAAGACATGGACCGGCACCGCCCAGCGCCGCGCCTCGGCCTCGACCCGCTCCGCCACCGCCGGCACCGTCGGCAGCACGCAGACCAGTCCCGGCAGCCGGCGCGCCAGCAGCGCGACCGTTTCGCCGAACAGCTCGATATGGCGGCGAATCTCGCCGCGGCGGCTGCCCGGCAGCGCGCACAGCAGCGGCGCGCCGGGTGCGATGCCGAGGCGCGCGCGCAACGCTGCGCCTTCCGGCGCGAATTCCTCGGCGCGTCCCGCCCGCTCGGCCGCGAGGTGGCCGACGAAGGTGTTCGGCAGGCCGAAGCGGTCGAAAAAGCGCGCCTCGAACGGGAAGATCGTGAGCAGGTGGGTGAGGTAACGCGCCACGGTGCGCGCGCGCCACGGCTTCCACGCCCAGACCGTGGGTGCCACGTACTGGACGATCGGGAACGGCGCGCCCTTGAGCTTCTTGCCGATGCGCTTCGAGAACCCCTGCGCGTCGATCGTGACGAGCGCGTCGGGCCGGCGCGCGCGGATGTCGTCCACGGTCTCGCGGATCCGGGCCAGCAGCTTCGGCAGCTTCGGGACGACCTCGAAGCCCATCAGCGACAGCTCCGACATCGGGAACAGCGTGACCAGGCCTTCGGCCTGCATGCGGTCGCCGCCGATGCCGGCGAAGCGCACGGCGCCCCCGGTCGCCTCCTTCAGCGCCTGCATGAGATTGGCGCCGATCTGGTCGCCGGACGGCTCGCCGGCGGTGATGTAGACGAGAGGGCCGGTTGCGCTCATGGCGCGCGCGTCACGACGTTTTTCCGGCCGGCGCCGCGCCCCGCGGCGCAAGGCCGACGACGAAGACTCCGAGCGCATCGGCGCGGGCCGCGACCTTGGCGCGATCGATGATCAGCGCGCCGCCAGCCTCCACCGCGATGCCGCGCAGCCCCGCCTTTGCCACCGCCTCCACCGTCTCGACGCCCACGCCGGGCAGATCGATGCGCCGCTCCTGGCCCGGCTTGGGCGCCTTGACGAGCACGCCGCCCGGTCCCTTGCGTTGCAGCGCGCCGGCGCGCGCGACGAGCGCATCGGTGCCCTCGATCGCTTCGAGGCCGAGCACCACGCCCTGCTGCACGACCGCGGCCTGGCCGATGTCGAGCGCGCCGATGGCTTTGGCCGCGTCCATGCCGCGCGCGATGTCGATGCGCGCCTGGCGGTCGGGCTTGATGCGGCCATAGACGCCTTCCACGGCGAGCAGGTCCTTCACCAGCTCATGGGGGCCGACGACCCTGACGCCTTCCGCCTCGAACTCGCGGACGATTGCGCGCAGAAGGCCGTCGTCGCCGAGCGCCCGCACCGTCGCCTTGACGATCACCTTGAGCGCGCGCCAGTCCGGCCGCAGCTCCTTGAGCGACGGGCGGCGCACCTTGCCGACGAAGACGACCTCCTGCGGATCGAACTCGCGCAGGATCTTCTCGCCCTTGGCGGCCGCGCCCATGCGGCACCAGGCATGCGGCACGCCGGCGAGTGCCGCCGGATCCGCCTGGCCCTCGATCGCCAGGACGAAGAACGGCCGCCCGGCCTCGCGGCAGGCCTGGACGACGATCCCCGGCAGCGCGCCGCCGCCGGCGATGATCGCAAGCTTAGACAGGGGCTTGCCGGCCGGTGGTGGGAAGGCAGATGCTGCGGCTCGCGTCGGCACGGATGAAATCGACGATTTCCATGACCGCCTCGTTGTCGCGGTACATTTCGGACACGTCGTCCAGCCGCTCTTTTAGCGTGCCCTCTTCCGCGAACAAGAGCCGGTACGCCGTGCGCAGCGTGTGAATCTGCTCGCGCGGCACGCCGCGCCGCTTCAGGCCGACGAGGTTCAGCCCCGCCAGGCTCGCGCGAGAGTTGTAGAGGGCGTAGGCGTAGCCGAACGGAATCACGTCCTCGGCGACGCCGCAGGCGCCCGAGATCATCGTGTAGCGGCCGATGCGCACGAACTGGTGCACCGCGCAGTTGCCGCCGAACACGGCGAAGTCGCCGACCGCGACGTGGCCGGCCAGCACCGCGTTGTTGGCCATCACCACGTTGTTGCCGACGTGGCAATCGTGCGCGACGTGGCTGTTGACCATGAAGAAATTGCGGTCGCCCACGCGCGTGACGCCGCCGCCCTGGACGGTGCCGGTGTTCATGGTCACGTGCTCGCGGATCACGTTGTCGGCGCCGATCTCGAGCCGAGTCGGCTCGCCGGCGTATTTGAGGTGCTGCGGGCCCTGGCCGAGCGAGGCGAACGGATAGACCTTCGTGCGCGGGCCGATGCGGGTGTGCCCGTCGACGACGACGTGCGAGGCGAGCGAAACGCCGTCTTCGAGCACGGCATTCCCGCCGACGATGCAATAGGGGCCGATCGAAACGCCGGCGCCGAGCGTCGCACCGGCCGCCACGACGGCGGTCGCGTGAATCGCGGTCATCAGCGGTCGACGATCATGGCCGTGTAGGTTGCGTCGGCGACGACCCGGTCGCCCACCCGGCATTCGCCGCGGAACTTCCAGACCAGCCGGCGCGCATGGATCTTCTCCACGTGGATGAAGATCTGATCGCCGGGCCGGACCGGGTGGCGGAAGCGCGCGTCTTCGATCGACATGAAGTAGACGAGCTTGCCGTGCATCGCCTCGCCGAGCGTCTCGACCACGAGCGCGCCGGCCGTCTGCGCCATCGCCTCGATCAGCAGCACGCCGGGCATGATCGGCTCGCCGGGGAAATGGCCCTGGAAATGCGGCTCGTTGACCGAGACGTTCTTGAGGCCCACGGCGCGCTCGCCCAGCACCATCTCCACCATCCGATCCACCATCAGGAACGGATAGCGATGGGGCAACAGCGCCATCACGCGGGCGATGTCACCGCTCTTGACGGTCTGGGCCGGCGGCTCGGAAGTCATAGACGGTGCTATCGGCGGCGCCGGCCGAAGCGCGGCGCCGCCTTCCGCTTCAGTTGGTTTTCTTGGGTGCCGGCGCCGCCGGCGGCTTCTTGTCCGGCGCGGCCGGGGTTGCCGGCGCTTCGGGCGCGCCCGGCTCCGCCTTCGGCGGGAACTCGAACTTCACCTGCACCTGCGACTTGTCGAGCCGCTCGAGCACCTTGTCGGTGATGTCGAGCGCCGCGGCGGCATGCAGCAGCGCGCTCTTCTCGATGACGAGCGTGTAGCCCGATTCGACCGCCATCGCCTGGATGACCTTCACGACCTCGTTGCGGAACTGGAGCTGGACCACCCGCACCGCGCGCGCCATCTGCTCCTGCCGGATCTGGGCCGTACGCCGCACCTCGGCGAAGCGCGCGTTGAGCCGCTGCAGGCGCTGGTCGTATTCCTGGCCGGTGATCTTGAGCCGGTCCTTCTCGAGCTGCTGGTATTCGCCCTGGAGCTTCTTCTGCTCGCCGGTGAAATCGGCGTCGAAGCGCTTGGCGAGCTTCTCGGCCTCTTCCTGCGCCGATTTCATGGCCTTCGCGGTCTGCGTGAGCTTGCCGCCGTCGACCACGGCGACGACCAGCGGAGCCTTTTCGGCCTGTTGCGCGGATGCGGCCGCGGCGAGCGCCAAAGGTGCGGCCAGCGTAATGGCGGTGAGGAATCGCTTCATCGGAACACCTATGAGTTTGGCTCAGAAACGAGCGCCGAATCGGAAGTGGAAGACCTGCGTCTTGTCGCCGTCGAACTTGACGACCGGATAGCCGAGGTCGACGCGCAGCGGGCCGAACGGAGACTGCCACGAAACGCCCACGCCGGCCGCCACGCGCGGTGTCGCGCGGTTGAGCACGGGCGGACCGCTGAGGCCGTCGAGATCGATATCGAACGAGCTGCCGACGTCGACGAAGAAGCGCCCCTGAATGCCGAACTCCTTCGGCAGTCCGAGCGGGAAACTGAGCTCCGTCGTCAACACATAGTACTTGTTTGCGCCGAGCGCGTCTCCGGTGACGGAGTCGCGGGGCCCGACACCGCCGAACTTGAACGCGCGCAGGGAATCGCCGCCCAGAAAGAAGCGCTCGTTGAGGCGGACGCGCTGGCCGAGGCCCTCGACGATGCCCCCCTCGCCGAGCACGCTTACCACCCAGCCCGGCGTGACCGTGTAGTGATACGCGCCGCGCAGGATGCCTTTCACATAATGCAGCGAGCCCGGCGGCGCACCGTAGGCGACCGTGCTCGACACGACGAAACCTTCGGTCGGCGCGAAACGATTGTCGCGCGTGTCGTAGGTGAGCGTCGTGGCCACCTGCATCACCGTCGTCTTGCCCTCTTCGGCCTTGATGTACGACGACGCCGTCGACGAGATGTTGCGCACGCGCTTGTCGTTGACCTCGTACGAGACCGACTGCGAGAGATCCTCGGTGATGCGCCAGCCGAGCCGGAACCGGAAGCCGGTCTCGCGCGTGCCGAATCCGCCTTCCGTCGTAAAGTCGCGTTCGCGCCGGAAGACGTCGACGCCGAAGGCGAGGTTACGCTCGAGGAAATACGGCTCGGTGAAGCTGATGTCGGCGCCGATCGTTCGCTGCGAGAGGAAGAACGACGCGCCGAGATCCTGGCCGCGCCCCATGAAGTTCTTCTCGCGGATGGAGATACTGCCGAGCACGCCTTCGTCGGTGGCGAAGCCCGCGCCGATGCTGAATTCGCCGGTGGCCTTCTCCTGCACCGTGATGACGATGACCGCCTTGTCGGGCGCCGAGCCTTCGCGCGGCTGGATGTCCACCTTGTCGAAATACTCGAGGTTCACGAGCCGGCGCTGCGAGAGGCGGATGCGCTCGGCGTTGAACGCGTCGCCTTCGTTGATGCGCATCTCGCGCCGGATGACCTCGTCGCGCGTGCGGACGTTGCCGCGAATCTCGATGCGCTCCACGAAGACCTTGGGCCCCTCGCGGACGTCGAAGGTGATGTCCACGGTCTTCTTCTCGCGATCCGGAGTCGCGATCGGATTGACCCGCACGAACGCGTATCCCATCGAGCCGGCGACGCTGGTCAGCGAATCGATCGTCGATTCGATCGCATCGCCGTCGAAACGTCGGCCTTCGCGCACGCGCAGGCCGCGCTTGAACTGGTCCGCCTGCACGCCCTTCAGGTTCGACACGACGTCGATCTTGCCGAAGCGGTACCGGTCGCCCTCGTGGATCGTGAAGGTGATGAAGAACGCCGTCTTGTCGGGCGTCAGCTCCGCCACCGCCGAGACGACGCGAATGTCGGCGAAGCCGCGCGACAGATAGAACTTGCGGAGCTTCTCGCGGTCCGCGGCCAGCTTGTCGGCGTCGTAGACGTCTGACGTGCCGAAGAAGCGCCAGAACGCGCTCTCTTTCGTCTCGATCTCCTCGCGCAGGCTGCTGTCGGAGAAATAGCGGTTGCCGACGAAGCGGATGCGGCGGATGGCGGTGACCTCGCCCTCGTTGATCTCGAAGACGAGGTTGACGCGGTTCTGGGGCAGGTCGATGATCTTCGGCGTCACCGTCGCGCCGAACCGCCCGGTCGCGCGATAGAGCTCGAGGATGCGCTTCACCGCCGCTTCGACCGCGGCCTTGGAATAGACGGAGCGCGCGCGCAGCGGAACTTCGCTGCCGATGTCGGCGTCCTTGAGCTTGCGGTTGCCCTCGTAGGCGATGCGGTTGATGATCGGATTTTCGACGACGCGCACGACGATGGTCGCGCCCTCGCGGCGGATCGTCACGTCCGCGAACAGGCCGGTCGCGTAGAGCGCCTTCAGCGACTGGTCGACCTTGGCCGCGTCGTAGGGCTCGCCGACCTTGATCTGCAGATAGGAGCCGACCGTTTCCGGATCGATGCGGTTCGTGCCTTCGACCGCGACGCGCTGGATCACGTCGCCGCGCCGCGCCTGGGCCTGGACCGCATCGGCGGCGCACACTTGCGCGGCCATGACGATACCGGCGGCGAACAGTCCGAAATGACGCACGTGCCTCCCCCTGCCCTCTTCGTTCCCTGCGAGCGCCCCTCGGCTCACCTACGAGCGCCGAGGCGGTTTCGTCACCCGAGCCCGCCCGCCGCTAGACGAACAGGCTCCGGATCGACTCGATGACCTTGAGATGGACCAGGTCGTTCCAGGTCGCGAAGACCATGAGGGTTATTACCAGAGCCAAGCCGATACGGAAACCATATTCCTGGGCGCGCCGGCCGAGCGGTTTTCCCCGCAGCGCCTCGAAGCCGTAGAACAGCAGATGGCCGCCGTCGAGCATCGGAACCGGGAGCAGATTGATTATGCAAAGGTGCAGCGAGAGCACCCCCAGGAACCAGAAGAAATTGTAGAGGCCGTGCTGCGCCATGTCGCCGCTGATCTCGGCGATGCGCAGCGGACCCGAGAGGTCGCGCGTGCTGCGGGTGCCGGCGATCATCTGGCCGACCGCGGTGAACGTGGCGATCGTGAGACCGTAGGTTTCGCGCACCGCCTGCACGAACGAATCGCCGATGCCGTGCTGCTTGCGGAACGCGGCCTGCGGCGCGACGCCGATCACGCCGCCGACCTTGACGGTATTGCCGTCCTTGTCCTTGCCGGTCTGCCATTTGGGCGTGACGACGAGGGAAACGTCGCGCTCGCCGCGCCGCACGACGAATTCGAGCGGAACTTCGGCGTTCGCGCTGACGATCCGGCGCACGTCGTCGAAGGTTTCGATCGGCTGCCCCTTGATCTTCAGGAAGACGTCGCCCGGCTCCAGTCCCGCGGCCTCGGCGGCGCCGCTTGCGATGACCCGCCCCACCACCGGCGCCACGAACGGGCCGGCGCCGAGCTCGCCGAACGGCGCCTGGTTGCCGCGCTTGTCGGTGATGATGCGGACGCCGACATCGACGTCGACGCCGCGGCGCTCGCCGTTGCGCTCGACGACCATCGTCACGCGCTCGCCGGGCCGGATCGCCAGCGCCTGCACGATCTCTTCGAAGCGCTCGACGTCGTGCCCGGCGACCTGGAGGATCTTGTCGCCGGTCTTGATGCCCGCCTTCTCGGCCGGGCCGCCCGCCGTCACCGAGCCGATGATCGCCGGGCTGAACGACTGGCCCGCCGTGGCGAACAGGATGCCGAGGACCAGGATCGCGAACAGATAGTTGACGAAAGGACCCGCGAAGACGATCGCGGCGCGCTGGCCGAGGCGCTTGTGCTGGAACGAGACCGCCTTCTCGGCGGGCGTCAGCCCCACCTCGTTGCCGTCGGCGTCGACCTCGCGCTCCGACTCGCCGAACATCTTGACGTAGCCGCCGAGCGGGATCGCCGCGAACCGCCAGCGCGTTCCGTGACGGTCGGTCCAGCCGAACAATTCCGGCCCGAACCCGATCGAGAACGCCTCGACGCGGACGCCGGCGCGCCGCGCGATGTAATAGTGGCCCATCTCGTGGACGAAGACGAGAATCGTCAAGATGACGAGAAATGGAAGGACGTAGTTCCAGAGCGGATTCAGGAACTCCATGGCATTAACCATCGCGCCTTTTCTCGGACTCGCTCAGTCTAGGGGAGGCAAGTCCAAGTAATCAATTGATAACTCTGTTTCGCGCAATGATTTCACCGGCGATCGCGCGCGCCTCCCGGTCGATCTCGGCCACCACGTCGAGATCGTCGATCGCGACGCACGGGATGCGGTCGAGGGTTTCGCCCACGATTTTGGCAATATCGAGGAAGCCGATCTGGCGATCGAGGAAGGCGTGCACCGCCACTTCGTTGGCGGCGTTCAGCACGGTGGGCGCCGAGCCGCCCGCCTCCAGCGCCGCACGCGCCAGCCGCAGCGCCGGGAACCGCTCGTAATCCGGCCGCTCGAAGGTGAGCTGGCCCACGGCGGCCAGATCGAGGCGCGGCGACGGCGCGGCGATGCGCTTCGGCCAGCCCATCGCATAGGCGATCGGCGTCCGCATGTCGGGCGTGCCGAGCTGCGCCAGCACCGAGCCGTCGATGTATTCCACCATCGAGTGGATCACGGACTGCGGATGGACGATGACGTCGACCTGGTCCTTGCGGACCGGGAACAGGTAGAACGCCTCGATCACTTCGAGGCCCTTGTTCATCAGCGTCGCGGAATCGACCGAGATCTTGGCGCCCATGCGCCAGTTGGGATGGGCGACCGCCTGCTCCGGCGTCATCCCGCGCATCTCGTCGAGGCTCTTGGTGCGGAACGGCCCGCCCGAGGCCGTGAGGATGATGCGCGCCACGCGGTCGGACTGCGCGAAGTCGAACACCTGGAACACGGCATTGTGCTCCGAATCGACCGGCAGCAGCGTCGCGCGCTTGGCCTTCACCTCGCGCAGCACGAGCTCGCCCGCGCAGACCAGAGTCTCCTTGTTCGCGAGCGCGACGATGGCGCCCTGGCGCACGCCGGCCAGAGTCGGCGCGAGCCCGGCCGCGCCGACGATGCCGGCCATCATCCAGTCCACCGGCCGGGTCGCGGCCTCCACGACCGCGGCCGCGCCCGCCGCCACCTCGATGTTCGTGCCCGACAGCGCCTCGCGCAGCGCGTGATACCGGCTCGCGTCGGCGACCACGGCGATGCGCGGGCGCAGCCGGCGGGCCTGCTCGGCGAGCAGCGTCACGTTGCGGTTGGCGGTCAGCGCCTCGACGCAATAACCCTCGGGCTCGCGCTCGACGAGGTCGATCGTGTTGCAGCCGATCGATCCGGTGGAACCCAGGATCGTGATTCGGCGCGGGCCGTTCTCGGTCGCAGTCAGAGCCATGGACGCGGATCCCCTCCGGCGGACCAGATCAATACCGCGGCTCCCGTCAGCGCGGCCACGATCCCGTCGAGCCGGTCCATCATGCCGCCATGCCCGGGCAGGATGCCGCTGGCATCCTTGACCTTGAACGCCCGCTTCACGCCGGATTCGAACAGGTCGCCGAACTCCGAGATCACCGCGAACGCGAGCGCGGCGGCGGCCAGCACGAGCGGCCGCGCCAGGCCCAGTGCAAGACCGAGTGCGAGCCCGACCGCCATCGCCGCCGCGACCCCGCCGACGGCGCCGGACCACGTCTTGCCCGGGCTGATGCGCGGCGCGAGCTTCGGGCCCTTGAGCGTGCGGCCGACGAAAAAGGCGCCGATATCGCAGGCGATCACGACGCAGACGATCCAGATCACCAGCTCGCGGCCGATCTCGGGCCGCGCGTAGAGCCAGAGCAGCGAGAGCGCCGGCACGCCGATATAGGCCGCGCCCGCGGCGATCGGCAGCGCGTGCTCGCGCGCATGGAACCGCGCGGCGGCATAGACGAGGGGGATCGCGGCGGCGACGATGCCATAGGCCCAGGCGTACCGCCCGAACGCGGCCGCGGCGACGGCGCCGACCAGCAACGCCGCCATCGCCGCGCCGGCCGCGCCGAATTTCCGCGCGCCGGTCACGCGCACCCATTCCCACGACATCACCGCGGCGACGATGCCGACGAAGACCGTGAGATAGGGCGGCCCGGCGACGACCGCCGCCGCCGCGGGCACGGCCAGGGCGATCGCGGTTATCGTCCGCTGCGCGACTTCGCTAGGCACCCAGGCGTCCTCTGCTGCTGCCGCCGTACCGCCGGCCGTCATCAAGCGACCGCCGTGCCGTAACGCCGCTCGCGGCGCTGAAACTCCTCGACCGCGCGCCGCAGATTGTCGCGCCCGAAGTCCGGCCACAGGCAGTCGTCGAACACAAGCTCCGAATAGGCGCTCTGCCAGAGCAGGAAATTGCTGATGCGCTGCTCGCCGCTGGTTCGGATGATGAGATCGGGGTCCGGCAGGCCGAGCGTGAACAGCCTGGACTCGAGCGCCGCCTCGTCGACCGCCGCGGGCGCGAGACGGCCGGCCGCGACGTCGGCGGCGATCATGCGCACCGCGCGCAGGATTTCGTCGCGGCCGCCATAGGACAGCGCGATCGTCAGGTTGAGCTTCGCGTTCGCGCGCGTGCGCTCTTCGGCTTCTTCGATGAGCCGCACGATGTCGGACGAGAGCCGCCCGCGGTCGCCGATGCTGCGCAGGCGCACGCCCTGCCGGTGCAGCTCCGCGATCTCGCTGCGCAGATAGAAACGCAGCAGGCCCATGAGATCGTGGACCTCCGGCGGCGGCCGGTTCCAGTTCTCCGACGAGAATCCGTAGAGCGTGAGATAGCCGATCCCGAGATCGACCGCGGCCTTCACGGTCTCGCGCACCGCCTCGACGCCGCGCCGGTGCCCCGCCGTCCGCGGCAGGCCGCGCAGCTTCGCCCAGCGGCCGTTGCCGTCCATGATGATCGCGACATGCGCGGGCGCTGGCCGCGGCGTCGCCGGGACTGGGAGGGGGGCTTCCATCGCGCGTCAGACGTGCATGACTTCCTTTTCTTTGGCCGCCAGCAGCTCGTCGATCTTCTTGATGTGCCCGTCCGTGGTCTTCTGGATCTCGTCGGTGCCGCGCTTGTGGTCGTCCTGCGAGATCTTGTGGTCCTTCTCGAGCTTCTTGAGCGCTTCCATGCCGTCGCGGCGCACGTTGCGCACGGCGACCTTGGCCTGCTCGGCGTATTTGTGCGCGACCTTGACCAGCTCCTTGCGGCGGTCCTCGGTCAGCTCCGGGAGCCGGACGCGGATCACCTGCCCCTCCGCCTGCGGATTGACGCCGAGATTGGCGTCGCGGATCGCCTTCTCCACCGCGGCCGTCATGCCCCGGTCCCACACCTGCACGGAGAGCATCCGCGGCTCGGGCACGGACACCGTGGCGAGCTGGTTGAGATGCATGGTCTGGCCGTAGGCGTTGACCGTGATCGGCTCCAAGAGGTTCGCGGAAGCGCGGCCGGTGCGCAGGCCCGCCAGCTCCTTCTTGAAGGTTTCGAGGGCGCCGTCCATGCGCCGGTCGATGTCCTGCTTCAGCTTTGCGTCCATCAGCGTGCCTCGTCTGTGATGACCGTGAAGCTCCCTTTGCCCTGCAACACGGCGGCGATGCTGCCCGGATTTTGTATCGAAAACACCAAGATCGGAATGCGATTCTCGCGCGCCAGGGAGATGGCGGCGGCATCCATGACCTTGAGATCCTTGGCCAGCACGTCGTGGAAGGTGAGCCGGTCGAACTTCTTGGCGTTCTTGTTCTTGACCGGATCGGCGTCGAACACGCCGTCCACCTTGGTGCCCTTCAGCAGCGCGTCGCAGTTCATCTCGGAGGCGCGCAGCGCGGCCGCCGTGTCGGTCGTGAAGAACGGATTGCCGGTGCCGGCGGCGAAGATCACGACGCGGCCCTTTTCGAGATGCCGCACGGCGCGGCGCCGGATGTAGGGCTCCGACACCGTGGACATCGGGATCGCCGAGAGCACGCGCGTGCTGACGCCGAGCCGCTCGAGCGCGCCCTGGAGCGCCAGCGAGTTCATCACCGTCGCCAGCATGCCGATGTAGTCGCCGGTGGCGCGGTCGATGCCCTGCGTCGCCGACTGGATGCCGCGGAAAATGTTGCCGCCCCCCACCACGACGCACACCTCGGCGCCGAGCGCGTGCACCGACTTGATCTCGGCCGCGATGCGGTCGAGGACGTTCTTGTCGAGACCGTATTCGCGCTCGCCCATGAGCGCCTCGCCGGACACTTTCAGCAGCACCCGGCGGTATTTCAATCCTGCACTCATGCGTTCGGTTGGCCTTCGCGGGCTCTGGGGTTGCCGCATTTGGCGCCGCGCGCCCCCGGCCCGTCAAGGCCGCTGCCAAGCGGCAGCGGGCGCCGCCGCGAGTGCGGCGGCGGGCCGCGGGTTTGTCGTCTAGGCCTTGCCGGTGCCGGCGGCGGCGGCGACCTCGGCGGCGAAGTCGTCCTGCCGCTTCTCGATGCCTTCGCCGAGCTGATAGCGGGCGATCGCGGCGACCTCGACCGGCGCGCCGATCTCCTTGGCCGCGGCCTCGACCACCTTGCCCACCTTCTTGTCGGGGTCGATGACGTAGACCTGCTCGAGCAGCACGACCTCCTCGTAGAACTTGCGCAGGCGGCCTTCGACCATCTTGGCGATGATCTCGGCCGGCTTGCCGGAGCCCGCCGCCTGCTCGGTGAGGATCTTGCGCTCGTTGTCGATCAGCTTCGGGTCGAGCTCGGCCGTGCGCACGGAGCGCGGGTTCGCCGCGGCCACGTGCATCGCGAGCTGGCGGCCGAGCGCCGCGAGCTTCGCGGCGTCCCCGCTGCTCTTGAGCGCCACCAGCACGCCGATCTTGCCGAGGCCGGGCGCCACCTGGTTGTGGATGTAGCTGGCGACCACGCCCGGCGAGACCGAGACGGTCTGCGCGCGGCGGATCGACATGTTCTCGCCGATCGTGGCGACGAGGTGCGTCAGCTCCTCGCCGACCGTGCGGCTGCCGCCCGGAAACGGCCGTGCCTTGAGCTTTTCGACGTCGCCGCCCACCGCCAGCGCTTCCTTGGCCGCCTTGGCGGTGAAGTTCTGGAACTGGTCGTTGCGCGCGACGAAATCGGTCTCGGTATTGACCTCGATGACGACGCCGCTTCCGCCTTCGGCCGCGACGCCGATGAGGCCCTCGGCCGCGATGCGCCCGGCCTTCTTCGCCGCGGCGGCGAGGCCCTTCTTGCGCAGCCAATCGGCCGCCTGCTCGATGTCGCCGCCCGCCTCGGCGAGCGCCTTCTTGCAGTCCATCATGCCGGCGCCGGTGCGCTCGCGCAGTTCTTTGACCAGGGAAGCGGAGATGTCCGCCATGGCGAATTCCTTTCGGGGATAACGGACGAGGAGCGTCGGGCGGCCTCAGGCGGCCGGCTGCGGCGCCTCGGAGCCGGGCTTGTCGGCCTCGATCGCGGGCTCGCCCGGCAGGGCTTCGGACGCGCCCATGTCGATGCCCGACTTCGCGGCCTCTTCGGCGATGCCGTCGAGCACCGCGCCCCAGAACAGCTCGAGATAGAGCTCGATGGCGCGCAGCGCGTCGTCGTTGCCCGGCACCGGATAGGTGATGCCGTCGGGATCGCAATTGCTGTCGAGCACCGCGACCACCGGGATGCCGAGCGTCTTGGCCTCGTCGATGGCGATCGATTCCTTGTTGGTGTCGATCACGACGATGAGGTCGGGACGGTCGCTCATCTCCTTGATGCCGCCGAGCGCGCGCTCGAGCTTGTCGCGCTGGCGCTGCAGGTCGAGCAGCTCCTTCTTCGTGAAGCCGGCCACCGCCTTGTCGTCGGCGAGCTTGGCCTCGAGCTCCTTGAGCTTCTGGATCGAATTCTTGATCGTCGCCCAGTTGGTGAGCATGCCGCCCAGCCAGCGGTGGTTGACGAAGAACTGGCCGCAGCGCTCGCGCGTCTTGGCGATCAGCGGGCTGGCCTGGCGCTTCGTGGCGACGAACAGGATGCGGCCGCCCTTGGCCGCCGTGTCGCGCAGCGCCTGCAGCGCCCGCTGCAGCATCGGCACGCTCTGCTGCAGGTCGATGATGTGCACGTTGTTGCGGACGCCGTAGATGTACGGCGCCATGCGCGGGTTCCAACGGCGGGTGTGATGTCCGAAATGAACGCCAGCTTCCAAAAGCTGACGCATGCTGAACGAGGGCAGCGCCATCGCGATTTCTCTCCGGTTGTTCCTGACGCGGAGACTGCATTCAGCTGCCCCGAGGGGCCCTGAACACCGGATCGGCACCCGCTTCTTTTGGCTCGCGGGGCCGTGTTCCGCGTCTATGGGGTTACGTTGATGGGCGGGACTTAACGGGTTTGCCGCGCCGAATCAAGCGTTTGGCGAGGCCGGGTTGCCGCACCTCGGAGCCAGTGCCGATGCACCGATTCCCTCGGCGCCGGCACGGCCGAAACTGCAAAAAATCAAGCAGCGTTTTGACGTGAGTCAAGGCACGAGCCAGACAAAGGTGAAATCTTGATTGTTCATTCAGAGGCCACGGCGTGGCCGGCGATCCTGCAAAGGGGGTCATCGCAGCCGCATCTTCCAACTCCCACCGACGACAACAGCCGCTGATCCAGCACGGATCGCGAGGAGGCACGCAATGAAGCGAACGCTCCCCTATCTTGCACTTGTCGTATTCGTCGGTGTGCTCGGCCTGTCCTGGATCACCCACGGCACCGGTGTCGTCAAGAACGACCCGAAACGCCACATCAGCATCCCCGCCCAATTGACGGTCCCGCTGCAGGTGCAGTCCGCTTACAACGGCACCGACGTGTATTTCCGCTATCGTTGGCCTTCGCCGAACGCCGGCATTCATCACGACGTCCTGCGCTTCACCAAGGGCGCCTGGGTCGTGCAGGGTAGCGCCGTGCCCGGTTCGCAGCCGGACGGCCTGCATGAAGACCGGGTCGCCATGATGGTCGACGACGGCAGTGTTCCCGAGTTCGGCCGCTACGGCGGCTACGTCGCGATCGGAAACAAGCTCGCCGGTTTCACCGACGAAGCCAGCGGGCGGGAAGTACGCGAGCATCCCTATCTCGGGAAGAAACTCGGCCTCGATGAACCGACAAAGTATCTGCCGGCCACGCGCACGAACCTCAAGGATTGGACCGCCGTCGCGCCCGAGGCGGAGCAGCAACGCCTGTTGGCGGCCGGCTACTTCCTGGATCTCTGGCATTGGCGCGCCCACCGGTCGAATCCGGTCGGGCTTGCCGACGACCAGTACGTCGCGGCGGGCCGTCTGAGCGATTCGGGACGCGGTGCCTATACGACCAACTGGGACGGCGCGAAAAAGCAGCCGCGACTCATGTTCGATCCGGCCAAGGTCGGCCGAACCACGCTCAAGTGGGACGACCTCGCGAAAGGCAAGATCGGACAAGGCGACGTCTATTACCTACGTGAGGACCAGGCCATTGCCTTCGATGCCGCCGCGACATGGCAGGAGGGCGATACGATCCCCCGTCGAATCCTGCGCGCGGCCCAAGGTTCCCGCGCGGATATCGGAGTCAGCGGGCAGGCCCGCTGGGCCGACGGTTTTTGGCAGGTGACGCTGCGTCGCAAGATGGATACGGGGAAGCCGACCGAAGACAAGATTTTCCGCGACGGCGGGGTCTATCAGGTGGCGTTCGCGATTCACCGACAGGCCACCGGCGGGCGTTGGCACTACGTCTCGCTGCCGTTCACGCTGGGGCTGGGCCGTGAGGCCGAAATCCAGGCCGCGAAGTTCGAGGGCGAAGCGCCGGATTGGCGTCAGGCCGCCGTCAACGTCACGCTCTTTTACCCCGGCCAGGTCAACTGGCCTCATCTCAACAGCGCACGGCATGCCGGAGCCTCCAACATCAAGCGGGGCGTGCCTGTCAGGTACCGCCATAGCGAAGAGCAGCTCGCCCACTATGGAATCGAAGCCGAGTTCACAGACGCGATACGCGGCCAGTGGCTGCTGACGATGCTTGCCGGGATCGCGCTGATCGTGGCGTTCGGCGTCGGCCTCAATCTTCCGCTCAAGCGCAAACAAGGACACTGACCATGGCTGCCTATCATGTCGTCCTGGTTCACTTCCCGATCGCGCTCTGGATGACGGCGGGACTGGCGATTGTGTTCCGCGCCATCTCCGAGGGCCCGGTGGCCAAAGCCGTTGACCGCGCGCTCGTTCCCTTTCTCGCGATCGGCTTCGTCTCGGGTATCGCGGCGTACGCGGTGGGCCTGCTGGTGTGGCCGTGGGAGTCGCTCTCGTCGTCGCCGCTTGGCCGCAACCACATGCTGCTTGCGACGTGGACACTCGCCTATTGGGGGCTGATCCTCGTGACGCGCTGGATGCAGGGCGAGGCCGTGTGGAACGGCTTCATGCGGTGGGTGATGGCCGGGCTGGCAATCCTCGGCAACGTCCTGCTCGGAATCACCGGCACCCTCGGCGGCCATCTCATCGGGATACACACCGAAGTCTCCCAAGCCCTGCGCGTCCTCGGCTGGGAAGTCTACACCACGTTCTACGTGCCGGACACGACGCTGATCGCGATTTGCGTTGCCAGCGTCGTCCTTCTCGCAGCCGGCCTGCTGGGCGCACGACGGGCAGCATAGACGCCGCGCCTTCCGGCAACGCACGCCCGGTACCGAGCGCGGTGCCGGGCGCGTTCCTCGGGATCCAGTCGCATTCGAGCGCGCCCAAGACCGGCTGGCGGGCACCGGCGTGGAGGCGCTTCCGGTCTTGCCCTCGCCTTTCGGGTCGATCCCGCCGCGCGACAGCCGAGGTCGTCGCCGTGGGGTTCGCGGGGCCGCTATCGGCTCTATTGGGGTTGCGTTGATCGGCGTGCGCCAGCCGGGTATAGCCGCGCGATCGAGCGATCTTTGGCCGCCCGGGGCATTTGCCGCCTGCGGAGTGGCCCGGCAGGGTCATGAAAACGATCGAATATTTCTACTCCACGCGCTCGGTCTTCGCCTATCTCGGGGCGGAACGCATCGTCGCGCTGGCGCGGCGTTTCGGACGCCGCCTGATCCACCGGCCGATCGACCTCGCGCGCCTGATGGAGGGCATCGGCGGCACGCCGTTCGACCGCCGAACCGAAGCGCAGCGCCGCTATCACTTCGGCCGCGAGATCGAGCGCTGGGGCGAATATCTCGGCCTGCCGGTGCTCGTCGACCCGGTCCACCACTACGGCGACCGCGCGCTGCCTTCGGGCTTCGTCATCGCCGCCCAGCGGCTCGGGGCCGATGCCGACCGGCTGCACGCCGCGGTGCTCGCGGCGCTGTGGCGCGACGACCGCGACATCGCCGACCGGGAGGTTCTCGCCGACCTCGCGCGCGCCGCCGGGATCGATCCGGCGCCGCTGCTGGCGGCCGCGCTCGCGCCGGAGACGCAGGCCGAATTCGCCAGCAACACCGCCGACGCGATCGCCAGGGGCGTTCTCGGCTCGCCGACCTACATCGTGGACGGCGACATGTTCTACGGCCAGGACCGGCTGATGATGGTGGAGCGCGCGCTGGAGCGGCCCTTCGCGCCGCCGTCGGGCCGTACCGCGCTCTGATTCAGGCGACCGGGGCCTTGCGGCCGACGAGGCAGACGATCTCGGTCGGGCCCTTGCCCTTCAGATCGACCTGGCCGAGCGAGCGGCCCTGGCACGACGCGCCGAGAAACGGCCACAGCGCGCCGGTGACGACGACGGTTCCCGGCTCGGCCTCGGCCGCGACGCGCGCCGCGACGTTGACGGTATCGCCCCAGAGATCGAACACGAAACTCCGCTTGCCGAGAATTCCCGCCACGATCGGCCCCATGTGGATGCCGACGCGCACCTGCCAGCCGGCGCCGTGCGCCTTCGCCGCCTCGGCCATGGCGAGGCCGCACTCGGCCGCCGCCAAGACCGGGTTCTCGACGTAGCGCAGCAACCCCGCCGTGGCCATGAAGGCGTCGCCGATCGTCTTGATCTTCTCGAGGCCGTGACGATCGACGATCGCCTCGAACGCCGCTACCAGCGCCTCGAGCCGCTCCAGCACGGCTTCGGGCGCGTTGCCGTCGCAATATTCCGTGAAGCCGACGATGTCGCAGAACAGCACGGCGACCTCGTCGTGCCGGCGCGGCGCGAGGCGGCCGCTCGTCTTCAGCTCGCTGACCACGGATTTCGGGAGCACGCTGTGCAGCAGGTCGTTGACGCGCGCCTTTTCGGCCTGGAGCTGGGCGAGGAACTTCGCTTCCTGGTCGCGCAGGCGCTTGCGCTCCAGCGCCGCTTCGACGCGCGCGCGCAGCAGCTCGGCGTTGAACGGCTTCTGGACGTAGTCCTCGGCGCCCAGCTTGATGCAGCGGAGCACCGTCTCGAGATCGTCGAGCGCCGAGACCATGATGACCGGCACGTCGCGCAGCGCCATGTCGGCTTTCATCTCCGCGAGCACCGCGGTGCCGTCCAGCTCCGGCATCTGCACGTCGAGCAGGACGAGATCGAACGGCGCGGCCCGGAGCGCCTCGAGCGCGAGCCTGCCGTTCTGCGCCGCGGCGATCTCGGCTTTCGTGAACTGCTTGAGCCGCCGCTGCAGCGTGAAGACGTTGTCGTCGATGTCGTCGACGACGAGAATGCGCGGAGGCCGCTCGGCCATCAGCGCGCCCCGCCGAGCAGGCGCTGCATCTTCTCGAGCAGGCGCGGAAGATCGACCGGTTTGGTCTCGAAATCGTCGCAGCCGGCCGCCAGCGCCTTGTCGCGCTCGCCTTCGAGCGCATGCGCCGACAGCGCGATGATCGGGATGCCGCGCGTGCCCTCGGCGGCCTTGAGCCGGCGCGCCGCATCCCAGCCCGACAGCACCGGAAGGCTGAGGTCCATCAGGATCAGCGCGGGCCGCTCGCGCTCGGCGGCGGCCACGCCCTTCTCGCCGTCCTCGGCCACGATCATCTCGTAGTCGAGCTTGGTCAGCCGGCGGCGGAGCATATAGACATTGTCTTCGTTGTCTTCGACGTAGAGAATCTTAGGCATTAGCCGCTTTGGCCCCCTCTTTCGCCGCGCCGAGAACGCGCCGGATCTCCGCGGCGAGCTCCTCGCGGCTGTGCAGCGACTTCCGCAATACCTTTTCCGCCTCGCCGGCAAGCCGCGCGCGGTCCTCGGCGGTGAGGTCTTTCGCCGTCAGGACGACGATCGGGATGTCTGCTGCGTCGCCGAGACGCGTGCGCATCGCCTTGACGAACTCGAAGCCGTCCATGCGCGGCATCATCAGATCGAGCAGGATCAGGTCGGGCCGCCCGGACGCGAGCTTGGCGAGCGCGGCGATCCCGTCTTCCGCGGTCTCGACCTCGCAGCCCTCTCGGGTCAGCATGTCGCGCAGCAGCGCGCGCGTCGCATCGTCGTCTTCGACGACGAGCACGCGCCCGCCCCCGGCCGACGGCTTGACGCGCGTCAGAACGGACCGCAGCCGTTCGCGATCGAACGGTTTCATCAGGTAGTCCGCGGCGCCGAGTGCGAAGCCTTTCTCCTGCTCGTCGAGGATCGACAGCATCACGATCGGCACCGAAGCGAGCGCCGGGTCCGCGCGAAGCTGCTGCAGCACCGCCCACCCGTCCATCTTCGGCATCACGACGTCGAGCGTGATCAGGCTCGGACGGAACTGCCGCGCGAGGCGCAGGCCCTCCGCGCCGTCCGCGGCCGTAATCGTGTCGAAGCCCTCCCGCGCGAGGAAGCGGCGCAATAGGTCGCGCGCATCCGCGTCGTCGTCGATGACGAGCACGGTGCGGCCTGCGCCGTCGGGCGGAGGCGCGGGACGCGACGGAGCTTCGGCGGGCGTCATCGGCGCCGCCACGGGCTCGGTGGGCAGCCAGACCTTGAACGTCGAGCCCTTGCCCGGCGCGCTGTCGACCTGGATCGCGCCGCCCATCATCTCGACGAGGCGCTTGCTGATCGCGAGGCCCAATCCCGTTCCGCCGTATTTCCGCGTCGTCGAGGAATCCGCCTGCGTGAATTCGGCGAACAGCCTGCCCTGCTGCTCCGGCGTCATGCCGATACCGGTGTCGCCGACCGCGAAGGCGACGCCGCTCTGCGGCGCAGCCCCGGCGCCGTTCCGCGGCGCACGCGCGAGCGAAAACGTCACCGTTCCCTTCTCGGTGAACTTGCAGGCGTTGCTGAGGAGATTCAGCAGCACCTGGCGCAGACGCATTTGATCGCCCTGGAACTTGCCGATGTCCGCCGGGCATTCCAGCGCGAGCCGGTTGCCGTTCTTGTCGGCCAGGGGCTGCGCGGTCACGACCAGGTCCCGCGCCAGCGTGGCGAGATCGAAATCCTCCTCGTGCAGCTCGATCTTCCCGGCTTCGATCTTCGAAAGGTCGAGCACGTCGTTGATGAGCCCGAGCAGGTGCTTGCCGGCGCGCAGCACGCGGTCGAGCGGCTCGGCGAAATCCTCGTGCGCGGGCGCCTCCGCGTCCTCGCGCATCATTTCGGACAGGCCGATGATCGCGTTCAGCGGCGTGCGCAGCTCGTGGCTCATGTTGGCGAGGAACTGCGACTTGTGCTGGCTGGCCGCGGCGAGCTGGCGGCCTTTCTCCTCGATCTCGCGGAACAGGCGCGCGTTCTGGATCGCGAGAGCCGACTGGGTGGCGAAGGTCTGCAGCAGCGCCACCGTCTCCGGCGCGAACGACCCGGCCCGCTCGCGCCGCACGATGAGCACGCCCACCACGCGATCCTGCTGCATCAGCGGCACGGCGAGGATCGACTGGATGCCGGCGGCACGCAGCGCGGCGGTGATCGGGTGCGCGGCTTCGGCGGCGACATCGGACACCTCGATCGCACTGCGCCGCGCCGCGCAGCGTCCGACGATCGTCTCGCCGATCCGCGGGCGATGCTGGCGCACCGCGTCGAGCAGCGT
>JAEULD010000129.1 GCA_016792765.1 Candidatus Odyssella sp.
GCAGCGCGCCCAATAGGCGCGCCGGCCATGCCGGGTAGCCGACCGTCTGCGCGAAGGCGACGAACTGGCCGGCGTGCGACCACGGCGTGCCCTCTTGGCGCGCGGCGCTGATCGGGCGCAGCGGGCCGCATTTGCCCCGGCCCGGCGCGGGCGCTAGCGTTGCATGGCCGAAACCGGACGGAGGCGGTGATGACCAGAGGCGTTTGCGCGCGGCCGCCGGGAGTCGGCGACGTGGCCGGTGAGGTGCTGCTCGTCGACGACGAGGCGACGCGCGTGGCCGAGCTCGAACTGGCGCCGCGCCAGGCGCTGCCCTGGCATTTCCATACGAATTTCGACCGCATGTACTGCCTTTCCGGCACGGTCGTGGTGGAGACGCGGATGCCGCTCGTCCGCCACGAGCTGCGGCCCGGCGAGCATTGCCACGTGCCGGCGCGCAAGGCCCATCGCGTGCTCAACCCCGGCGCCGCGCCGGCGCGCTACCTCATCGTGCAGGCCGGCGCGCCCTACGACTATTTCCCGATCGACGCCCTCGCGGACAAGCGCGCGTAAGGCCTTTCACGCCAGCTCCGGCAGCAGATGCGGGCGCCAGAGCGCGTGCTCGTGTTGCGCGCGAAAGAAGCCGAAATGCCCGATGCGCTTCTGGCCGATCTCGGCGGGCGCGATGCGTTTCAGCGTCTGCGGGGCGCCGGAATAGAGCGCGTGCAGGGCGCGCGTGTTCGCGAGCGACATGTATTCGTCGTCGGTGAACGAGAGCGAGACCAGCGGCGTCGCCACCGCCGCGTAGCGCGCGCATGCCCGGCCCCTCGGCGCCGGCGGCGTTCCCATTGCCGAGGCGATCAGCACCGCCGCACGCGGCGCCTCGGCCGGCGCGAAGAAACGGGCTGCCAAGGGAAAGCCGTCGGTCGCGGCGACACTCTCATGGGACGGGTTCTGCGCCATACCGGTGTCCGCGCCTCGTTCAGAACGCCGTCAGTTGGCCGTCGCGGAAGAGATAAAGTCTCGGCGAAACCGAGTACGGCCCCTTCGCGAAAGCTTCTTTCGCCAGAGCGCGCACGCGCCGGAGCGCGCCGGCGTCGTTGCTTCCGGTGACGACGAGCAGATCGCGTGTCGGCAGTGCCACGACGAAATCGCCCAAGACTTTCATTTTTTCTTTCGTCCACAGTTCCGGCAGCAGGATCAGACTGACTTCGTTCGCGCCGTCGGCCGTGATCATGTAAGTGCCGCCGTAGTCCCGAAACTCGATGTCGCCGACGATGCGGCGCAGATTCTCGATCGCGAGCGCACGCAGGCGAGGCCGCTCGATCGACATCTTGGCGAAATATTTGGCCGTGAAGAAACGCAAATCGTTGGGCCGGTCTTCCGCATAGACGATGGCCAAATCCGGGCCGAGCCGCTCGAACACCACGGTATCGCTTGCCGCGGGATCCTTCTCGGCCTCGCCAACCGGGGTGAATGTTCGGCTGCGGATCACGGGAATAATCCGAGCGGGATCGATCTTGAGGTCGTCGTCGGCGAGATTCTTGAGAGAGCCATCGACATGGGCGGCGATGATTTCGTCGCGCCGGTCGGGTTCCTGCATGTAGGCGGCATAGGCATTGCCGAGGTGCGGCGTCGCGTACCGGCCATTCGGATGGTCGATCCGCAGAGAGAGCGGGCCGGTGATCCGCACCGTCGCGGACGGCATGGCCCTGCGCGCGGCCTCGGCATAGAGCGCGGTGAAGCGGTCGCGCGACATCGGCGCCTCCGCGTGCGAGCGCGCAACGAGAACTCCCAAGAGCAGGAACGCCGCGATGAGCAGTCGGCCGGTCATGGCAGGTTACCGCATTGCCCGAACGGCAACACGCTAACATGGCAACAGGGTATCCGGAAGCGCCCTGCGGTTGCGGATGGACCTGCGCGTCCTAGGCGGCCTTCGCGAGCCGCGCGGCTTTGAACTGCGGCATCAGGATCACGTAGAACTCGGCCGCCTCGCTCGCGCGGATCTCGTGCGCCTCGTCGACCAGCGTGTAGAGCACGTCGCCCTTTTTCCACGCGCCCGAACCGCCGGCGCCGGCGTTGGCCGAGCCCGCGCCGCCGAGCGCGTAATAGAGGCGCCGGCCTTTCGCCTTGTACGACGCGCCCGCCGCGAGTTTCACGAAGCGGATGCCGGTGCCGTATTCGTCGAACGTGCCGAGGACCTTCTCGAACGCGCCGGCCTGGCCTTCGAGCGGATTCCACGCGAACGCGTTCGCGTTCATGAACACCGGATGATGGAAGCGCTCCGGCGGATATTCGAGCTTCCGCCTGGCGATGTGCTCCCAGCAGGCCTCGTAGCCGTCTTGCTGCTTACGGCCGGTGCCGGGGTTGGGATAATACACGCCGCCTTCGAACTTCCCGCTCTGGCCGAGCTCGCGCGACGCGGTCGAAACCTGCGCCTCCGACATGTAGCCGTTGCCGCTGGCGCCGGCGAACTGCAGCACCAGCGTGGTGAGATCGCCCTTGTTGCTCTGCGGCCCGTAGCGCGTGCCCTCGGGGAAATAGCCGACGGTGCCTTGCGTCATCGTTCCGTCGCGGTCGAAGCCGGCGTCGCCCTCGATCTGGAAGCGGAACTGATCGAAATTGTGCCGGTGGCGCGGCGAGAAGAAATCGCCGCCGGTGCTGACCAGCGTGAACTGGAAATTGTCGATCGCGCCGTCTTCGCCCTCGAGCAAGCGGCGCTCGAGGAAGCGCCCCTGGCGGTGGCGATTGACGCGCTCGGTGACGGGGATCGCGTCGGCGTGAACGACCTTCATGGCGGCCTCCCTCCGGGCGGGCATGGCGTGCATCCGCGCCCGCATTTCTGCGCACACGCCGAAAAGTTTGAAATCGAAGCTTCCCCATGTCAAGGTTCGGGGATTGCGCGCACCTCGCGGGCGCGCTGCAAAAAACGAAACGAAACGGGAGGAAACGATGCTTCGCGCTGCCGTGTGCGCTGCCGCATTGGCCGCTGCCGCGATCGCCGCCGCACCTGCGCAGGCCGAGCGGCTGACCGTGAGCCAATACGGCATCCTGGTGCCGACGCTGCCCTATGCGGTGGCGCTCGAGAAAGGCTTCTTCAAGGAAGAGGGCCTCGCGATCGAGAGCATCATCCAGAGCCATGGCGGCGGCACCTCGGTGCGCAACATGCTCGCGAGCGAATTGCCGGTGGCCGAGATGGCGCTGCCGGCCGCGATCGCGGCGTTCAAGCAGGGCATCGACGTGCGCATCATCGGCGACGATGCGCACACGATCGGCGAGCTCGTCTGGGTCGCGAAGAAGGGCAGCCCGGTCAAGACGGTCGCCGACCTGAAGGGCAAGAAGGCCGCGTTCACGAGCCCGCGCTCGGTGACCGAGATCATCATCAAGACCGTCCTGAAGCGGCGCGGCCTGCTCGACGACACGCAGACGATCGCCGCGGGCGGCATCGGCGCGGCGCTGACCGCGCTCAACAACGGCGCCGTCGACGCGGCGACGCTCGTCGATCCCGTGCTGACCAAGCGCGGCGGCGAATACCAGATCGTGTTCCATGCCCGGAACGAGCTGCCCGATCTTTCCTGGGCGGTGTTCGTGACGACGGCGAAATACCTTTCGGAGAACGAAGACAAGGTGCGCAAGATCGTGCGCGCCCGCGCCAAGGCGGTGGACTTCATCTACGCGAACCGCGAGGAGACCGCGCGGATCTACGCGAAGGTGTGGAACCTTTCCGAAGCCGACGCCCAGGCGATCCTGCCGAAATTCTACGAGATGAAGCACTGGAAGCGCGGCGAGTTCAACATGAAGGGCTTCGCCACGATGCTGGAAGGCATGGAGCTGGTGGGCGAGCTCGAGAAGGGCTTCGACATCAAGCGGCTTCTCGACGACCGCTTCCAGGCGCTGGTGAAGGAAAAGTAGGGCGGTGCCGCGGCGCCATCTGGCGTTCTGGCTGCGCCTGGCGTTTCTGCTGGGGCTCGCCGCGGCGCTCGAGGTTCTCTGCCGCACCGGGAGCATTCCGCGCCTCACGATGATCCCGCCGTCGGAGATGGCGGTGCGTCTCGCCGGCGGGCTCCGGTCGGGCGAGTATCTCGCCGACATCGGCTTCACGTTCGCGAACATCGGCGCGGCCATCGCGATCTCGATCGCGCTCGGCGCCCTGCTCGGCCTCCTCATCCACGCGCTGCCGCGGCTGCGCCGGCTCGTCGATCCGATGCTCGCTTCCTACTACTCGGTTCCCACCTTCGTCTTCTATCCGCTGCTGATCGTGCTGCTGGGCCTGACGCGCTGGCCGCTCGTCGCGATCGGCGCGATGTTCGGCGTCGTCGCCATGATCCTCAACACGATCAACGGCCTCGACCGTGTTCCGCGCGCGCTCGTGAAATCGGGCCGGGTGTTCCGCCTCTCGCGCTGGGAGACGGTGTGGCGCATCAAGCTGCCGGCCGCGGCGCCCTCGCTGTTCACCGGCGTGAAGCTCGCGGTGACGTATTCGGTGATCGGCGTGATCGCCGGCGAGTTCATCCTGTCGGTCGCCGGGCTCGGCCGGCGGATCAAGCTCGCCTACGACAATCTCGACAATCCGGGCATGTATGCGCTGCTGCTGTTCGTGCTGACCGCGACCGTGCTGGTCTATTTCTTCGTGCACGGCTGGGAGCGGCGCGTCCACCGCCGGTGGCGGCCGTGAGGGCCTTGGTTCCACCCGCGATCTCGGGCCGCCAGGCGGCGGACGTCGTTCTGTTCGTCGCGGCGCTCGCGGCGCTGTGGCAGGGCGCCCACGAGCTGGTCGGCAAGGAGGGCCTCGCTTCGCCGCTGGCCACCTTCGCGCGCGCGGGCGCCCTGCTCGGCAGCGCGAGCTTCTGGCCCCATGCCGGCGCCACCGGCCTCGCCTTCGTCTACGCGCTTGCGGTGGCGCTGGCGGGCGGGCTCGCGATCGGCCTCGCGCTCGGCTATTTCCGGCTGGCCGGCGAGGTGTTCGAGCCGGTGGTGGGCGCCGTCTATTCGATTCCGAAGATCACGCTCTATCCGATCATCCTGCTGCTGTTCGGGCTCACGCTTTCGGCCAAGGTGGCGTTCGGCGCGCTGCACGGAATCTTTCCGATGATCATCTTCACCATGGGCGGCGTGAAGAACGCGAAGCCGGTTCTGCTCAAGGCGGCGCGCGCGATGCGGCTTTCGCCGGCCGCGAGCATCCGGCACATCCTGATCCCGGCCGCGCTGCCGGAGATCTTCACCGGCTTCCGCATCGGCTTCTCGCTCACGCTGCTCGGCACGCTGATCGGCGAGCTGTTCGCGTCCGACCGCGGGCTCGGCTTCCTGCTGATCCGCAGCATCGAGCACAACGACGCCGAGACCATCCTGGCGCTGACCGTGCTGCTGTTCGCGGCCTCGGCCACGGTGGGCTGGGCCCTGCTGCGCCTCGACCGCCGGCTTCGCCGCCACGCGGAGGCCGAGCCGGCTTCGCTCTAACGGTCGAGCGGGCCGCGCAGCTCGCGGTATTCGATCGCGCAGGTGCCGCCCTCGTCTTCGCGGAAGTGGATGCGCGTCTTCCGCCGCTCGTCGCGCCAGATCAGGTGGCGCAACGCGCCCTTGTCGGTGACGATGTCGCTCTCGCCGTGGCGGGCGACGAGCGCCGCTTCGAGCGCGCCGCAGGTGGCCTGCGGCCCGTCGGCCTCGGCCGGCTCCTCGGTCACCGACCAGAGCCGCCCCGTCGGATCGAACCAGAAGACGGCCTGGACGCGCACCTCGCCGATCGTGCGCTCGGCCTCGACCCGGTCCTTGAGCATCGTCGCCGGCTGGCGCGTGGGCTTCACGCGGCGGCCGGCCCAGCCCTCGGCGCGGGTGCCGCGCGTGGCCCGCAGCACTTCGGCCTCGCTCATGTTCCAGCGCACGCCGTCCCATATCGCATGCGCCGGCGCCGCGCCCGCGGCGATCGCCATCGCGGCGGCAAGGGGCGGCAGAAAAGCGCGCGCCCATTCTGTCGGGCGCTTCCTCACGGACACAGCCAGACGGCGCCGTCGCGAACCTCGACGTTCAGCCGCTTGAGGCCCTCGCCTTCGCAGGGGCCGGAGACGCAGAAGCCGTCGTCGGGCCGGAACAGCGCGCCATGCATCTGGCACAGCAGCAGCTTCCCGTCGGTGTCGAAGAAATGGTCGCCGGAGAGATTGAGCGGCAGGCCGACATGCGGACAGGCATTGACGTAGGCGCGCACGCCATCACCCGCCCGGATCACGAAGCCCCAATACTGGCGCGGATTGCCGTACTCGAATTCCTTGGCGCCGGTCGCCTCGAGATCGTCCAGCGCGCAGATGCGCCAGGGTGTCGGCGTGCTCATGCGCAACCGCTTGTGGGCGAAATCGCGGCAGCGGCGCTTTTGCGCTGCGTCGTCACCGGCCCGCCCCCGCATCGACGACGGCGAGCGCGGTCATGTTGACGATGCGGCGGACGGTGGAGGTGGGCGTCAGGATGTGCGCGGGCTTGGCCGCGCCGAGCAGGATCGGCCCGACCGTGATGCCCTGCCCGGTCGTGACCTTCAGCAGATTGAACGCGATGTTGGCCGCGTCGAGGTTCGGCATGATGAGCAGGTTGGCCTCGGCGCTCAGGCGCCCGCGCGGCATCACCTTCTCGAGAATGGCGTGCGAGAGCGCGGCGTCGGCGTGCATCTCGCCCTCGACCTCGAGCGCGAAATCGAGCTCGGCCGCCCGCGCCTCGACGCGCGCCAGCGCCTGGCGCATCTTGCGCGCCGAGGGCGTGTCGGCCGAGCCGAAATTCGAGTGCGACAGCAGCGCCACGCGCGGCGCGAAGCCGAAGCGGCGAACCTCTTCAGCGGCGAGGATCGTCATCTCCGCGAGCTGATCCGGCGTGGGATCGGCGTTGACGTAGGTGTCGCAGAGGAAAACCGTGTGCTTGGGCAGCAGCAGCAGGTTCATCGCCGCGAAGCCGGCGACGCCGCGCCGCTTGCCGATCACGTTCTCGATGTGCACGAGGTGCGCGGCGTAGCGGCCGAACGTGCCGCACAGCATGCCGTCGGCCTCGCCGCGGCGCAGGATCATGCAGGCGATGAGCGTGGAGCTGCGCAGGATCGCGGCCTTCGCATCGTCGCGGCGCACGCCCTTGCGCTCCATGATCTGGTGATACTCGCTCCACACTTCGCGGTAGCGCGGATCGTTGTTGGGATCGATCAGCTCGAAATCCCGCCCCGGCTGGATGCGCAGGCCCATGCGTTCGATGCGGCTCTTCACGACCTCGGGCCGGCCGACGAGGATCGGCTGCGCCAGCCCTTCGTCCTTCACGATCTGCACCGCGCGCAGCACGCGCTCTTCCTCGCCCTCGGCATAGATGATGCGCTTCGGCGCCTTTTTCGCCGCGGCGAAGACCGGCTTCATCACGATGCCGGAGTGATAGACGAACTGCGCGAGGCGCTGGCGATAGGCGTCGAGATCGGCGATCGGGCGCGCGGCCACGCCGCTGTCCATCGCGGCCTTGGCCACGGCCGGCGCGATCTCGGTGATGAGCCGCGGATCGAACGGGCGCGGAATCAGGTAATCCGGGCCGAAACGAAGCTCTTCGTCGCCGCCATAGGCCGAGGCGACGACGTCGGACTGCTCGGCCTGCGCGAGCGCCGCGATCGCGCGCACCGCGGCCACCTTCATCGCCTCGTTCACCTGCGTGGCGCCCACGTCGAGCGCACCGCGGAAGATGAACGGGAAGCACAGCACGTTGTTGACCTGGTTCGGATAGTCGGACCGGCCGGTGGCGAGAATCGCGTCGGGCCGCGCCGCCTTCGCCGCCTCGGGCATGATCTCGGGCACCGGATTGGCGAGCGCGAAGATCAGCGGCCGCGGCGCCATCGTCTTGACCATGTCGGCCTTCAGCACGCCGCCGGCCGAGAGGCCGAGGAAGACGTCGGCGCCGGGGATGATTTCGGCCAGCGTGCGCGCCGGCGTCTCTTTCGCGTAACGCGCCTTGATCGGGTCCATCTCCTCGACGCGGCCGGCATAGACCACGCCCTTGATGTCGGTGACCGTGATGTTCGCGACCGGCAGGCCGAGCGCCACGAGCAGGTCGAGGCAGGCCAGCGCCGCGGCGCCGGCGCCCGAGACGACGAACTTCACCGATTTCAGATCCTTGCCGACGACGTTCAATCCGTTCATCAGCGCGGCGGCGACGATGATCGCGGTGCCGTGCTGGTCGTCGTGGAACACCGGGATCTTCATGCGCGCGCGCAGCTTGCGCTCGATCTCGAAGCACTCGGGCGCCTTGATGTCTTCGAGATTGATGCCGCCGAAGGTGGGCTCGAGCGCCGCGATGATGTCGACGAGCTTGTCGGGATTCTGCTCGGCGAGCTCGAGGTCGAACACGTCGATGCCGGCGAATTTCTTGAACAGGCAGGCCTTGCCCTCCATCACCGGCTTGCCGGCGAGCGGGCCGATATTGCCGAGGCCGAGCACGGCCGTGCCGTTGGTGACGACGGCGACGAGATTGCCGCGCGCGGTGAGATCGAATGCCTGCTTCGGATCCGCGGCGATCGCGCGGCAGGCGGCGGCGACGCCCGGCGAATAGGCGAGCGCCAGGTCGCGCTGCGTCGTCAGCGGCTTGGTCGGCGTGACCGAGATTTTCCCCGGCTGCGGCAGCCGGTGATACTCGAGCGCGGCGTCGTCGAACTGATGGTCCATGGGTATCGGCTGCGGGTGAGGGGCAGGCATAATCTAGCGCCTTGCCGCCGCCATATCACCTGCGCCGAGGGGCGCCGAGTTCGAAGCCGCGCTCCCAATAGGGCGTGGCGCCGAAGCGCCGGGCGAGATGATCGACGAACACGCGCACCTTCGAGGCGGTCAGGCGGTTGCCGGGATAGACGGCCTGGATCGGCACCGGCTGCGGCGCCCAACGCTCCAGCACCGGCACGAGCGCACCCTGACGCAGCGCATCGCCGACCATCCAGACGGGCATCAGGCCGAGCCCGAGCCCGCCCAACGCCGCGGCGCGCAGCACCTCGCCGCTGTTCGTGACGAAGCCGCCGCCGATCGGCACGCGAAACGGTCCCCCGGGTCCACGCAATTGCCAGAGCGTGCCCCGCCCGAGCGGCGCGAAGCGCAGGCAATCGTGCGCCGCCAGCGCGCCGGGATCGCGCGGTGTGCCGCGCCGCTTGAGGTATTCGGGCGCCGCGCAGATGACGAGCCGCGACTGCGCGAGCCGCCGCACCACGTGGCTCGAATCGGGCAGGGCGCCGATGCGGATCGCGAGATCGAATCGCTCCTCGATGAGGTCGACGTGCTTCGAGGTGAGCGACAGGTCGATCGCGATGCCCGGGTAGCGCGCGGTGAAATCGCCCAGCGCCGGCGCCACATGCATCCAGCCGAACGTGTCGGGCGCGGAGATGCGCAGCGTGCCGCGCGGCTCGGCGTGGAACGCCCCCGCCGCCTGCTCGGCCGCTTCGGCCTCGTCGAGAAGGCGCGCGCAATGCCGGTAGCACGCGGCACCGGCTTCGGTGAGGGCAAGCCGGCGCGTCGTGCGGTGGAGAAGACGCACGCCGAGGCGGCTTTCGAGCCGGCGAACCTGCGCGCTGACCGAGGATTTCGAGGTGCCGAGCCGCTCGGCGGCGCCCGAGAAGCTCTGCGCTTCCACGACGCGCGCGAACGCCACCATCTCATTGACCGAAGGCATCGCCAATATTGTCCAATTTCGCGAACAGTATGTTTGCGCGGCGGCGGCTAATCAAGCGGCGGCGCCGGGCTTATGCCAGCGGTCGAAACGCGACCCCCATCGAGGAGAGCCTCATGCAGATCCCGAAAGAGACGATCGTTCTCGCCGCCGGCGCCGGCCCCGTTGTCGACGTGCTCGGCGCGCCCGCCGTCTACAAGGCGACCAGCGCCGATACCGGCGGCCGGTTCAGCGTGTTCGAGCAGTCGATTCCGGTCGGCTACGGCGTGCCGCCGCACCGCCACGAGGCCGAGGACGAGGCCATGTACGTGCTGGCCGGAGACATTGCCATCGACGGCGAGGCCGGCGCGCATCGAATCGGCGCGGGCGGCTTCGTTTTCCTGCCGCGCGGGCGCTTCCACAGCTTCCGCAATGCCGGCGGCACGCCGGCACGCGCCCTGGTCATCTGCACGCCCGGCGCCGCGCTGGAGCGATGCTTTGAGGCATTCGCCGCGGCCGGGGCGCGCGGCGCGCTCGCGCCGGAGATGCTGACCGCCATCGCGGCCGGCCACGGCGTGGAGATCGCGCGGCCGCCGGAATGAGGCGCTGCGTCAGGCCGCGATGCCGGCCATCTTGCAGAGCAGCTTCCACTCCTCGGGCTTCACCGGCATCACCGACAGGCGCGAGTGGCGGACGAGCGCGAGGTCTTTCAGGCGCGGCTCCTTCTTGATGTCCTCGAGCGTCACCGGCGTGTCGATCGGCATCACCGCCCGGAAATCGACGGCGACCCAGTTCTTCTTGTCTTTGTCGGTGGGGTCCGGATAGGCCTCGCGCGCGACCTCGAGCACGCCGGCGAGGCGCTTCTCGGTGACGGAGTGGTAGAAGAACGCGCGGTCGCCCTTGCGCATCGCGCGGAGATTGTTGGCGGCCTGGTAGTTGCGCACGCCGTCCCACGACGCCGTGCCCTCCTTGGCATGCATCGCGTAGGACCAGCTGTCCGGCTCGTCTTTCACCAGCCAATAGGCCATCCCCGCCCTCCCCTCGCTGCGCGCGCCGACCCTAACAGGGCCGCGGCGACGCGGGGAGACGGATGTTTCACCTGCGGCCGCGCGCGCCCCAGCGGAGAAAGGCGAGGAGCGCCACCGCCAAGGTCGCGGCGAGCACGCCGAACATCGTCCGGTAGGCGATCTCGGGCGGGTGCCCATCCACCGCGGGAAACGCCCCGAGGATCC
This sequence comes from Candidatus Odyssella sp., assembly GCA_016792765.1. Taxonomy (GTDB): domain Bacteria; phylum Pseudomonadota; class Alphaproteobacteria; order Bin65; family Bin65; genus SBBV01. Next base: position 10,836 of record JAEULD010000129.1, read on the forward strand.
AGCCGGGCACGATCTGCATCACCGAGACGCCGAGGAAGTTGGCGACGTTCACGGTGGTGATCGCGCGCCCGGTGAGATGGTCGGGAAACAGCGCGCGCGCGTGCGCGAGCAGCAGGATCGTGTAGGGCCCGGAAAACCCGACGAAGGCGAACAGCAGCGCCGTCGCCGTGTCGCCCTGGCTCGGCAGGGCGGCGAGGAACGCGTAGGTTCCGATCACCGTGAGCGTTCCGTAGAGGATCAGCGCGAGTCGCGGGACGCCGCGGTGCTCGAGCCAGCCGAACGCGATCGCGCCGAGCGTTCCGGCCGCGCTCATCGTCAGCAGCAGGTTGCCGCGCGCGATCGCGCCGAAGCCGGCGATGTCGGCGAGATAGGGCCCGCCCCAGAGGCCGCGGACGGCGATCTGCACCGCGAAGGCCGCGAAGGCGAGCGCGATGATGCCCCACACCTGGCGGGTGCGGAGGATGGGGCCGAAGCCCCCGAGCGTATCGCGCAGGCGCTCGGGCGCGCGCGCGTGATCGGCATGGCCGGGCGGCGCATTGCGCACGAGGGCGAGGATCAGAAGGGCCACGAGCGCCAGCGCGGCGCCGCCGATGCGCCAGGCGTCGCGCCAGCCGATCGCCTCGACCAGCGCCGCGAACGGCGTGCCGGACAGGATCGGGCCGATGCCGCCGATCGCGGTGAGCCACGACGCCATCGGTCCGAAGCGCTCGCGCGGATACCGGCGCGCGATCACGGCGAGGCCGCCCACGAACGCCACCGAGCTGCCGAGGCCGGACAGGACTTGGCCGGCGATCATCATTCCCGCGTCTTCGCCGGACGCGAACACGAACGTGCCGCCCGCCGAGAGCAGCAGCATCGCGCCCATCACGCGGCGCGGGCCGTAGCGGTCGAGCAGCGCGCCGACCGGCAGGTGCACGAGCGTGAACGCCACGAAGAACAGGCCGAAGACGAGGCCGAGCGTTTCGGGCGCGAGGCCGAGCTCGCGCCGCAGCTCCGGCGCCAGCACCGCCGGCGCCGTGCGGATGAACTGGCTCACGCCGAACGAGGCGCCGAGAAGCGCGAACAGGCCGAGCGCGGCAATGCGGTTGGACATGAGGCCGGGGGAGGTGCCGTTGCGCGGCGTCGCGCGCCGCGCCTGTCTCACACCATCCTTGCTGCCCTCGCGCAAGCGGCGCGACGGGCCGCGTTCACCGGTTTCGCGGAAACGGCCGCGCTTGGGCGCGCGCGATCAATCCAGCACGCCCGGCAGGCCCGGCGCGGTGCTGAGCGGCGCGTCGGGCTTTTCGGCGCTGGCGTTGCGCGGCGGCTTCGCCTCGGGCTTCTGCTCGGGCAGTGCGGGCGCTTCGGCCTCCGGCTTCTTCGGCGCCGCCGCCGCCTCGCGCGGCCGTTCGGCCGGCGCCGGCTTCGCTTCCGCCGGCTTGGCGATCGGCTTCGCGTCCGGCGGCTTGGCGGCGGGTGCCGGCTCGGCGGGCTTGGCCACCGGTTTCGGTTCGGCCGGCTTGGCGACGGGCTTCGGCTCTGCCGCCTTCGCGGCGGGCTTCGGTTGCGGCGCGACGGCCGCCGGCTTCGCGGGCGCCTCTTCGGGCGGGCGCACGGACGCGGCGGCCCGCTCGGGCGGCGCCAGGAAGCACTCGACCGAGCGTGCGCGGAGCTGGGCGCAGAACTGGCCGGCCTCGCCCTGCGAGGCGAACGGGCCGACCTGGATGCGGAAATAGACGCCGCGGGCACCGAGATCGGCGCGCTGGATGCGGTTGCCGGCGTTCGCGAGGACCGCCTGCGCGCCGCTCTGGATTTTCTGCCACTCGGCGCGCGCGATGGCTTCGTCCTTGTGCGAGCCGACCTGGATCCAAAACTGGAAGTTCCCGCGCGACGGACGCTCGGCATATTGCACGGGCCCTGGCTGCCGGTCCGGCGCCGTTTCGCGGCGCGGCGCCGGGCTTTCGGCGACCGGGCGCGGACGCTCGGCGACGTCGGCGCGCGTCGCCGGCGCTTCGGCGTGCTGCTGCGGCGCGACGCGGGTCGGCGCGCGCCGCGTATCCGCGGCGGGCTCGGGCAGGGCGCTGAGGCTCAGGCTTTCTTCCGCCTCGGGGTTCTCGCGCGTCGCCGGCTGCACGGGCGGCGCGGCCGCGGGCGTCGCCGGTTGCGGCGTGGCCCGCTGCGGCCGCGGCAGCGGCTTCGCCGCATCGGCATCGGGACGCAGGAGGTTGCGCGAGAGCGCGCTTTCGCCCTGATAGCGCCCGACCGCGGTGATCGCCTTGCCATCGGCCGGCGGGGGCGCGGACGGCGCCGCGGCGTTGCGCACGGCCGGCGTCGGTGCCGCTTTCGGCGCGGCGGCGTTCGGCGCAGTCGTCCGCGGCGCGGGCCGCGCCGGCCCCGTCTCGGCTCTCGTCGCTTTCCCGTCGCGTTTCGGCGGCGCGAGCAGATTGCGCGCGACGCCGCTCGTCGTCGGCATCTTGCCGACTCCGGTGACGCGATCGCGGTCTTCGATCTGCGCGCGGTCGTTGGGCTTGCGCTCGCCGGTTTCCGTGCCGTCGGCGAGTTCCAACGAGCTCGACGGAACCAGCGGCGCGATGCTTTCGGCCGCGGCGTCGGCCATTGCCGCGATCACGCCCTCGTTCGGCGTCTTGAAGACGGCGCCGGGCACCGCCGCCATCTGCGTGACTTCGCCGACCTTCTTGCCGACGCCGTCGTAGAGGTTCCAGACGACTTCGACGCGGCTGCGGCCGTGGCGCTCGGCGCCGGGCCGCATTTCGCCCTTCAGCACGTAGGCCGATCGGGTGCGCAGCGCGGCGCTGGCGGGAATATCGCGCGAGCGCAGCGCTTCCGCGACGCGCTCGGCCAGCTTCCACTCGTCCGGCGCGCCGTCGATGCCGCGCACGGCGATGGGCGGCGTCAGCGATGCGGGAACGGCGAGCTTCGTCTGCGCGCCGGCGCTCTCGCGCTCGAACGGGCGGTTCTCGCTGCACGCGCCGAGCGCGAGCAGTGCGACGCCGGCGGCCGCCATGAGCGGCAGCGCGCGGCAGGTGCGAAACTTGCGTGGGCCAATCACCGCGGCGATATCCAATCCGGCGCGGCGGGCGCGATGGCGACGACCGAGAGCGGCATCCCTTGCCCGATGCGCTATGACTTATACAACCAGTCTACCGCAAATGCGCGGCCGCGCCAACGGTTTTACCAAGTTTCTCAAGTATTTTTACGATTTTTCGAAGACCGCCGTTAACCGTGTCTTGACCCGGCCGGACGGTTGTGGCGGCCGATCAGCAGGCGCCGTCGGCGCGCAAGTAAGCGTCGTTCTTGGCCCATTCGTGGACCTTGCCGCAGAGCGGGCATTTCAGCGACTGCGCCGGCAGATCGGCGCTTTCGAACGACGGCCACTCGTAGTTGAGGCCGGTGTAGACCGGGCGGCCGGTCACGGGGCAGGTGATCAGCACTTGCGACATGCCTTCCCTGCCGAACATCGAGCAACAAACGCACGAGCGCGAAAGGAGTGCCGGCCGGAAATCGCCGCGAATTCTCTCGAAGCTCCGCCGGCAATCATCCAGAGGAGGGCGTGCCCCCTCTTTCGCCATTATGATCAATTACTTGAATTCGTCCATCGTAAACAGCGGCTTGAGCGCGATGCCTTCCGCCGCGAGCCGATCGCGCGCGCCCTGCTGGCGATCGACGCAGGTGACGACCGTGGCCACCGTGCAGCCGATCGCGCGCGCCTCCTGCACGGCTTTCAGGACCGAGCTGCCCTGCGTGGTCACGTCCTCGACCATGACGCAGGCCGCGCCGGGCGCCAGCGGCCCCTCGATCATCTTGTTGGTGCCGCGCTCCTTGGGCTCCTTGCGCACGTAGAAGCCGCTGATGCGGCGGGCCGGAAAGGCCTTGAGCGTGACCGCGTCGACGATGGGGCAGGCGCCGAGCACCAGCCCGCCGATCGCGTCGAACTTCTCGTGCTCGAGCAATTGCAGCATGAGGTCGGCAACGAGGTTGAGCCCCTCGGGATCGAGCAGCGTCATCTTCATGTCGAAGAACACGCTGCTCTTGCCGCCCGAGGCGAGCTTGAAGTCGCCGCCGGTGAGCACGGATTTGGTGGCGATGAGCGCCTTGAGGCGCGTGCGCTTGGCGAGATCGAGGCGGACGGTCTGGGTCATGGCAACGCGGGCAAGAGGT
>JAEULD010000149.1 GCA_016792765.1 Candidatus Odyssella sp.
CGCGCCCCTACACGGCGCTCACCGCATCGAATCGGGGTACGCTCTAGCCCGGTTCGCGCCGCTTGCGCTCGGCGTCGTCCCAGGCGGTGAGCGCCTGGTAGTCGGGCACGAAGCCCAAGCCCTTGCGCGCGTCCGACGACACGACGGTTTGCGACGTCACGACATCGACCAGCGCCGGGGCATTGGCCAGCGCCCGCGCGAGCGCGCCGGCGAGGTCCTGCGGCTTCTCCACGCGCTCGCCGTGCGCGCCGAGTGCCCGCGCCATCGCGGCGTAGTCGGAATGGCGCAGCACCGTGCCGACGACGCGGCCGCCGTAATTCGTCTCCTGGTCGAAGCGCTCGATGTTCCAGGCCGCGTTGTTGGAGACGACGAACACCGCCTTGGCGCCGTGCCGGACCGCGGTGTCGATCTCCATCGCGTTGATGCCGAACGCGCCGTCGCCGTTCACCGAGATCACCTGCCGCCCGGGAAAGGCCAGCGCCGCCGCGATCGCGAACGGCACGCCGACGCCGAGGCAGCCGAAGGCGCCCGCGTCCATGTAGGTACGCGCCTCGAGGCCGACGCGCGCGAAGCTCAGGAGATCGCCGCCGTCGGCGACGGCGATGTAGTCGCCGTCGGCGACTTGCTTGATCGCGTCGAAGATCGCGGCGGGATGGATCTTGCCGTCCGCGCCAGCGGCGATCTTCGCCCCGCCCGCGGAGCGCTGGAGGTGGCGGCGGCGCAGCCCCTCGGTCCACGCCCGGTCGACGCGCGGCGGGCGGTTGCCGGCGGCCTCGACGATAGCGGCGAGCGCGAGGCTCGGCGTCGCCAGCAGCTCGGGATCGCCGCGCCGGTTGTCGACCAGTTCGCCGGCCGTATCGGCCAGGCGCAAGAAGCGGGCGTTCGGAAACACCGCCGGCGAGCCGTAGCCCATCTGGTAGTCGAGCTTGCGGCCGATCACCAGCACCGCGTCGGCCTCGGTCATCGCCGCCGCACGCATCGCGCCGACCACGGCCGGGTGCGCGGCCGGCACCAGCCCGCGGCTCTCCTGCGTGTCGAGATAGACGGCGCCGCAGGCGTCGAGCAGTCGCGCGAGCTCCTTCTCGGCGCCGCGCGCGCCGCGCCCGGTCATCACCAGCGGCCGCTTGGCGCTCCACAGCGCGTCGACCGCCGCGGCCACCGCCGCCGGATCGGGCGCAATGCGGCGCACGGGCTTCGCGCGCATCCAGTCGTCGAGCACGAGCGCGGGCGCCACCTGCGTCCGCAGCACGTCGGTCGGAATCTCGACATAGGCCGGCCCCGGCTCGCCCAGGTCGCCGAACGCGCGCGACACCGCCTCGTCGAGCTCGCGCACGACCTGGTCGGCGACGCGCAAGGTGCGCGACTGGCGGCAGACCGGGCGCAGGATGTCGACATGCGGAATGTCCTGCAGCGGGCCCATGTTCGCCTGCGGGCGCGAGGTGCAGCCGCCGATCAGCAGCACCGGGACGCGCGCCAGCGAGGCGTTGGCCATCGCCGTCACCGTGTTGGTGACGCCCGGTCCGGCCGTCACCATCGCCACGCCGAGCGCGCCGGTGAGCTCGGCGTGCGCGTGGGCCATGTGCACGGCGGCGCCCTCGTCGCGCACGTCGACGATGCGGATGCCGAGCCGCGCGACATGGTCCCAGATCGGCTGGATGTGGCCGCCCTGCAGGCCGAACACGCGGTCGACGCCGCGCGCCTCGAGGAAGCGCGCGATCCATTCGGCGCAGCTGTCGGGCGTGCTGTTGAGATCGACGGTGTCCGCCATGTTCGTCCTCCGCCGGCCGCCGCGCGGCGCCGGGCTTTCGAAGTTCACGGGGCGCCGAGGCGCTGGCGCAGCACGCGATGCAGGATCTTGCCCGTCGCCGTGCGCGGCATGTCGTGCTCGGCGACGAACGAAAACGAGCGCGGGCGCTTGTAGCCGGCGATGCGGTCCTTGCACCAGTCGGCCAGCTCGGCCTCGCTGGCGGCGGCACCGTCGTGCAGGATCACGACCGCGTGCACGCGTTCGCCCCATTTCGGGTCGGGCAGGCCGATCACGGCCACGTCCTTCACCTTCGGGCAGGCGCCGACCACGGCCTCGACCTCCGACGGATACACGTTCTCGCCGCCCGAGATGATCATGTTCTTCTTGCGGTCGACGAGCCAGATGTAGCCGTCCGCGTCGCGCCGGGCCATGTCGCCGACCGAGCAGTAATCGCCGCGGAACGCCTCGGCGGTCTGCTGCGGTAGCTTCCAATAGCCGTCGAAGGTGTAGGGATTGCACGAGAACAGCTCGCCCGGCCGGCCGTCGGGTACCGCGTTGCCGGCGTCGTCGAGAATCCGGATCGGCGCCGAGCCCACGCATTCGCGCCCGACCGAGCCCAGTTTCGTGAACTGCTCGTGCGGGTGCAGCATCGTCACCCAGCCGGCCTCGGTCGAGCCGTAAAGCTCGAACAGGCCGGAATTGCGGAACATCTCCATCACCGCGCGCTTGGTGTCGGGCCGCGCCGGCGCCGAGGAGATCATCAGCTTGGTCACCGCGTCGCTGTCGCAGCGCTCGCGCACCGCGGCCGGCAGGCCGAGCATCATGATGTAATGCGTCGGCACCAGCGAGGTGAACGAGGAGCGCGTGTCGGCCAGCGTCCTCAGGCAATGCTCGGGATCGAAGCTCTTGCGCGAATAGATCGTCACCGCGCCGCCGCAATAGCTGAACGAGCCGAAGAAATAGAGCGAATTCGCGTGGCACATCGGCATGACCAGCAGCGCGCTGTCTTCCCGCCGGATGCCGAGCTCGATCTCGGTGACGAGCGAGAGCAGCGTGTTGGCGCGGTGGCTGCGGATGGCGCCCTTCGGGCGGCCGGTGGTGCCCGAGGTGTACATCAGCATCCACGGGTCCGTGGTCCCGACCGCCACGGCCGGCTCGCGGTCGCCGGCCTTCGCGAGAAGCGTCTCGTAGTCGCGATAGCCGGCCGGGCACGGCTGCGCGCCGAAGTGGATGACGCGCGACGCCGGCACGGGCAGCGTTCCGCGAATCTCCTCGATCGCGCCCGCCAATTCGTCCTGCACGATCAGCGCGGACGCGCCCGCATTCTCGACGATGTAGCCGATCTCGGCTCCCACCAGGCGGAAATTGATCGGCACGGCGACGAGCCCGGCCTTGGCGGTGGCGGCGTAGATTTCGGCCCATTCGACGCAATTGTAGGCGAGCACCGCGACGCGCTCGCCTTTCGCGAGGCCGAGCCCCAGCAGCGCGTTGGCGAGCCGGCAGGCCCGCCGGTTCCAGTCGCGGAACGTCATCGCGCGCTCGAGGTCGCGCACGCCGACCGTATCGGGTTTCACATGCGCGTGCGCGGCGAGCGCGCCGCCGAGCGTCAGAAGGTCTTGCATCGGGGTGACAGGACGTGAGCAGGCCCGAACGTAGCGGGCGCACCGTCCGCATTCAACGAGGGCAAGGGGCCGGGCATGTCTCGATGCCGTTGACACCGTAGGGGCGGGTCTCCGACCCGCCCGTGCTTCCGGCGACAGGGAGGCGACAAGTGCCTTCTCGGCGTTGACGCGGACGGCCGTGGTGGAGCGCACGTTGCGCGTCGGCACGGGCGGGTCGGAGACCCGCCCCTACGGACTTATCGCGATATGGAAGCTGGGGCGAGGGCGGCGCGCTCGAGGCTTTACGCCTTCACCTTGCGCTCGTGCGCCTTCCAGTAGCGCTCGAGATTGGCGACCAGCGCCGGCGAGGTGTGGCAATAGGCCTGCTCGCGGGCGTAGACCGAGAGGTAGCGGATCATCGTCGAGAGCGGCTCGTCGACGATGCGGAACGCGCGGCGGTTCGCGGCGGCGTTGACGACGCCGGAGTTCGTGAGGCC
>JAEULD010000188.1 GCA_016792765.1 Candidatus Odyssella sp.
CTTCGAGCAGTACACCTTCGAGCAGATCGACGACCGCGAGGATTACGGCGAGGAGCGGATCTTTGCGATGGGCCTGTACCGGGACCGGGTTCTCGTCGTCATCTATGTCGATCACGGCGGGCATCGGCGCATCGTCTCCGCGCGAAAGGCGAAACGGCATGAGGAAGCGATATACTGGGAAGCGAGAGGCGCCGCGCCGCGGCGATGACTTGGGTCGCTTCGACGCAATGACCGACGAAGACATCCAGCGCGGCATCGAGGGCGATCCCGACGCGCGCAACACGGACGCCGCGTTCTGGCGCAATGCGCGAATCGTTGCTCCGCTGCGCAAGCGCCCCGTGACGCTGCGGCTCGATGCGGACCTGCTCTCCTGGTTCCGCCTGAAGCGCGGCTATCAGACCGAGATCAATGCGGTGCTGCGTGCTTACATGGCGGCACATCGCGGCAAGCGCTCGGCCGGCCTGCGCAAACGAGCGGCACGCCGGCTCGGCGCCGCTGCGGAGTAGCGCCTCGTGTTCACCGGCATTATCACCGACATCGGCAAGGTTCGCGCGGTCCGCGCCGAGGGCGCGGGGCGCGACCGCCGGTTCGAGATCGCGACTTCGTTCGACATGGCCGGCGTCGCGCTCGGCGCGTCGATCGCGTGCTCGGGCCCGTGCCTCACCGTCGTCGAGAAGGGGCCGGGCTGGTTCGCGGTCGAGGCCTCGGCCGAGACGCTCGCGCGCACCACGCTCGGCGAATGGGGCGCCGGAACGCCGGTCAATCTCGAGCGCTCGCTGCGCGCCGGCGACGAGATCGGCGGCCACCTCGTCAGCGGCCACGTCGACGCCGTCGTGCGCGTGCTCTCGCGCCGGGCGGAGGGCGGCAGCATCCGCTTCGAGATCGAGCTGCCGGCGGCGCTGGCGCGCTTCGTGGCTTCCAAAGGCTCGGTTTCGCTGGAAGGCGTTTCGCTGACGGTCAACGACGTGCAGTCCGGGCGCTTCGGCATCAACATCATCGGCCATACCGCCGCGCACACGACGTTCGGCGGAATGGACGCAGGACGGCGGCTCAATATGGAAGTGGACATGCTGGCGCGCTATGTAGAGCGCCAGCTCGCCGGACGCCTCGGCGGCTGAGAGCGCCGGAGCGCGCAACATGGACCTGACCTTGCCCTACAGATCATACCTTTCGTCGATCGAGGAGATCATCGAAGAGGCCCGCAACGGCCGGATGTTCATCCTCGTCGACGACGAAGATCGCGAGAACGAGGGCGACCTCGTGATCCCGGCCCAGATGGCCACGCCGAACGCCATCAACTTCATGGCCAAGTACGGCCGCGGCCTGATCTGCCTGTCCCTGACGCCGCAGCGCATCGAGGAGCTCGGCCTGCCGCTGATGGCCGGGCGCAACCTGACGCGCCACGCCACCGCGTTCACGGTCTCGATCGAGGCGCGCGAGGGCGTCACCACGGGCATCTCCGCCGCCGACCGGGCGCGGACGATCGCCGTCGCGATCGACCCCACGAAAAGCCGGTCCGACATCGTGATCCCCGGCCACGTCTTCCCGCTGATGGCGCGCGAGGGCGGCGTGCTCGTGCGCGCGGGCCACACCGAGGCGGCGGTGGACGTCGCGCGCCTCGCCGGGCTGCATTCCTCGGGCGTGATCTGCGAGATCATGAACGACGACGGGACGATGGCGCGCATGCCCGACCTCGTCGCCTTCGCGCAGCTCCACAATCTCAAGATCGCGGCGATCGCCGACCTCATCGCCTATCGCCGGCGCCACGACCGCATCGTCGAGCGCATCATCGAGAGCAGCTTCGAGAGCCGCCACGGCGGCACCTACCGCACCTACGTCTACGTGAACCGCGCGGCCTATGCCGAGCATCTCGCGCTGGTGAAGGGCGATCTGCGCGCGCCGGGCCCGGTGCTCGTGCGCATGCACCGGCTCTCGGTCTTCCGCGACCTGCTCGGCGACAAGCGCGACAGCCATGTCGGCGAGCTGCAGGCCAGCATGCGCCTGATCGGCAAGGAGGGCCGCGGGGTCATCGTCCTGATCCGCGAGCCCTGGGTCTCGTCGCTGTCCGACAGCATGCGCAAGCCCGAAGGCGGCGACGATCCGGCGCAAGGCCATGACCCGGCACTGCGCGACTACGGCGTGGGCGCGCAGATCCTGCTCGATCTCGGCGTCCACGACATGGTGCTGCTCACCAACAGCAGCCGCACGATCGTCGGCCTCGAAGGATACGGCCTGCGCGTCGTCGAGCGCCGGCCCATACCGGTGGGAGACTCCTGATGGCGACCAAAGGCCGGCCGACGACGCGCACGATCCCGAAGCTCAAGGGCAAGGTCCTGATCCTCGAGGCGCGGTTCCACGAGAACATCACCGACATGATGGTGAGGGGCGCCATCGCCGTGCTCGACCAGTCGGGCGTCAAGTACGAGCGCCTCTCGGTGCCGGGCTCGTTCGAGCTTCCGGGCGCGATCAAGTTCGCGATGAACATGTACGACGGCTTCGTGGCGCTCGGCTGCGTGATCCGCGGCGCCACCAGCCACTACGAATACGTCTGCGCCGAAAGCGCGCGCGGGCTGATGGCGCTGACGATGGAGCACAACATGGCCATCGGCTACGGCATCCTCACCTGCGAGACGGAGGCGCAGGCGATCGAGCGCGCCGACCCGAAGCAGCTCGACAAGGGCGGCGACGCGGCGGCGGCGTGCCTGCGCATGATCGAGCTGAAAAGCCGCTTCCTCGGCGGCAACCGCGCATGAACCAGCGCAGCGCCGCGCGCGAGCCGCACCGCTCGCCGAAGGCCCAGCGGCGCGGAGCCGCGCGACTCGCGGCGGTGCAGGCGCTCTATCAGATCGAGCTCACCGGGTCCTCGCCCGACCGCGTGCTGCGCGAGTTCGTCGCGCACCGCATCGAGCCGCATCCCGGAGACGAGGCCGAGGAGACGATCGGCGACACCGACCGCGAACTGTTCGCCGCGATCGTGCGCGGCGCCTCGGAGCGGCGCGCCGAGCTCGACGAGATGGTGGGATCGGCGCTCGCCGCCGGCTGGTCGCTCGAGCGCATGGACCGCGTGCTGCGCGCGCTGCTGCGCGCCGGCGCCTACGAGCTGTTCGCGCGCGCCGAGACGCCGGCGCGCGTCGCCATCGCGGAATATGTCGGCGTCGCCAACGCGTTCTACGAGGGCCGCGAGCCCGGCTTCGTCAACGGCGTGCTCGACAAGCTGGCGCGCGTGCTGCGGCCGGAGGAAATGGCCGGCGCCCCGCCGTCCGAGCCGCCGCCCCAGGGCGGCTGAGCGATGGCCGCGCGCGGCGGCATGCCCGGCGAGTTCGCGGCGATCGCCCGCTATTTCCGCCCGCTCGCGACCCATCCCGGCTCGTACGGCCTGCGCGACGACCTTGCCTGGCTCGCGCCGCGCGCCGGCCGGCGGCTCGTCTACAAGACCGACGCGATCGTCGTCGGCGTGCACACGTTCCGCGACGATCCGCCGGATCTCGTCGCGCGCAAGGCGCTGCGGGTGAACCTGTCGGACCTCGCGGCCAAGGGCGCGCGGCCGCTCGGCTACCTGCTCGCTCTGGTGCTGCCCGCCGAGACCAAGGCGGCATGGCTCGCACGCTTCGCCGCCGGCCTCGGCGCCGACCAGAAAGAGTTCGGCATCCCGCTGCTGGGCGGCGACCTGACGCGCACGCCGGGGCCGCCGACGATCTCGATCACCGCCATCGGCGAGGCCCCGGCGGGGCGGCCGCTGCTGCGCGGCGGCGCGCGGCGCGGCGACCTCGTCTTCGTTTCGGGGACGATCGGCGATGCGGCGCTCGGCCTCCTGGCGCTGAAGGGCCGGCTGCCCCGGCTCGCGGCGCGGCATCGGCGCTTCCTCGCCGGGCGCTACCTTCTGCCCGAGCCGCGCCTGGCGCTCGGCCGGGCGATCGCGCCGCTGGCGCATGCGGCGATGGACGTTTCCGACGGCCTGGTGGCCGATCTCGGCCATATCTGCGCGGCCTCGGGCTGCGGCGCCGAGATCGACCTCACCGCCGTTCCGGCCTCGCCGGCGGCCCAGCAGGCCGGCGAGCGCCACACGCTCGCGCGCCTCACCGGCGGCGACGATTACGAGCTGCTGTTCGCGGCGCCGCTGTCGGCCGAGGCGGGGCTGCGGGCGGCCGCGCGCAAGACCGGCGTTCCGGTCGCCCGCATCGGCCGCATCGTTCCCGGCGCCGGCGTGCGCGTGCTGGGGCCCGAGGGCGGCGAAGTACCGATCCGGACCGGCGGCTGGCAGCATTTCTAGGACGCAGCCTCCCTCCCGCCCATGCCGGCGACGGGAAGCGAGCGGCGCGGCCGCCGAGGCCCGCTTTCCGCGCGCAAATTGCCGCAAACGGATTTGTTGCGCCCTATCAGGCTTTTGACTAAGTTCCGCGCCGCTTTGCGCCGCCCGCGAGGGGAGAGGACGCCTTGCGTGCCGGACCGACGAGGTCGCCGGCCCGCCGCGTGTCCGCGCGGCGCATGTTCGCGTTCTAGGCTCTCAAGGAACAATCGAAAATGACAGCGGTGATCTGGTTCGTGTTGGCGTGCGGGGTGCTCGCCATTCTCTACGGCATCGTCACGAGCCGGGCGGTGCTCGCCTCGAGCGCCGGCTCGCAGCGCATGCAGGAAATCGCCGCCGCGATCCAGGAAGGCGCGCGCGCCTATCTCAATCGCCAGTACACGACGATCGCGATGGTCGGCGTCGTGGTCACGGTACTGCTGGGGATCTTCCTCGGCTGGAAGCCGGCGCTCGGCTTCGTCATCGGCGCGGTGCTCTCGGGGGCCGCCGGCTACATCGGCATGAACGTCTCGGTGCGCGCCAACGTGCGCACCTCGCAGGCGGCGATGGAGAGCCTCGCCAAGGGCCTCGACATCTCGTTCAAGGCGGGCGCCGTCACCGGCATGCTCGTCGCCGGCTTGGCGCTGCTCGGCGTCGCCGTCTACTACTACATCCTCACCTCCGTCCTCGGCCTGAGCTTCGCCGACAAGGCGCAAGGCCGCGCGATCGTCGACTCGCTCGTCGCGCTCGGCTTCGGCGCTTCGCTGATCTCGATCTTCGCCCGTCTCGGCGGCGGCATCTTCACCAAGGGCGCCGACGTCGGCGCCGACCTCGTCGGCAAGGTCGAGGCGGGAATTCCCGAGGACGACCCGCGCAACCCGGCCGTCATCGCCGACAACGTGGGCGACAACGTCGGCGACTGCGCAGGCATGGCCGCCGACCTGTTCGAGACCTACGCGGTCACGGCGGTCGCCACGATGGTGCTGGCGTCGATCTTCTTCTCGGCCGACCCCGTGCTGGTCCAGAAGATGATGCTCTATCCGCTGGCGATCGGCGCGGCGTGCATCGTCACCTCGGTCATCAGCACCTACTTCGTGCGCCTCGGCGCCGACAACGCGATCATGAAGGCCCTCTACAAGGGCTTCATCGCGGCCGCGGTGCTCTCGGCCATCGCCTTCGTCCCCATCACCTATTGGGTCGTCGGCTTCGGCACGCAGCTCACCGTCGCCGGCAAGGCCTTCACGGGCACGAGCCTGTTCATCTGCGCGCTGATCGGCCTCGTCGTCACCGGCCTCATCGTCTGGGTGACCGAGTACTACACCGGTACCGGCTACCGCCCGGTGCGCTCGATCGCGCAGGCCTCGACGACCGGACACGGCACCAACGTGATCCAGGGCCTCGCCGTCTCGATGGAGGCGACCGCGATCCCGGCGCTCGTGATCTGCGCCGGCATCATCGGGTGCTACCTGCTCGCGGGCCTGTTCGGCATCGCGATCGCGACGACGGCGATGCTCGCGCTGGCCGGCGTGGTGGTGGCGCTCGACGCCTACGGCCCGGTCACCGACAACGCCGGCGGCATCGCCGAGATGTCGGGCCTGCCGAAGGACGTGCGCAAGAACACCGACGCGCTCGACGCGGTCGGCAACACGACCAAGGCCGTCACCAAGGGCTACGCGATCGGCTCGGCCGGCCTCGGCGCCCTCGTGCTGTTCGCGGCCTACACCGAAGACCTGAAGGTGTTCTTCAAGGACGTGAAGGTCGATTTCGCTCTGAGCAACCCCTACGTCGTGATCGGCCTGATCCTGGGCGGCCTGCTGCCCTATCTGTTCGGCGCGATGGGCATGACCGCGGTCGGCCGCGCGGCCGGCTCGGT
>JAEULD010000220.1 GCA_016792765.1 Candidatus Odyssella sp.
GAAAGGCTACTGCGATCATCACCGCGGTCACAAAGGACAATTCGCTCGACAAGACAAAGCTCGCCCAGCTCTTTGACAAGACGAGCCTTAAGGACAGCAAGGCGGTCCGTGCTCGCTACGAGACTGTGCCGGACCTCGCCACGTTTCGGCTTCGCCTCAACGGCGGATTTCCCATTGTGATCGACGAATTGTTCGATGCTCTTCAGAAGTGAAGACGTAACAGGACAACGGCCGCCATGCCCAGCGAGATCAAAGTCTACGTCTGCAGACACGACAGATTGGAAGCCGCCGTAGCCGACCTCGTCGCTGACGGATATGCGGTTCGATACAGAGCACGCGCGGCGGTGGATTGGATCGACTGCAAGTCATTCGATCCCGACGGCACGGAACTCATCCCCAAAGACGATCGGTGGATCGTCGTCGGCGATCGTTGACGATTCATCGCTGCCCACATGACACCCGCCGAACTGGCGATCGTGATGTGCCCGCAGACGCCGCGGGCAAACATCGCCGCAAATCTTCCGCATGTGATCGCGGGTCTCGGCGAATTCGCACTGCTGGACCGTCCGATGTTCCTCATGTCGGTCGCGACGATTCTCGTCGAGACGGGCGTGTTCAAGCCGATCGACGAGTTCGTCTCGAAGTTCAATACCGCGCCCGGCGGCCCGCCTTTCGCGCTCTACGACGGCCGTACAGACATCGGCAACACGCAGCCCGGCGACGGTGCCCGCTTCAAGGGACGCGGCTACGTGCAGCTTACGGGTCGAGCAAACTACCGCGACATCGGCGCCCGGCTCGGCATCGCGCTGGAAGCCAGCCCGGAGGTTGCCAATGATCCTGTCCAGGCAGGCCGGATCATGGCCGCGTTCCTGAAACGCGCCGAAAGCAAGATTCGCAATGCCCTCGCGCGCGGCGATCTTGCCGGAGCGCGCAAGCTCGTCAACGGCGGTTCACACGGCCTCGCGGCCTTCGTCGAAGCTTTCCGGCGCGGCGAGCGGAATTCGCCGCCGGATTGGAAGCCGGGCGCCGCATAGTCACCCCTTCACCTCGATCACCGTACGCCCGCGCACCTGGCCTTTCAGGATCTTCTCGGCCAGCGCCGGGGCGTCGGCGAGCGTCGCGGTGCTCGTCATCGCGTCGAGCTTGTCGAGCGGCAGGTCGCGCGCGAGCCGGGCCCAGGCTTCCTTCCGCTGCGGGCCGGGGCACATGACCGAATCGACGCCGAGCAGGTTCACGCCGCGCAGGATGAACGGCAGCACGGTGGTGGGCAGGTCGGCGCCGGCCGCGTTGCCGCAGGCGGCGACCGAGGCGCCGTAGGCCATCTGCGTCAATACCGTGGCCAGCACCTTGCCGCCGACCGTATCCACCGCGCCGGCCCAGCGCGTCGAATCCATCGGCTTCGCCGGCCCGTTGGCGAATTCGGCGCGGTCGACGACGGCCGACGCGCCGAGCGATTTCAGATAGTCGGTCTGGTCGGCGCGGCCGGTCATCGCGGTCACGTTGTAGCCGAGTTTGGCGAGGATCGCGGTCGCGACGCTGCCGACGCCGCCGGCGGCGCCGGTCACCAGCACCGGCGCGTCCCGTTTCAGTCCGTGGTCCTCGAGCGCCATCACGCAAAGCATCGCGGTGTAGCCGGCCGTGCCGATGGCCATCGCGCGCTTGGTGGAAATCGCCGCCGGCAGCTTCACGAGCCAGTCGCCCTTGACGCGCGCCTTCTCGGCCATGCCGCCCCAGTGGCGCTCGCCGACGCCCCAGCCGTTCAGCACGACCTTGTCGCCGGGCTTGAAGCCGGGATTGCCCGACTCGCTCACGGTGCCGGCGAAATCGATGCCGGGGACGTGCGGATACTGCCGCACCAGCCGCGCCTTGTTGGCGAGGATGAGCCCGTCCTTGTAGTTCAGCGTCGTATAGTCGACGGCGACCGTGACGTCGCCCGGCGGCAGCTTCGCGTCGTCGATCGCCGCGACCGCGCCCGAAACCTTGCCCTCTTTCTCCTCCAGCAGCAGCGCCCTGAAGCTCATCCCGTACGTCTCCTTCTGTCCGGCTTCTTGTTCACGCCCGGCGTTATAGCCCCGCCAATGCGGCACGAAAACGGCGCGCTGGCTGTCAGCGGCCGCGGTGCAGCGCGCCGCCGTCGACGCGGACGACGTCGCCGCTGATATAGCCGGCGCGGTCCGAGGCCAGGAACACGACGACGTTGGCCACGTCGTCGGCCGAGGCCGGGCGGCCGAACGGCAGGTCGAGCTTGCCGACCAGCTCTTTCCAGCGCTCGGCGTCGCCGAGCTCGTTCTTGGCGCGCGTGCGCATCAGGAATTCCATGCGCTCGGTGGCGACGAGGCCGGGATTGACGCCGACGACACGGATGCCGTGATCCGTGCTGTGGGCGCCCATCGCGTGCGTGAACGACATCAGGCTCGCATTGCCGGCGGCGCCGGCGACGTAGTTGAAATTGTGCCGCTCGCCGCCGAGGCCGATCACGTTGACGATCACGCCGCGCTTCCGCTCGCGCATGCGCGCGAAGGCCGCGCGTGCGAGGTTGACGTAGCCGAACACCTTCAAGTCCCAGGCCGCGCGCCACTTGGCTTCGTCGATCGCGAGGATGTCGCCGCCGGGGATCGCGCCGGCGTTGTTGACGAGGATGTCGAGGTCGGGCACCGCGGCGGCCAGCGTCGCCGCGGCGCCGGGCGCCGCCATGTCGATGGCGACGGTTTCGATCCTGCCCTGCGCGCGGGCGCCGAGCTCCGCCTTGGCCGCGGCGAGCCGCGCCGCGTCGCGGGCGGCGATCGTCACGTCGGCGCCCTCGCCGAGGAAGGCGCGCGCGCAGGCGAAACCGATGCCGCGCGAGCCGCCAGTGATCAGCACGCGCTTGCCGCCGAGACCCAGATCCATCGCCGTCCTCCCGCCCTGTCCGACCGGAGCGGGGTTACAAGCGGCGCGGTGCGTTGGCAAGCGGGCCCGGCGTTCGCCGTCATGCGCGCGGCGCGGCCCACGTTCGGCGGCGCTCTGCGACGCTCCGCGACGCTCCGCCAAGTGGCGGAGCTTCGGGCGAAGCTGCGCTTCGCCGAATGTTCGGCGTTTGGGCTGAACGGCCGGGCCCGGTGCGGTGACAGGAGAACCGCGCCGGACCCGGCTCGCTTGGCCGCGAAGCGCCCTGACAGGAGGAGGGGGCGCCTCACGCACGGCCGCGCGGAGCAGGGGCGTGCTCCGTTCGGCCGACGCGCCGGCCGCGGATGCTCGGGGCGGGGAGCGCATCCGGGCCGGCGAATGTCGAGCGACCGGGCCCGGCTGTGGCGACAGGAGGAACCGCAACCGGACCCAGCCCTCGGATTCGCGAAACGCCCTGGGGAGGGAGGAGGAGACGGGCGTCTCGCGCGGACGATGCGGGCTAGGGCAAGCCCGCATCCTCCGCTGCGCCGGCCGCGGTGCTCGGGGCGGGGAGTGCAGCCGCGGCGTCGGCGTAGGCGATTCTCGTCGGTTCCGGCACGGTCATGATCGTGTCCATCGCGTTCAGAGCCATGCCCGGAGCTTGCGCGCCGGGCCCGGCGCGAACTCGTTGGCCGCCCGAGCGCCGGCGTCGTCGGCGCGCAGCACGAGCCGGTTGATCAGCGGCCAGCGCGTGCTGGCGCCGCCATCGGCGCGGCGCGGCGGCGCCATGGCCGCCGGCGGTACGTTGTCGTTCGCCGCCCGGGTCCGCAGCGCGAGGTGCATGCGGCCCGGCGAAGCAAAGGAGACGAAGGGTTCCCGCATCGCCGCCTCCTACCGAGAAGATTGGGGCGGCGGCCGCGGAATTTCGGCGTCCTGCGGCTGCGGGCGATAGAGGCCGCGCACGGCCGGCTCGACGTGCATCCGGTCGAGGCCGATGTCGCGCAGCATGTGGTCGTCCCAGCCGCGCAGCTCGTCGATGGCGACACGCTCTTGCCGCGCGCGCAGCAGCGCCGTGGCGGCGCGGCCGAGCCAGGACGCGGCCATCCAGGCGGAAGCGGCGGCCAGGGCCGATCTGGCCTGGGCGTAGGAGGAGGCCGCGGCCAGCGCCGCGCTCCGAGTGGGGTCCTTGGAATAGGAGTACATGGCTTTCACTCGATGTTGGCGCGCGCCGGGGCGGCGCGGCGCGATGAGGGTTCAGGCGGCGCGGAGGGCCGTCGTGGGGCGTCGCACCGTGTTTCTCAGGCGCTCGACCCAGGCATGCGCCTCGGGCGAGCAGACCGCGCAACGCCCCGACGAACTCGGCGGCGCGATGATGATCAGCGTCGAGCCGCAATGGCGGCAGGGTTCGCCGTAGCCGTCGCCGATCTGGACGGGATTCTCGCGGGCGGCGGCGTGAACGAAATCGTACATGATCGTCTCCGTGCGGCGTCGCACGCAGCCGGCTGTGCCGGCGCGCGGAGATGCCGATGGTGCCGGCGCGCACGTGCGTGTGGCGCCGGTCGGGATTTCGGGTTATGTGGGTCGGATTGGAACGTGGACGCGTCCGGCGGCTGCGGTGGCCGCGCGCGTCACGCGCGGCGAATCAAAGTCGTCGCCAGCTCGGTTTGTTCGGTTTGGTCATGCAGGCGTCTCTCCTTCGCGCGGCTCGGGGCCGCACGATCCTCACGGGGAAACTCCGGTGTCCTTGCATTCGAAGACGCTCCGGCAGTTTCCCGGCCGGTACGCCTCGTTTCGTTTTCGTTTGTGTGAGACCGATATGGCGCACGCCGCTGCGATGCACAATCGAGATTTGCTAACCTCTGCCATTAGCGCCGCTAATGGGTGCCGCTAGATGCGACGGCTGCCTTCGCTCGACACGCTCCGGGCCTTCGAATCGGCCGCGCGCCACCTCAATTTCACCAAGGCGGCCAACGAGTTGCACGTCACGCAGAGCGCGCTGTCGCAGCGCATCGGGGCGCTCGAGGACGAGTTGGGTTTTCCGCTGTTCGTTCGCCGCGGGCGCCAGATCGAGCTGACCCAGCGTGGCGGCGTGATCGCCGCCGCGATGGGCCGGGCGATGGCGGAGATCACGCGTGCATTTTCCGGTCTCGAGGAGATCGAGGCGGCGCGCACGCTCGTCATCAGCGTGCTGCCCTCGTTCGCCGCGCGCTGGCTGATGCCCCGCATGACGCGCTTCCACGCGCAGCACCCGGACATCGAGGTGCAGGTGAACGCCGAAGGCCGCCTCGTCGATCTCACCACGAGCGAGGCCGATCTGGCGCTGCGCTTCGGCACCGGGCGGTATCCGGGGCATCAGGTCGATTTCATCATGGACGACTATGTGCTGCCGGTGGCGGAGCCGGCGCTGCTGGCCTCGCTCAAGGCCGAGCCGGGCAAACTCGACGCCCAGCGCATCGCCCAGCTTCCGCTCATCTACGACAGCACCGTGAACCGCGATGCGAGCGGCACCGATTGGCGGAGCTGGTTCGAGCATGCCGGCGTCGCCAACCCGCCGCCCTCGACCGGCCTGCGCTTCAGCCAGGCCGATCTCATGCTGCAGGCGGCGGCGCAGGGGCAGGGCGTCGCGCTCGCGCGCTACAGCCTCGTGCACGACGATCTCGTGACGTCGCGACTCGTGCCGCTGACCCGCGAGCCGATGCTGCGCGCGCGCTACGACTATTACGTCGTCTGCCTGCCCGAAAAGGCGCAGCGCCCGGCCGCCGTGGCGTTCCGCGAGTGGCTGATCGCCGAGGCGCGTGCGTTCATGGTCACGCGCGACAAGACGGTTCCGCCCGTGCGCGGGCCTGCGGCCTAGGTCCGGGGAATCAAAAATTGTGGGCGGTGCGCGAGCGGTGCGGCAGCGCCTTAAGCAGCGCCGCGTGCAGGCGGCGGAGCCGGGCGCGGCCCGTTTCGAGCAGCGCGACGCGGCGCGCGGCGCGCGCCCGCGCGCGCTCCGCCGCACGCTTCTCCGCCGCCGCCGCGGCGAAGGCCGTGCGCGCCAGGCCGAGCCTGCGCTCGGCAAGCCGGTCGAGCCGCGCTTCGTAGGCGCGCACCTCGTCCGAGCAGCCGGCGCATCGTCCGGCCGAGCTCGGCGGCCAGACGACGATGCGCGTGGATCCGCAATAGCGGCAGGCCTCGTCGTGGGATTCCGCGAAGCGCATGTCTCCCTCCTTCGCCGGAGCGTCGGGAACGAACGACAACCGAAGGCTCATACGGGCGATATCCGGGCCCGTTTCCCCGGCGGCGCCTTTATCCGCCGCGGGGTTGCAATTCGGCCACGCGATCGTCCCAGCCCTCGGGGCGGCGCGGCACCGGCACACATTAGGCAGGGCCGGCCGGCGCGTCTGTGATACGCCTCACCTAAGGCGCGCTTGCCATTCCGGCAATGCCGGGCCGCCCGTGTTGCGGTCCCAAAGAAAGACGAAGTGGAGGTGCCGGGCGCGGTTCAATTCACCAGCGTGCGGCGGCGGGCGGCGCTGGCGCGGGGGCCGCTGTCCTGCTCGTCGAACAGCTCGGCGAGCTTCTCCATCATCGTGCCGCCCAATTGCTCGGCGTCGACGATGGTGACGGCGCGTCGGTAATAGCGCGTCACGTCGTGGCCGATGCCGATCGCGAGCAATTCGATCGCCGTGTTGTTCTCGACGTAGTCGATCGCGTCGCGCAGGTGCTTCTCGAGATAGTTGCCGGGATTGACCGAGAGCGTGGAGTCGTCGACCGGCGCGCCGTCGGAGATCACCATCAGGATGCGCCGCTGCTCGGTGCGCGCGATCAGGCGATTGGCCGCCCACATCAGCGCCTCGCCGTCGATGTTCTCCTTCAGGATGCCTTCGCGCAGCATGAGGCCCAGATTCTTGCGCGCGCGGCGCCACGGCGTGTCGGCGGCCTTGTAGACGATGTGGCGCAGGTCGTTGAGCCGGCCCGGATTGGCCGGCTTGCCGGCGGCGAGCCACTTCTCGCGCGCCTGGCCGCCCTTCCACGCCCGCGTCGTGAAGCCCAGGATCTCGACCTTGACCGCGCAGCGCTCGAGCGTGCGCGCGAGGATGTCGGCGCTCATCGCCGCCACCGAGATCGGCCGCCCGCGCATCGAGCCCGAATTGTCGATCAAGAGGGAGACGACCGTGTCGCGGAACTCGGTGTCCTTCTCCTGCTTGAACGAGAGCGGGTCCATCGGGTTGACGACGACGCGGTCGAGCCGCGCCGTGTCGAGCAGGCCCTCTTCGAGATCGAAATCCCACGAGCGGTTCTGCTTCGCGAGCAGGCGCCGCTGCAGGCGGTTTGCCAGCCGCGCAATCACGCCCTGGAGATGCGAAAGCTGCTGGTCGAGGTTCTGGCGCAGCCGCGTCAGCTCGTCGGCGTCGCAGAGATCGGGCGCCTCGATCTCTTCGTCGAACTCTTTCGAGAAGACCTTGTAGGCGTCCTTGTCGTCGCGGTTCTTGCCGTGCCAGTCGGGGCGCGGCTGGCGCGACGGGCCGGCCGGCTCGTCTTCGCCCTGCTCGGCGAGCATCTCGGCGTCGGCGCCCTCCATCTCGCCTTCGGCGTCCTCGCCGGCGTCGGCCTCCATCGATTCCATCGAGGCGGCGTCGGCGGAGCTGGACTGGTCTTCGCCGTCCTCGCTGTCGCCCTGGCCCTGGCCCTGCTGGTCGTCCTCGGTCTCCTGCTGCTGCTCGTCCTCGCCGGCGTTCTGCTCTTCGGGGTCATCGATGTGCAGGTCCTTGATGAGCTGGCGCACGAGGCGGCCGAACTCGTCCTGGTTTTCGACGAGCTTCGAGAGCCCCTGCAGGTCGCGCATCACGGTGGCGTCGAACCACGGCCGGAACGCGTCCACCATGCGGCGCGCGGCCGGCGGCGGCGCGTCGCCGGTGAAGGCCTCGCGCGCGAGCAGCGAGACCACCTCGGCGAGCAGCGTGTCGTCGCGCTCGGTCACCTGGTCGAAGCCTTCGTCGCGCGCGCGGCTCTCGAGCGCCGCGGCCATGTTGAGCCTGGCGCCGGCCATGCGCTTGGCGCCGAGCGCGTCGCAGCGCGCGCGTTCCACGGCATCGTACACCGCGCGTGCCATCGTGCCCGCGGGCAGGCGCTTGCGGTGCATCCTCGTATCGTGATGGCGCAGATTGAGCGCGAGCGAATCGGCGATGCCGCGCAATGCGGCCACTTCGCGCGCCGGCAGGTCGCGCGACGGCACCGGCAGCCGCACCTCGCCGCCGTGCACGCCCGAGGGCTCGGGCGAGAACGCCACCGTGAGGCCGGGCCGGCGCGCGATCGCGCGCGTGGCGGCGCCGGTGAGCTGGCGGAAGATCTCGATCGGCGGCTCGGGCTTGGCCAAGGGCGGGCCCCGGGCGCTAGTTGCGCTTCTGCTTCGGCGCGCCCTCGAACAGCTCGGTGCCGAGGCAGCGCTGGTAGTATTCGGCGATCACCGGGCGCTCGACTTCGTCGCACTTGTTGAGGAACGTCGCGCGGAACGCGAACGCCACGTCGTTGTTGAAGATCTTGGCGTTCTCGGCCCAGGTCATCACCGTGCGCGGCGACATGACGGTGGAGATGTCGCCGGCCATGAAGCCGGCGCGCGTGAGGTCGGCCACCGCCACCATCGCGCTGATGAGCCGGCGTCCCTCGTCGTTGTCGAAGGCGGGCACCTTGGCCAGAACGATCTTCACTTCCTCGTCGTGCGGCAGGTAGTTCAGCGTGACCACGATGTTCCAGCGGTCCATCTGACCCTGGTTGATCTGCTGCGTGCCGTGATAGAGGCCGGTCGTGTCGCCCAGGCCCACCGTGTTCGATGTGGCGAACAGGCGGAACGCCGGGTGCGGGCGGATCACGCGGCTCTGGTCGAGCAGCGTGAGGCGGCCGTGGCGCTCGAGCACGCGCTGGATCACGAACATCACGTCGGGGCGGCCGGCGTCGTATTCGTCGAACACCAGCGCGCAGGGGCGCTGCAGCGCCCAGGGCAGGATGCCTTCGCGGAACTCGGTCACCTGCTTGCCGTCGCGCAGCACGATCGCGTCCTTGCCGACGAGGTCGATGCGGGAAATGTGCGAGTCGAGGTTGATGCGCAGGCACGGCCAGTTGAGGCGCGCGGCGACCTGCTCGATGTGCGTCGACTTGCCGGTGCCGTGATAGCCCTGGATCAGCGTCCGGCGGTCGTAGGCGAAGCCGGCCAGGATCGCGAGCGTGGTTTCGCGATCGAAGCGATAGGCCGCGTCGACCTCGGGGACGTGCTCCTCGGTCTGGCTATAGGCCGGCACTTCCCAATCGGTGTCGATGCCGAAGGTCTGCCGCACGGAAATCTTGATGTCGGGCAGGCCATTGGCCGCGCCGGTCTTGGCATTCGTCTGAGCCATAGTGTCGATCCGATGCAAAATTCCCGCCGAGGCGAATACTTAATTGCTCGGCGTCAGGAAGCCATGCGTTTCTTCAAGATCGCGTAGGCTTCGTTGATACGCTTGAGCTGCTCTTCCGCAGCTTGGTTACCACCACCGTTGGCGTCCGGGTGATAGCGCTTCACCAAGCGCTTGTAGTGCTGCTTTATGGTGGCGATGTCGGCAGGCCCCGTCAACCCGAGAGTGGCGAGGGCCTGATCCTCCAATGTCGCAGGCCTGGCGTGAAGATCCGCGCGCGCGGATCGGGCCTGTTCGGCGGCTTCGTCCTCGTCCGCGAACGCGAAGCGCGCCCCCAGCGGGTCGCGGATTCGCTGGCCGTTGCCCCAAACCTGGTTTCCGCGCACGCCGAGCGGCCAGAGCGGGCGCTCGCCAAGGACGGCGGCGTGCATGTGCCGCTCGATCTCCTCGGCGCTCATGCCCGCATGATAGTTCCAGGCCTTGTTGTAGGCCTGCACGTGATCGAGGCAGAAGTAGTAGTAGTCCTTGAGCAGACGGCGCGATTTCGGCGCCCGGTACTCGCCGGCGCGATTGCAGCCGGCATGGTCGCAGCGGCGCGAAGCCTTCTCCTCCGGAGGGCCGCGATAGTTCTTGAGCGTGTCGAGGCGCACCTTGCGCATTGCAGCAATATGGGAGCGGCGCCGATGTGCCGCAATCTTGACGAACGCCGCAGCCTTGTGCTGCGCGCCGCGCAGGCGCGGCGGCTTTATCGCCCGGCTTGCGCAGCCTAGATACGCGGCGCAACCCACCACCCGCCGAGGACCGGACGCATGAACGTCGCCGACTCGATCCGCGCCAGGCTCACCGCGGCCTTCGCGCCCGCTGCCCTGGATATCTCCGACGAATCGCATCTGCACGCGGGCCATGCCGGCCACCGGCCCGGGGTTTCGACGCATTTCCGCGTCGCCATCGTCGCCGCGGCGTTCGCCGGCAAGTCGCGCGTCGAGCGCCAGCGCCTCGTCTTCGCCGCGCTCGGCGATTTGATGGGCAATCCGATCCACGCCTTCGCGCTCAGCGCCAAGGCGCCGGACGAGTGATCAGCCTGCGCGGCCGGCCACCCACCGGGCGAACGCGAACGGAAGCGCCACCGCGAGGCCGAGAATCCATAGCAGCAGAACGAGCGCATACATCGTGGGCGCGTCGAACGCGCTGAACGCCGCGACCGCCATCGAACCGAGCCGGTGCTTGCCGGCCATCATCTCCGCGAACACGACGGCCGTCAGCGCCGCGACGGACGCGGCCTCGAGCGCGTGAAAGGCGCCGCGCCAGCGCTCCGCCGTGTCGCCGGCCTGGGCGCGCGCGGAAACCGCGGCGGCGGGCAGGAACGCGGCGACCGCGCCGGGGACGAGATAGCCGGAAGGGCCGTCGATGCCGTCGAACAGCATGAACATCAGCGCGAGCAACGCCGCCGGCAGCGTGGCGACGACCAGCGCGAGCGGCGAGAGAAGCGCGCCGCCGATGCGCGTGCGTCCGGCCGGAATGCCGATGACGAGGCCAAGCGTGGCGCCGAGCACGAAGGCGGCCGCCCAGCTCGCGAATGTGGCGAGAAGCGCCGTTTGCAGGTCGGGTTGGCCGAGAAGCGCGCCGAGGCGCGCGAACGCCGTGCCCGGATCGGAAACGATCTGCTGCCCGCCGCCCGCGGCCACGATCGCCCACAGGAGAAAGACCGCGCCGGGGAACAGCAGCGCGATGAGCCAGCCCAGTAATCCGAACCCCAGCCCCGGCCGCGTCTCGGTTTCCCGCATGCGATCCACCCGCCGCGATGCCCGGCCGTTTCTAGCACGGCGGCGGCGGCGAGTCAGCGATCCGCGGGCTTGGGGCCGGTGAAGTGGTCCGGCAGGTAGCGCTCGACGAGCGGGCCGTCGCTGGCCCAGGCGTGGCAGGTGTCGATGACGATCGGCGGCCGCTTTGGCCGGTCGGCCGGCTTGGCCGCGAGGCCCGGATCGGCGGTGGCCTCGGCGGGCGCGGCCTTGGCCGCCTCCGTCTTCTGTTGCTGGCGCAGCGCGCGCGCGCGCTCCGACACCGTGGTCTGGAACGCCACCGTCGCCACCTGTTGCAGCATCTCGACGATGTGCGTGCAGCCGCGTCGCCCGCCGAGCCGCGCGCGCACCTCGCGCGTGAAGCCGTGCCCGATGCGGACGCCGACGAGGCGTTGGAAGTTCGGCAGGATGTCGGGGCAGATTTGGAACGGGCTGTGGTCGGTCGCGGCGGCGACCTCCTTGATCTCCATGCGGTCGTCGATCGTGAGGCGAATCCACATCTGGTGCACCGGCACGCCGGGTTCCACGCGTCCGCGCCATTCGTTGTCGAACGCATAGGTCTTCACGTCGACGATGCGGCCCTCGATGTCCCACAGCCCGTCGCGGCGCAGGAAGCCCTGGCAGGTGACGGTGCGCGTGTGCAGGTGCTCGCGCGGCGCGGGGGCGGGAAGGGGCATGGCAACGGTGCCTGTGATGCTGCGCTGCACCTAAATCCGCCGCCGGCCGGGGTCAAGGCATGGCGATAGGCGCGGCGGGGAAGTTCCCTCCGCGCGCATGCATTCCGGCGTGCGGGCCGTTGCGCTCTCAGCGCTTCTCGGCGTCCGGATCGCGCGTGGCGCTCCAGGACTTGCTCGTGCCCTGCACCATGTGGCGCAAGTTCTGGACGCCCTCGGGCTCCTCGAAGAACAGCGTGCGTTTCGCGGCCATGTCGGGCATGTCCTGCGTCACGTACATCACCGTGTCTTCGTCGCCGGTCGCCTCGTGCTTGTGATAGGCCCAGGCCGGGCACACGATCGTGTCGCCGCGCTTGTAGGAATAGCGCACGCCCTCGGGCTCCTCGAAGAACAGCGTACGCTTGGCGGCCATGTCGGGCATGTCCTGCGTCACGTACATCACCGTGTCTTCGTCGCCCGTGGCCTCGTGCTTGTGATAGGCCCAGGCCGGGCACACGATCGTGTCCCCTCGCTTGTAGGAATACTTGACGCCCTCGACGGTCGTGAAGCCGGTGCCCTGGAGGTAGTGGTAGATCGCCACCGAATTGTGTCGGTGGTTCGGAACGACTTCGCCCGGATGGATCAGCTGGATGCCGATGAAGATGCCGGGCGAGGCGCCGGCGAGATCGCCGTGATCCTCGTTGACCAGCGAGCAGAAGCGCCGTTCGGCGTGGCGGATCGGATCCTTGCCCAGCTCGGCGAGCACCTTCTGCCAGTCCTCGGCCGACCATTTGCAGCCGCGCACATAGTTGTGCCGCACGCGCTTGAAGTACTCGTCGGCGGTGATCACGCGCGAATTGCCGTAGCCTGCGGGCTGCTCGGCCTGGGCGTCCTTCTTGCCATCGGGCATCTCTCGCTCCTCCTGCCGGTTGCCGGCGCGGGCCGCCATTCGGCCAATTGCGCATTGTATGACGCATCATACTATGCGTAACGCGAGGCCCGGTCAAACCGGTGCTCGCGGCGGTGGCGGCATGCGCTAGAATGCGCGCGCAACGGAGCGAAGGGCGTGCAGGGAAGGGGAAAACGCGGCGGCCGCGAGCCGCTCGGCATCCAGTCGGTCGAGGTCGCGGCGCGCATTCTGCGCGCGCTGGCCGAGGGCGGCGGCGCGCTGGCGCTGCGCGACCTTGCCGCCGCCACCGGCATGCATCGCGGCAAGGTGCACCGCTACCTCATCAGCCTCGCGCGCGCGGGCCTCGTCGCGCGCGAGGCGGAGGCCGGCCATTACGGTATCGGTCCGCTTGCGATCAGCGCGGGGCTCGCCGGGCTCAACCGGCTGAATCCGGTTCGCCTGGCCTACGCAGCGCTCCCGGCCTTGCGCGACCGCATCGGCGAAACGGTCGTGCTCGCGGTGTGGGGCGAGCGCGGCGCCACCGTGATCGCGCTGGAAGACAGCGCGCGGCCGGTCACGCTCAACGTGCGCGTCGGTTCGATCCTGCCGCTGGGAAACAGCGCGGTCGGGCGCGTTTTTGCCGCGCACCTGCCGGAGCCCGTACTCCGGCCGGTTCTGGCGGCCGAGGCGAAGCGCGGCGCGGCCCCGGCGCGGGCGGCCGCCTCCGCGGCGGCGCTCGCGCGCCGGCTTGCCCGGGTCCGCGCCGACGGACTTGCCGCGGTCGAGGGCACTCTGATCCCGGGCCTCAATGCGTTGGCGGCGCCGGTGTTCGACCAGCGCGGCGCGCTCGCGCTCGTCCTCGGCGCGGTCGGGCGGCGCGAGACGCTGGCTGCAGGGCCGCGCGGGCCCGCGGCGGCCGCGCTCAAGGAGGGCGCCGCGCGTCTGTCGCGGCAACTCGGCTATCCCGGGCGGTCGCCTTGAGGCGCAGCGCGCGGCTCGGCGTTCACGTCGCCTTGTCGCCGTCCGCGGGCGAAGAGCCCGGCGCCGCGGGGTGCGCGGGCGGCGGCTGTGACGGCGCCGGTGCCACTTCGGGCAACTTCTTGGCCGTTCCGTTCATCGGGCGCACCTTGAGCGCCGTGATGCGGTTGTTCTTCTTGCGCAGGATCTCGAAGCGGAAGCCGTGGAACGCGAAGGTCTGGCGCACCTCGGGAATGCGCCGCGCCTCGTGCATCACGAGTCCGGCCACCGTCGCGGCGCGATCGTCGGGCAGATCCCAGCCGAGCTCGCGGTTCACGTCGCGCACCGTCACGTCGCCGCCGACGATGTAACCGCCGTCGCCGGCCGAGCGGATGCCGGATTGCGCCTGCTCGGGCACGTCGCCCATCTTGCCGACGATCTCCTCGAGGATGTCCTCGAGCGTCACGACGCCCTGGAACGCGCCGTATTCGTCGACCACGAGCGCGAAATGCTCGCGGCGCTTGCGGAACTCGCGCAGCTGATCGAGCAGCGACGTCGATTCCGGGATGTACCAGGCCGGCGACGCGAGCTTGGCGATGTCGAGCTGGGCCGCGGCCCCCTTGCCGCGGCTCATCGCGCGCAGCAGGTCCTTGGCGTGCAGCACGCCGACGATGTTGTCGGGATTCCCGCGATAGACCGGCAGGCGCGAATAGGGGCTCGCCATCACCTGGCGCAGGATCACCGGCGGCGACTTCGCGGCGTCGATCATGGCGGTGGCGCTGCGATGGGTCATCACCTCGCCCACCGCCACGTCGCCGAGATCGAGAATGCTCGAGAGCATGCGGCGCTCGGCCTCGATCTCCGGGTCGGGGCCCTGGTGCATCGAGATGACGCCGCGGAGCTCCTCCTCGGTCGTGGCCATCATGCTCTGCTGCGTGCGGATGCCGAAGAGAAGCAGGACCTTGCGCACGATCCATTCGATCGCGGCGGTGAGCGGCGCCAGGACGCGCACGAACGCCGCCACCGCCGGCGCGATCGCGAGCGAAACACGGTCGGGCGCGTAGAGCGCGTAGGTCTTCGGCAGCACCTCGCCGAACACGATGAACAGGACGCTCAGCACGATCGTCGCATAAACCTCGCCGCCGGCGCCGAACCAGTGGAGGAACAGCGATGTGGTGAGCACGGCCGCGAGCGGCCCGACGATGTTCTGGGCGGTCAGCAGCGAGCCGATCATGCGCTCGCGGTTCGACCGCAGCGCGTTGACGACTCCGGCGCGCGCGTCGCCCTGCCGCTCCAGCTCCAGCATGCGCGGCTGCGAGGCGGCGGTGAGCGCGGTCTCGGCGCCGCCGAAGAACGCGGCGAGGATCAGGAGAATTGCGATCGGAACGAGCGTCAGCCACGGATCCATGAGGGCGTTTCCAGTCTCGGTCTCGGTCGTTCGCCGCCGGTCAGGCGGCGCCGTGCGCGCGCAGCGTCGGAATCACCTTGTCCGCCGGAACGTCGTGGGCGACGAAGGCTTGGCCGATGCCGCGCGCGAGGATGAAGGTGAGCGTTCCGGCCCGCGCCTTCTTGTCGCTCCGCATGTGCTCGACGAGCCGCTCGGCCGGCCAGGCCCGGGCCGCCAGCGTGTTCGCGCGCAAGGAGGTGGGCAGGCCCGCCGCGGCGAAATGCCGGCGCACGCGATCCGCCGCGACCGGGCTGCACAGGCCGAGCGAAGCCGAAAGGTCGAACGCCATCACGGTGCCGAGCGCCACCGCCTCGCCGTGGCGCAGCTCGTCGCCGAAGCCGCATTCCGCCTCGAGCGCGTGGCCGAACGTGTGGCCGAGATTGAGCAGCGCGCGCCGCCCGGCTTCGCGCTCGTCCTCGGCCACGATCGCCGCCTTGGCCCGGCAGCTGTGGGCGATGGCGCCCGTGCGCTCGGCGCCGGCGCCGCCGACGACGGCCGCCCACGCGCCTTCGAGCCAGGCGAAGAACGCCTCGTCCGCGATGAGTCCGTATTTCGCCACCTCCGCATAGCCCGCGAGCAGGTCGCGGCGCGGCAGCGTGTCGAGCAGCGCGGTATCGGCGATGACGGCGCGCGGCTGGTGGAACGCGCCGACGAGATTCTTGCCCTGCCTCGTGTCGATCGCCGTCTTGCCGCCCACCGAGCTGTCGACCTGCGCAAGCAGCGTCGTCGGCATCTGCACGTAGTCGAGTCCGCGCAACAGGACGGCGGCCGCGAATCCGGCCAGATCGCCGATCACGCCACCGCCGAACGCCACGATCACGTCGCCGCGGTCGACGCGTTTCTCGAGCAGGGCCTCGCAAAGCGATTCCAGCATCGCGAAGCTCTTCGTCGCTTCGCCGGGGGGCAGCACCACGGTCTCGCGCGCGAGGCCGGCGCGATCGAGCGCCTCCGCCAGCCGCATGCCGTGCAGCCGCTGGACGGTCTCGTCGGTGACGACCAGCACGCGGCGCAGTTTCGGATGGCTGCGGCGCAGCGCCGCGGCGTCGCCGAGCGCGCCGGCGCCGATGACGATGTCGTAGCCGCGGTCGCCGAGTTCGACGCGCACGCGCGCGGCGCCGTCCCGGCTCGCGAAATCGGCGGCGGGCGCCGCGCTCATGGCCGGCGCTCCGCGGCGCGACCGCGAAACGCCGCCAGCGCCTCGATCACGCGCTCGACCGTGGCTGCGGCCGGCGCATGGCCGGTTTCCACCGTGATGTCGGCTTCGGCATAGACCGGGTCGCGCAGCGCGATGAGGCGCGCGAGTATCTCGCGCGGATCGCCGTTCTTCAGCAGCGGACGGTGGCCGCGCCGCGAGACGCGCTCGACGAGCGTGTCGAGATCGGCCTTGAGCCACACGGTGATCGCGCGCTCCTTGATGCGCGCGCGCGTCTCGGGATCCATGAACGCGCCGCCGCCGGTGGCCAGCACGCCGGCAGGCGCTTCGAGCAGGCGCGCGATCACGCGCCGCTCGCCGTCGCGGAACGCCGCTTCGCCGTGCTTGTCGAAGATCTCGGCGATCGTGGCGCCGGCGGCGCGCTCGATTTCGGCGTCGGCATCGACGAACGCAACGCCGAGGCGCTGCGCGAGCCGGCGGCCGATCGCCGATTTTCCCGCACCCATCATGCCCACCATCACGATCGGGCGATTCCGCTCCTCTGCGCTCGGGGACGGATTCGGCGCGCTCATCGCATCTCGTGCGAACGCCCGCGCAATTCCGGCCTCGCGCCGCATTGTCGCCATACTGTTGGAATTAGCATCGCCGCCATCTGGGGGGCCGGTTTTCGAAGCTCGTGTTCGGGCTTCGAGCGCCGGCCTTTGCTTCAAGGGGTCTGCCCTAGAACATGCGGCTTCCGGCGAAAAATGCAACCGCACCGGTGATGGCGTTCGTGCTTGCCGTGACCGGCGCCGCCGGCGCCGGGGCGCAGGGCATCAAGGAGCAGCCGGACGTGCCGGCGCGCCGCGTTGCCGCGCCCGATCCGGATACGGCCGCGAAATCCGCGCCGCTCGCGCGCGACGCCGAGCGCAGCGTCGCCGGACCGGATGCGACCGCGCCCACAGCCGCCGCGCCCGGCAGCCGCCTCGCCGGCGACGGCGGAATCGGCGGCGCCTACTGGCGCGGCACGCCGTTCGCGCTGGTCGCGGAAACGCTGCCGCGGCTGCCGATCCGAATCGTCTCGCCGGCGCTGCGCGCGCTCACGCTCGAAGTTCTGACCGCGCCGGCGGAAGCGCGCGGCGGCTGGATGGCGGCGCGCCTCGCCGCGCTGCGGGCGGAGCGGCTCTACGCGATGGGCCAGCTCGAAGCCGCCGAGGCGGCCTTCCGCGCCGCAAATCTCGAAAAGGGCGATCCCGGGCGCGCGCCGGCGGAAGTCGAAACCAGGCTCCTGCTGCGCGGACCGCGCGCCGCGTGCGCCGCCGTCGCCGCGCATTTGGCGGCGCGGCGTACGCTCTATCTCGAGCGCGCCGGCATCGCCTGCCTCGCGATGGCCGGCGAGCATGCCGAGGCCGCGGCCCGGCTCGGCCATCTGCGCGAGCGCGGCT
This sequence comes from Candidatus Odyssella sp., assembly GCA_016792765.1. Classification (GTDB taxonomy): domain Bacteria; phylum Pseudomonadota; class Alphaproteobacteria; order Bin65; family Bin65; genus SBBV01. Next base: position 17,559 of record JAEULD010000220.1, read on the forward strand.
TGGACGTGAGCGACCTGTTCGGCGGCCTCGTCATCGCGCAGCAGCCCGAGCTGGCGCGCCCGATCGCGCGGCTCGCCGGTGCCGATGCGTGGTCGGTGCGCCTGCTGGCCGAAACCGCCTTGCCCTGGCCCGAAGACGCGGCGCGCCTCGGCGCGCCGGCGCTGCTGCGCGCCATCGCGCTCAGCGCGAACGGGCCGCTGGCCGTGCGCATCGGCGCGGCGGAACGCGCGTTTCTGCTCGGCGCGATGGGCCGCGCCGAACTGACCGCGCTCTACGGCGCCATGCGCTTCAGCGGGGAGGCACTGGGCCAAGCCGGCCGGCAACGGCCGGGCGCCTATTCGCCCGCCAAGCGCGCGCTGCTGTTTCAGGCCGCGTCGCTTGCCGCCGACGCGCCGGCCCGCATCGCAATCTTGGCGAAGTGGTGGCAAATCGCCCGGGCGGAACATTCGGAATTGCTGGCCGCGCTCGTCACGGCGCCGCTGGTCCACGACCTCGCTCCGGGCGCGGATTGGGGCGAGAACGCGATGGCGATTTCCCGCGTACTATTCCAGGCGGGCGAACTGGAGCGCGCTCTCGAATGGTACGCACGGCTCCAGGGGTCTGCGCTCGCCGATACGGAAGGCTACATGCAGCTGAGCGCGATCGCGCGACTGGCAGACTCGTCCGGCAGGGCCGGCCCGGCGCCCGACGCCGGGGCCTGGACCGCGTATCAGCGCGGCCAGGTTCACGGCGCGCGGCGCATCGCGCTGCTGCACGCGCTTGCCGACGGCCTCGCCGCGCGCCGCGAAAGCGCCGCCTCAGACAAGAACGCCGTGCTCGGGCAAAGCCTGGGCGCAGGCGCACGCAGCGTCGACCGTCCGCTCGCCGATTGGCGGGAAATCCGGGCGGCCGCCGCGGCAGGACGACAGGGGGAAGCCATTCTGCAGATGCTGACGGTACTCGGCCACGACGGCGTCGCCCGCGCGGAGCCGCTCGCACTCGGTGCGGCGGTCGGCGTGCTGGCCACGCTCGGTCGCGGCGCGGAGGCCCGCCGGCTCGCCGTCGAAGCCGCACTCGCCAACGGATTTTGAGTACCCCCATGCCCCGACCTGCCCTCGCGCTCCGCATCACGCCGCGCATCGAAGCGTTCCTCGAAATGCTCGTCGCCGAACGCGGCGCCGCGCGCAATACGATCGACTCCTACCGGCGCGACCTCGCCGACGTGGAGAGCTTCCTCGCGCGCCGCGATCGCGGCATCGAGGCGGCGTCGACGGCCGATCTTCGCGATTACCTGGCCGCGCTCAACGCCGGCGGCGCCACGGCCTCGACCGCCGCGCGCCGGCTGTCCGCGATGCGCCAGTTCTTCCGCTTCCTCTATTCCGAGGGCGTGCGCGGCGACGACCCGACGACGACGATCGAATCCCCGCGCCGCGGCCGGCCGCTGCCGAAGCTGCTGAGCGAGGACGAGGTCTCGCAGCTTCTCGCCAGGGCGCGCGCCAAGCGCGGGCCGGAAGGCCTGCGCCTCACCGCGCTGCTCGAGACGCTCTACGCGACCGGCATGCGCGTTTCCGAGCTGGTCAGCCTGCCGCTGTCGGCCGTCGCGCGGGATCCGCGCTACATCCTCGTGCGCGGCAAGGGCGGCAAGGAGCGGCTCGTGCCGCTCAGCGAACCGGCGCGCGAGTCGCTCAACGGCTACAAGTCGGTGCGCGGCCAGTTCTGCCGCAACGGCGTCGAATCGCCCTACCTGTTCCCGTCGCGCGGCGGCAGCGGATATCTGACGCGCCACCGCTTCGCGCAGCTCCTGAAGCAGCTGTCCATCGAGGCCGGAATCGCCCCGGCCAAGGTCTCGCCGCACGTGCTGCGGCACGCCTTCGCCACCCATCTCCTCAACCGCGGCGCCGATCTCCGCAGCGTGCAGCAGATGCTCGGCCATGCCGACATCGCGACGACGCAGATCTACACCCACGTTCTCGACGAGCGGCTGAAGTCGCTGGTCGAGACGCATCATCCGCTCGCGCGCGCGCGCCGGCGCTAGAGCGGCGGCGCCGGCCCGAGTCTCGCGCCGCGGCCGAGGCGCTGGCCCTTTCGGAGACACTCGCCTAATCTCCGGCGCTGCCACTGCAGCTCCACGGAAAGCGCGCGAACGTCTCCCGCATGTGCGGCATCGCCGGACTGATCATGAAGAACGGGCGCGCGCCGCCGCTGGCCGCGCTCGAGGCGATGCAGCGCGCGCTCGCGCATCGCGGCCCCGAAAGCGCGGGCTCCTACGTCAAGGGATCGGTCGGTTTCGTCCAGACGCGGCTCGCGATCATCGACGTGGCCGGCGGCGATCATCCGCTCTACGGCCCCGGCGGCAGCGCGCTGGTCGGCAACGGCGAGATCTACAATTTCGTCGAGCTGCGCGCGGAGCAGGCGGGCCGCGTCAACTACCGCACCAACTCCGATTTCGAGCCGACGCTCGGCATGCTCGAGTCCGACGGCCTCGAAGCGCTCGGACGGCTGCGCGGCATGTATGCGCTGGCGCTGCATCGGCCGTGGAAGGACGACGTGCTGCTCGCGCGCGATCCGTTCGGCATCAAGCCGCTCTACCGGCTGGAAACCGACAGCCTCTTCGCCTTCGCCTCCGAGCCGCAGGCCTTCTTCGCGGCCGGGCTCGCGAAGCCGGCGCTCGATCCGCTTCGGCGCGACGAGTTCCTCGAGCTGCAATACGCGAACACGGCCGATACGGTGTTCGCCGGCGTCCGCCGCCTGCTGCCCGGCGAGGGCGTGCGCGTCGTGGGCGGCGCGGTGGTAGAGACGCGCCGCGTCGACGCTTTGCCGCCGGCGAACGGCGCGGCGCCGGGCACGGTCGATGAGACGGTCGCAGCGTTCGACCGCGTCTTCGAGAACGCGGTGCTCGTGCATCAGCGCTCCGACGTGCCTTACGGCATGTTCCTCTCGGGCGGCGTCGATTCGGCGGCGGTGCTGGCGATGATGGCGCGGCTCAACGAGCGGCCGGTGCTGGCGTTCACCTGCGGCTTCGCCGGAACCGGCGCCGCCGACGAGCGCGCGCAGGCCGCCGCCGTCGCCAAGGCTTGCGGCGCCGAGCATGTCAGCATCGAGTTCGGCGCCGGCGACTTCTGGCGCCTGCTGCCCGAGATCGCGGGCGCGTTCGACGATCCGACGGCCGACTACGCGATCCTGCCCACCTACAAGCTCGGCGCCGAAGCGAAGAAGCGCGTCAAGGTCGTGCTGTCCGGCGAGGGCGGCGACGAATTGTTCGCGGGCTACGGGCGCTATCGCTACCTGATGCGCCCGTGGTGGCGCTTCGGCCGCGCGCCGCGCATCAAGGGCATGTTCGACCGGCTCGGCATCCTGCGCGACCAGGGGCGCGACTGGGCCGCCGCCGCCGAGGCGGTCGCCGCGGCCGAGCGCGGCAACGGCCGCACGAAGCTGCAGTCGGCGCAGGCGGCCGACGTGCGCGGCTGGCTGCCGCACGACCTGCTGCTGAAGCTCGACCGCGCGCTGATGGCCCACGCCGTCGAAGGCCGCACGCCGTTCCTCGATCCCGAGGTGGCGCGCTTCGCGTTCCCGCTGCCCGACGGGCTCAAGGTGGCCGAGGATCGCGGCAAATGGATCCTGCGCCGGTGGCTCGCCAAGCACTGCCCGGCGGCCGACGCGATGGGCCGGAAGCACGGCTTCACCGTGCCCGTCGGCGAATGGATCGCGGAGGAGGGCGCCCGCATCGGCCCGCTGGTCGCGAAGCAGGCCTGCATCCGCGAGGTGGCCCGCCCCGAGGCGGTCGAGCAATTGTTCAAGGACGGCGCGCGCAAGCACCCGCGCCCGGCGTTCACGCTGCTGTTCTACGCGCTGTGGCACCGCCGGCACGTCGAGGGCGTGCGCGCCGAGGGCGACGCGTTCGAAGCGCTGGCGGCCTGAGCGCAATTTGCGCCTTTGCATTCGGCGCCGAATCGACTAGCTCTGCGGCCTGTCCCGATCGCGGCATGATCTCATGAGCTTCAAGCCCATCACCCCCGCGCCGGCGCGGCTCCAGCGCAGCGAGCTTTCGGTGCCGGGCTCGAGCCCGAAATTCTTCGAGAAGGCGGCCAAGGGCGACGCCGACGTCGTGTTCCTCGACCTCGAGGACGCCGTTGCCCCCGAAAAGAAAGCGGAGGCCCGCAAGAACATCATCCAGGCGATCGGCGACGTCGACTGGGGCGACAAGACGCTGTCGGTCCGCATCAACGGCCTCGACACGCACTACATGTATCGCGACGTGGTCGACCTGCTCGAGAACTGCTCCGAGCGGCTCGATCTCATCATGATCCCCAAGGTCGGCACCGCGTCCGACGTCTACGCCGTCGACATGCTCGTCTCGCAGATCGAGCGCGCGAAGGGCCGGAAGAAGCGCATCGGCTTCGAGCTCATCATCGAGACCGCGCTCGGCATGCAGAACATCCACGAGATCGCCGCGGCCAGCCCGCGCAACGAGAGCCTGCATTTCGGCGTGGCCGATTTCGCCGCCTCGACGCGGGCCAAGATCACGTCGATCGGCGGGCCGAACCCCAATTACGGCGTGCTCACCGACCCCGAGGGCCCTGAGAAGAAGCGCGACTTCCACTGGGGCGACATGTGGCACTACGCGATCGAGCGGATGATCGTCGCCGCGCGCGCGAACGGCCTCCGCCCGATCGACGGCCCGTTCGGCGACTACTCCGATCCCGACGGCTTCAAGGCCCATGCCTGGCGCGCGAGCGTGCTCGGCTGCGAAGGCAAGTGGGCGATCCATCCTTCGCAGATCGCGCTGGCCAACGAGATCAACAACCCGCCGCCGGCCGAGGTGGAGAAGGCGCGGCGCATTCTCGTGGCGATGAAGGCCGGCGAGGCGGCCGGGCAGGGCGCCGTGGCGCTCGACGGCAAGCTCATCGACTACGCCTCGATCCGCCAGGCGCAGCACCTCGTGCAGCTGGCCGATACGCTGGCGGCGCGCGCCGCGGCGCGGGCGGGCTGAGCCGGCCGCGGGGCACCGTTTCTTAGGGAATTCCCCATAAGGATCGGCCGCCGGCGACTCTTCGCGCCGCCGGGCGGGGTGTGTTATTAGATGTGGATGCCCACCTTCCTCGACTTCGAAAAGCCGATCGCCGAGCTCGAAGGCAAGATCGAAGAGCTGCGCCACCTCTCGGATGGCGGCGGCCTCAACATCGCCGACGAGGTTCTGCGCCTGCAGGACAAGGTCGAACGCCTGCTCAAGACGACCTATGCCAAGCTCACGCCGTGGCAGAAGGTGCAGGTCGCGCGCCATCCGGAGCGGCCGCACGCGGTCGACTATCTCGACGCGCTGTTCACCGACTACCAGCCGCTGGCGGGCGACCGCGGCTATGCCGAGGACGCGGCCGTGGTGGGCGGGCTCGCGCGCTTCCGCGGGCGTTCGCTCGTCGTCATGGGCACCGAGAAGGGCCACGATACCGAGAGCCGCCTGCGGCACAATTTCGGCATGGCGCGGCCCGAGGGCTACCGGAAGGCGCAGCGCTTCATGCGCCTCGCCGAGCGCTTCAAGCTGCCGCTGGTGACGCTCGTCGACACCTCGGGCGCGTTTCCCGGCAAGGACGCCGAGGAGCGCGGCCAGGCCGAAGCGATCGCGCGCTCGATCGAAACCTGCCTCGACCTCAAGACGCCGCTGGTCAGCATCGTGATCGGCGAGGGCGGCTCGGGCGGCGCCATCGCGCTCGCCGCCGCCAACACGGTGCTGATGCTCGAGCACGCGATCTATTCGGTGATTTCGCCCGAAGGCTGCGCCTCGATCCTCTGGCGCAGCGGCGATCAGGCGAAAGAGGCGGCCGAGGCCCTCAAGATCACGGCCCAGGACCTGCAGGCCCTCGGCGTCATCGACCAGATCGTGCCGGAACCGCTCGGCGGCGCGCACCGCAACCGCGAGGCGATCTTCGCCTCGGTCGGCGATTGCCTCGACCGCGCGCTGCGCGATCTTGCACCGCTCGACGGGCCGACGCTGCGCCGCAAGCGGCGCGAGAAGTTCCTCGACATGGGCAAGATCGGCCTCTCCTGACGCACGGCCGCCGATGCCGAACGACGCGGGGCCGCTCTGGGTCTTCGCCTACGGCTCCCTGATGTGGGACCCGGGCTTCGCGTTCGATCAGTGCGCGCCGGCCGTGCTCAAGGGCTACCGGCGCGCGTTCTGCGTGCTCTCGAAGGCGCATCGCGGCACGCCGGAGCGGCCCGGCCTCGTGCTCGGGCTGGCGCCGGGCGGCACCTGCCGCGGCATCGTCTATCGCGTCAGCGGGGGCCGCGAGGCCGAGGCGCAGGCCTATCTCTTCGAGCGCGAGCGGCGGCGCTACGAGGTCTACCGCGAGGTCGTGCTGCGCGTGCGCCACAGGGGCGGCGCCGTCGCGGCGCAAACCTATGTCGCCGATCCGGCCGCCCGCGATTTCGTCGCGGACCTCGCGGAAGACGAGATCGCGCGCCGCATACTCGCCGCGCATGGCGAGCGTGGGCCCAACTTCGTCTATCTCGAGCGCACGATCGGGCAGCTGCGGACGCTCGAAATCCGCGAGCCGGGATTGGAGCGCATCTACGCGATCGCGCTGGCGCTGCGCGGCGCGCGGTAGCGGCCCCTCACCCGCACTTGCTGTAGTCGCAGCTCGTGCAGATGTCGCAGTTCTCCTGACGGATCAGGGCGCGGTGGCCGCATTTCGGGCAGCCGCGCATCATCGCGTGCGCCGCGTCGCGGCCGCCGCCTTCGCCGGGCTCGGCATCGCTGCCGCCCACCACTTTCAGCTCGCGCTGGCCCTCGCGTGCCTCCTTGGGGTTCGGGATGAAGCCGATGTCGATCATGTGGCGCTCGATGACGTCGCCGATCGCGGCCAGCAGCGAGGGAACGTATTTGCGATCGACCCACTGGCCGCCGCGCGGGTCGAACACGGCCTTGAGCTCTTCGACCACGAACGACACATCGCCGCCGCGCCGGAACACCGCGCTGATCATGCGAGTTAGACCGACCGTCCAGGCATAATGATCCATGTTCTTCGAGTTGATGAACACCTCGAAGGGCCGCCGCCGGCCATCCTGGATGATGTCGTTGATCGTGATGTAGATGGCGTGATCGCTTTCCGGCCAGCGGATCTTGTAAGTACGGCCGGGCAGGGCCTCGGGCCGGTCGAGCGGCCGGGTCATGTAGACGACGCCGCCCGACTCGAACGGGTCGCGCGGCTTCGCGGTTTCGACCTTCGGCAGCGGCAGCTCGGGCTGCTCGCCGCGGGTTTCCTCCTGCTCCTTCCTGATCGACAGGACGGCGCCGGTCACCGGATTGGGACGATAGGTCGTACAGCCCTTGCAGCCCAAATCGTAAGCCAAAAGATACACATCCTTGAACGCGGCAAACGACAGGTCTTCCGGGCAATTGATGGTCTTCGATATCGAGCTGTCCACATACTTCTGCACAGCGGCCTGCATCGCCACATGGTCTTTGGGCGAGAGCTGCTGGGCATCGACGAAATAGTCCGGCAGCGGCGCGTTCTCGCCCCGCAAGCGCTTGAACTGGCGATAGGCATAGTCCGCCACTTCCTCCTCGCGCCGGCTGCCATCGGGCATCAGCACGCTGCGCTGATGGGTGAACGCGAAAACCGGCTCGATTCCGGATGAGACGTTGTCGGCGAAAATTGAAATAGTACCGGTCGGAGCAATCGAGGTGAGGAGGGCATTGCGAAGCCCTTTCGCTGCGACTTCTGATTTGACTGACTGTTCCAATTCTTGGATGGCCTCGCCCGCCAGATACTTCTCGCGATCGAAAAGCGGGAACGGGCCCTTCTCGGCCGCAAGCTCCGCGGAGGCGAGGTAGGTTGCGCGCTGAACTGCCTTCATCCAGGTTTCTGCCAGCCGCAATGACTGGGCCGAGCCGTATCGCTCCCGGCACATGATCAGTGCGTCGGCAAGTCCGGTCACGCCCAGTCCAATTCTGCGCTTGCGCTGCGCTTCTTCGAACTGCGCCTTCAATGGAAATTTAGAAAGGTCTGTTACATTATCCATCATGCGCACGGCGATGCGCGCTACGCGCTCCAGTTCCTGGAGATCGAGTGCTGCATCGTTCTCGAACGGGTTGCGGACGAATTTCGCGAGGTTGACGGAACCCAGCAGGCACGCGCCATAGGGCGGAAGCGGCTGCTCTCCGCACGGATTCGTGGCGTGGATTTCCTCGCAATAATACAGCGGGTTACGCCGGTTGATGCGGTCGATGAAGATCACGCCCGGCTCGGCGAAGGTATAGGTGGCGCGCATGATGCGGTCCCAGAGATCGCGCGCCGCGACCGTCTTGTAGACGGTGCCTTCGAAGTGAAGCTGCCAGGAGCGGCCCTCCTTGATCGCCTCCATGAACGCGTCGGTGACGAGCACCGAGAGATTGAACATGCGCAGCCGTCCGGGCTCGCGCTTCGCCTCGATGAAGGCCTCGATATCGGGATGGTCGCAGCGCAGCGTCGCCATCATCGCGCCGCGGCGGAAGCCGGCGCTCATGATCGTGCGGCACATCGCGTCCCATACGTCCATGAACGAGAGCGGGCCCGACGCGTCGGCGCCGACGCCGCGCACCGGCGCGCCGCGCGGGCGCAGCGTCGAGAAGTCGTAGCCGATGCCGCCGCCCTGCTGCATCGTCAGCGCGGCCTCTTTCAAGTGCTCGAAGATGCCGGACATGTCGTCCGGAATGGCGCCCATCACGAAGCAGTTGAACAGCGTCACGTGCCGCTTCGTGCCGGCGCCGGCCACGATGCGGCCGGCGGGCAGGAAGCGGAAATCCTCCATCGCCGAATAGAATTCGGCCTCCCAGCGGGCCGGGTCCGTCTCCACCGCGGCCAGCGCGCGCGCCACGCGGCGCCACGTGTCTTCGATCGTCTTGTCGACCGGCGACCCGTCGGCGGCCTTCAGCCGATACTTCATGTCCCAGATCTGCTGGGAAATGCCCGCGACGTCCGTCACCGGCCGGCTCCTCGCTCGTTGCGTGGTGGGGGGAACAGCATGGCCATGATCGCGTTTCGGGATCGATGCGGTTGCCAATGGAAGAACGCCCGCCAAGCCCGCGGGGCGTCAGGTTCATTCTTTGTTCCAAAGCGCGCGATGTCAAGTGCGGCTTGGCGCGGCGCGCGGTGACGCAATTTCGGCGGCACGATGAAGGTTCCGTTGCCTAGACCGGAATCCCCGAAATTATGCACAGAATTCCGCCGCCGGCCGGCTCAGGCGGCGGGCTCCGCCGTCGCCGCGAGCCTCAGGCGCTCGGACGCGGTCTCGATGCGCTCCTGGAGCGCGCCCATGAACGCCGCGCGCTCCAGGCCGGGCGGAATCGGCGGCAGGAACTCCATCGTCACCGTGCCGGGCCGCAGCAGCAGGCTGCGCCGGCCCCAGAACAGGCCGGAGTTCAGCGCCACCGGCACCACCGTGATCCCGAGATGCGTGTAGAGCGCGGCGACGCCGGGATGGTAGCGGCCGGCGCGGCCGGGCGGCAGGCGCGTGCCCTCGGGCATGATCATGATCGAGCGGCCGCGCGCGGTCTCGTCCTTGGCGCGGCGCATCAGCTCGCGGATCGCGCCCGCGCCGGCCGAGCGGTCGATCGGCACCATGCCGAGCCGGCGCATGTACCAGCCGTAGACCGGAATCATCAGCAGCTCGCGCTTGAGCACGCCCGACATCGGCGGGGCGAGCGCCGGGAATGCGATCGTCTCCCAGGCGCTCTGGTGCTTCAGCGCGTAGATCGCCGGGCCGGCCGGCAGCGCTTCCGGCATCACGACGCGGTAGCGCAAACCGCAGACGACGCGCATGAGCCACAGCAGCGCCCGCGCCCAGGCGACGCACCAGCGATAGGTGACGTCGCGATGCAGCGGCAGCGTGGCCACGCCCGCGATCGCGATCGTCAGCGTGAAGACGGCGGCGACGAGCCAGAAGACGATGGAGCGGAGGACGGCCACGCGGCGGCTCAATCGCGGGTGACGTAGACGAGCGCGGCGGCGAAGGCGACCAGCTCGCGCACGACGCGGCGGCTGGTGCCGAGATCGCTCCACCACGCGACGCAGCCTTGGCGCGCCTCGGCCGGGCACTGCACGGCGAGGCCCTTGGGCACCAGCGGATGCCGCAAGATCTGCGCGTCCGGCATGTCGCGACCGAACCAGAGCACGCTGCGCCGCATGTGATAGCTGGCGGTGACCAGGCGCAGCGATTTGAGGTTCTGGCTGTTGAACCAGGCCGCCGTCTCGCGCGCATTGCCGCGCGTGTCGTCGGCGCGGAAGCCGAGCTCGATCCGCGCGGCCATTTCCGGCGGCGGATCGCCCAGCGTCTTCAGGAGTTCGGGCTTGGTCACCTTGCGGTCGACGCCGGTCACGAACAGCCGGCTCGCGAGGCCCTGTTGCAGCAGCGCATAGGCCTGCTGCACGCGCTCTTCGCCGCGCTGCCCGGTCAGGACGACGATCGCGTCGGTCTTGGCGGCGGCGTCGTCGGGCGTCTCGGGCAGCGTGAAGCCGAACCACAGCAGCAGCGCCAGCGCCGCGAACGCCGCCGTGAACGCCGACGCCACCGCGAAGCGGATCACGAACCACGCGAACAGGACGATCTGCAGGAACAGCCCGAGCGCGCGCGGCGGCTCGACGAAGCCGCGCGAACGGGCGGTGCGGGGGTCGATCCGGGGCATGGCGGAAGGCTTATACCAACAGACTACAATCCCAACCCGCAGAATCCGGGAAAGGTCACAGGAGCGGGGGAGCCGGGGAGGATTCCAAAGGCGCGCGGAGCGCGCCATTTTTCTTCTCCCCGGCTCCCCGGCTCCTGTTCCCGTATCGTCGTCTCCGGTTCGACCGATCCTGTTTTCTGCCGGTCGGTATTACATCATCCGGGCCAGTCCGCGCAGCACCGTATAGCGCGCGGCCACGGCGGCCAGCGCCGCCGCCGCCGGCGGCACGAGCGCCAGCACGGCCCAGGACCAGACCGGCAATTCGAGGTGCATCGCCTGCAGCGTCTCGACCTTCGCCAGGATCCGCTCGAGGCCGATCAGGACCAGCGCCGCGAAGCCGGTCCCGATCGCGCCGCCGAGCAGGCCGAGGCGGAACGCGTGGCGCTGGAACTGCTCGGCGATGTATTGGTCGCGTGCGCCGATCAGGTGCAGGACGTCGGTGACCGCGCGGTGGATGCGGAGGCTCGTGCGCATCGCGAACACGATCGTCATCGCCGCGGCGAAGAAGATCAGCACGACGACGACGAGCGCGAGGCGCCAGCCCCAGCGGATCACGCCGATCATCTCGTCGAGCCATTTCTGGTGCTCTTCGACGGAGGCGCCGGGCGCCGCGGCGTCCACCTTCCGGCGCAGTTCGGCGAGGTCGACGCGCGCGTCTTCGGCGAGGCCGACGTCGATGAGCCGCGGCAGCGGCAGGCCGATGGCCGCGGCGCCCCGCCCGAGCCAGGGCTCGACGAGGGCCGAGGATTCGGCGGCCGAGAGCACCCGCACCCGCAGCACGGACTTGTCCTCGCGCAGCAGCGAAACGACGCGCTTGATGCGCGCCTCGGTCTCCTCGGCGCCGGAAGCGGCCGGAACCTGGATCGTGAGCGTGCCCGACAGGCTGTTGCTCCAGCGCACGATGACGTTGTTGAGCAGCAAAGCGCCGGCGAGCGCGATCGTGGCGAGGAACGCCATCACCGCGATGATCCACGGCAGCGTGCGCGCGGCGGGGTCGCGGTCGAGCGGGATGTCGGTCGGGCGGCGGAACAGGCCGAGGCGCATCGCCACCGTCACGGCCCGTCCTGCGCCAGCACGCCGTTGGCGAGCAGCAGGCGCGGATAGTCGAACTTGCCGACGAGCTGTTCGTTGTGGGTCGCGATCACCACGGTCGTGCCCATGCGGTTCAGCTCTTCGAACAGATACATGAGCCGCATCGCCATGGCGTCGTCGACGTTGCCGGTGGGCTCGTCGGCGAGCAGCAGGCTCGGCCGGTTGATGACCGCGCGCGCGATGGCCACGCGCTGCTGCTCCCCGCCCGAGAGCGTCGCCGGATAGGAATCGATGTGGTTGGCGAGCCCGACCCAGCGCAGCAGATCGGCGACGTGCTTCTTCACGTCGTCGCCGCGCGCGCCGCCGACGCGCAGCGGCAGCGCCACGTTCTCGAGCGCCGTCAGGTGGTCGATGAGGCGGAAATCCTGGAAAACGACGCCGATGTTGCGGCGCAGCTCGGGCAGCTCGCGCCGCGCGACCGTCACGAGATCGCGGCCGAACAGCGCCGTCACGCCGCGCGTCGGCTTCAGCGCCAGATACATCAGCCTCAGCAGCGACGATTTGCCCGCGCCGCTCTCTCCCGTGAGGAAGCAGAAGGCGCCGCGCGCGAGCGTGAAGCTGATGTCGCGCAGAACCTCCGGCCCGCCGCCGTAACGCATGCCGACGTTGTGGAACCGCACCACAGGCGCGTGCGGATCGATGCCCTGCATCGGTATTCGCGCTGTCTCCTGGTTTCGGGCGTGCGCCGCGGCGCCGCCGCCCGTCTTCATCCACCATGACACAGGCGCCGAAACCGGTCCAGGACGCAAGCGCGCCTGGCGCGCTCGCCTCGCGCGAAGCGCTCGCCGCCGCGCGGGCTTAACCGATTGAAAAGAGTGAAGTGCTTGTGTGCGATTCCGCCGCCGACTATAAAACCCGGAGCAGAGCGGACTCTGCGCGCAAAATGATTCTTTCCTGCCCCAACTGTTCCGCGCGTTTCATGATCGATGGCAGCGCGCTCGGCGCCGGCGGGCGTACGGTGCGCTGCGGCGCTTGCGGCCATTCCTGGCACCAGATGCCCGAAGCGGCGGCGCCGGCCGAGCCCGCCGCCGCGTTCGAGCCAGCCGGCGCGCCGCCGCCGGCGGCACCGGCCGAGCCCGCTCTCGCCCCGGCGCAAGTTCCGCCGCCGCCGATCGCGCCGCCGCCGCCCGCGGACGAGAAGCCGCGCCGCGGCCGGCGCCGCGCCTTGGCCGAGGCGGAAGGCGCCGCCGGGGCCATGCCGCGCCGGCGCGGGCTGACGCGCGTGCTGGTCTGGTTCCTGTTCGTCTTCGTCGTCGCCGCGCTCGTGCTCGGCGGCTACCGCTATCGCAACGACGTCGTGCGCATCTGGCCGCCGGCGATGAAGCTCTACGAGCTGCTGAAGATCGATACCGATCCGCCGAGCGGCATCGGCCTGCGCGTTCCGCCTGAAACCCTCCGCTTCAACCGCGAAGCCGAGGGCGGGATGCCGATCCTCGTCGTCTCCGGCGAGATCCTCAACGAATCGACGGCCGCGCAGCGCATCACGCCGATGCGCATCCTGCTGCTCGACAAGGACAACCGCGTGCTGCGCACCGAGCTCGTGAAGTTCGAAGACCGCACGCTCGAGCCCGGCAAGCGCATGCCGTTCCGCACCAGCATTCCGAACGCGCCGCCCGAGGCCGCGGCGGCGCGCATCACGTTCAATCTGACCGGCGGTTGAGCCATGCGCCACCAGCAGCGGGGCAAGAACGAGAAGCGGCCGGTGATCGACACCGGCAGCGTGGTCACGCGCGGCAACAGCGGCGCGGTCGTCATGCGCGGGCCGGTGCGCGGCGGGCCGGTGAGCCGCCGCGGCCGCTCGGGCGTACGCTTCCTCGTCGTGATCGCGATCCTGTTCGGCCTCTATTGGCTCGCGGGCTCGTTCCGCCACGAGATCGTGGAGCGCCTGCCCGCCGCCTATCCGGTCCTGAAGGCGATGGGCTACGAGGTGGAGGAGCCGGCCGGCTTCGGACTGCGCGCCGAGGTGCTGCGCGTCGACCGCTATCGCGACGAATTGCAGGCCGCGTATCTGCTCATCAACGGCATGGTCGCGAACACGCGCGGCGAGCGCGTGCGGGTTCCGCGCCTGCGCCTCGTCATCACCTCGAGCCGCCACCCGCCGATCACGGTGACGGCCGATCCGCCGCAGCCGACGCTGGGCCCCGGCGAGCGCGCGCGCTTCGAGGTGCGCCACAAGACCGGCACCACGCTGTTCGACGTGAAGGTGCGCGCGAGCTTCGAGAAATAGGGAGGGCCGCCGGCGCGGCTGCGCTCACGCACCCGCGTGCGAGCGGGACTGCGCTTCCCCTGCGCTTCGCCTCCGGTACTTCGGGGCGGCGACCACACGAACCGCAAACGAAAGGGGCGGGTTTCGCAACCCGCCCCTTCGGCACGTCGCTTGTCGTGACCGCTCAGAACCGTCGCAGCAGCCGGTCGATGTAGTCCAGCTCCAGCGTCGGGCGGCCGGGCTCGCCGGCGCGGCGGCGGAGCTCGTCGAGGATGTCGCGCACGCGCTTCCGCTCCGCCTCGGTCGGCACCTTCACGTCCTGCGTGTCGAGCGGGCCCAGGCCGTTGGTCTGGCGGCCGAGCGGGTCGCGGTCGGGGCCCCAGAGATGGCGCTGGTCGCCCGGCGGCAGCTGGCCGGGCTGGCCGGGGCCGAACTGCATGCCGAACATCTGGCCGAGCTGGCGCATCGCGTCCTGGGCGCCCTTCCTGAGCTCGTCGAGCGCGCGGCCCTGCGGGCCCACCGCGTCGCCGGGCTGGCGCCCGCGCAGCGCGCGGCCGGCGCGATCCATCTCGCGCTCGGCGTTGCCGAAGTTCTTCGGCATCTGGCCTTCGCCGCCGAGCATCTCCTCCATCTGCTTCATCAGGTCGTTGAGCCGCTTCTGCAGATCGCCCTGCTGGCGCTCCAGCTCCTGGTCGCGCTGCTGGTCTTCCGGGCGGTTGCCGCGCTGGCCGTCGCGCCGCTCCTGCTGGCGCTTGAACGTCTCGTCCATCAGCTCCTGCTGGCGGCGGATGATGTCGCCCAGCTCGCGCATGTTCTTCATCATCGGATGATTGGGGTCCATGCGCTGGCCGCCCCGCTGGTTCTGGGCGTTGCGCTGGTTCTCCATCATCTGGCGAAGCTGGCTGAGCATGCGCTCGAGCGCCTGCTTGTCGCCCTGATTGATCGCGTCGCGCAGCCGGTCGAGCAGGTTCTGCATGTCCTGCGGATTCTGAAGCGCCTGATCCCGGTTCTGATACTTCTCCGGGTTCTGCTTCATGTCCTTCTCGAGTTCCTTCTGCCAGTCGCGCAGCGCCTGCTGGAACTCGTCGAGCAGCTTCTGGATCTCCTTGTCCGGCACGTCTTTCTTGTTGAGCAGCTCGGAGAGCTGCTTCTGCAGCTCGCGCAGCTCCTTCTCGATCTGGGCGAGGCCGCCCTCCTCGAGGCGCAGCGCCGTGCTCCACATCAAGGGCTGCACTTCGGCGATCGCTTCCTCGGTGTCCTTGACGATCTGCCCGTCGCTGCGGCCGTCGTGATCGCTGCCGCGGATGAGGCGGACCATGATCGTGCGCAGCGCGAGATGGACGATCTGGTCGCCGCCGTAGGAATCGGGCTCCTCGGCGAGCGCTTTCATCGCCATGACGGCCTTGTGGACCGTGTCGTAATCGGGCCCGTGCTCGGTCAGCTCCTTGCGCCACTTGATGATCTCGCGCGCCACCGGGTGGCGGAACTGGCGCTCGGGCAGGCGCAGCGACATCACATCGCTCTTGCCGCGCTGGCCGTTGTCGTCCTCGGCTTCGAGGATGATGGCCACGTCGAGGCCCGCCCAGCGGTGGGCGGTGAGGTCCTGGGTCGCGCTGCCCTTGGCGAGCTTCGTGCCGGTCACCGGCAGCGAAAGCTCGATCACCTCGTGGTCGCCGCGCCGCGCCACGAACGCGCGCAGCTTGTGCAGGCGGTAATCGTCCTTCGCCTCGTACTCGATCTTGGTGCCGGCGGAGGGCGTGGCCGAGGGCGCCTTCTGGAACGCGATCTCCGGGGTCTTGTCCGGAATGATCTTGATCGCCCAGTCGACGACGTTGCGGCCGCGCAGGCGCAGCTTCAGCCGGTCCGGGAACTTCAGCAGCAGCTCGGCCTGATAGGTGCCGCCGTCGAGCGCCGTCATCTGCACGCGCTGCTTGCCCTGCGTCACCACCGGCTCGCCGCGGCCGCCATGGAGCTGGATCATGATGCGGGTGCCGTCGGGCACCTCGAGCGTGCTGCCCGCGGTTTCGGGCGTCACGACGCGCGGCGCCACGCCGGTGTATTCGGGCGGCGTCAGCCAGGCCTCGACCGTCACCTTGCTGTCGGTGGTCGGCGCGAACGACACATCGAACGCGCGCGCGAGGCGCGTGTCCTCGTCGCCCCAGGCGACGATGCCGGCGAAGACGAGCACGATCAGCACGAGCCCGCGCAGCGCGAGCGGGTCGCGGCGCGCCACCCGCGGGCGGGGCGCGCCGACGCGGAGGTCCTTCACCTTCGCGCGCACGCGCTCCCAATGCGCGCGCCACAGCGCCTCCGCATAGGGGTCGCCGCCGCCGAGCGCGAGCTTGTCCTCGATCGCGGTCAGCGGGCGGTGGTCGAGGCCGCTCTCGCGCTCCAGCCGGCGTTTCGCGTCCGACGTCGTCGGGCCGCGGAAACCATACCAGGCGAAGAAGATCGAGGCGGCGAATGCCACGCCGAACCCGGCGAGCACGCCGACATGGAACCAGCCCGAGAGGTCGGGCAGAACGTCGAACAGGGCCACGGCCACGAACGCGGCCAGCACCGTGACCGGCAGCCAGAGGCGCGGCCAGAGGCGCTCCCACAGTTCGGCCGCCCAGGCCAGCGGCAGGCGATGGCCGAGGCGGAGTTGCGGCATCTTGAGCGTTCGGCTGCCGCCCGTGCGGCCGGTCTTCCCGCTTTCCTGGCGAGCCGTGCGGCTCTCTTGGCGGGAAGCCCGGCCCGGCTCGCGCGAGTGCCCGAGCACCGAGCGGCGGCCTTCGGTCCGGGCGGCGCCCGGATCGGAGCCTTCGCCTCCGGAACGGGAATAGGGGTGGTCGCTCATGCGGCACCTCGTTGCAGCCGGCCCCGCGCCTGGGGTTCGGCCTTCAGCCATTCCGGGATGCGGTAGTGCGCGAGCATCTCGTCATAGGCCGGGCGGTCGCGGGTCACCGCGAACCGGTCGCCGTCCACCAGCACTTCGGGGGCCAGCGGACGGGAATTGTACTGCGACGACATTACCGCGCCGTAAGCCCCGGCGCCACCCACGGCCACGTGATCGCCCGCGGCCACCACGGGTAGGGGGCGCTCGATGGCGAAGGTGTCGCTGGTCTCGCAGATGGGGCCAACCACGTCGGCGATCATGATGTCTCGGCTTTTCGGCTCCTGGAGCGGCACGATCGGATGATAGGCGTCGTAAAGCGCCGGCCGGATCAGGTCGTTCATGGCCGCGTCTATGACTACGATGGGCCGGTCCGCGCCGTTCTTCACATAGACGATACTTGCAACGAGTATGCCGGCATTGCCGACCATCGCGCGGCCCGGCTCCAGCACGATATCGCAGCCCAGCGGGGCCACCGTCTCGGCCACCAGCGCCGCATAATCCGCGAACGGGATCGGAACTTCCTCGCGATAGGTGATGCCGATGCCGCCGCCGAGATCGATGCTGCGAACCGCGAGTCCGGCGGCCCGGATCTCGGCCACGCATTTCGCCACCTTCTTGAACGCGCGGCGATAGGGATCGAGCGACAGCAGCTGCGAGCCGATGTGGATCGCGATTCCGACCGGCTCGATGCCGGGCAGGCCCGCGGCCAGGCGGTAGACTTCGACCGCGCGGTCGATGGGAATGCCGAACTTGTCCTGCCGCCGGCCGGTGGTGATCTTGTGGTGCGTGCGGGCGTCCACGTTGGGGTTCACGCGCACGGCCACGCGCGCATTGACGCCCATTTTCCGGGCGACCGCGCTCAGCGCCTCCAGCTCGGGCTCGGATTCGACGTTGATCTGCCGAATGCCGGCGTCGAGGGCGAAGGCCAGCTCCGCGCGCGTCTTGCCGACGCCCGAAAAGACGATGCGCGCCGCCGGAACCCCGGCGGCCAGCGCCTTCCTGATCTCGCCTTCGGACACCACGTCGGCGCCTGCGCCTTCCTGAGCCAAGACCGCGATGACGGCCGGATTGGAGTTCGCCTTCACCCCGTAGCAGATGCTCGCGGGCAAATGCGTCAGGGATTGGGCCAATCCGCGGTAGGCGCGCCGCAATGCCGCCGCCGAATAGCAATAGAACGGCGTGCCGATCTCGGCGGCGATGCGCGCCAGCGGCACGCCTTCGGCCTGGAGCGATCCCTTGCGGTAGGCGAAAGCGGGTTCGGCGAGGCGGTCGAGCTTCGGAGGCGTCATCGGCTTAGCGGGAAGGGTAGCGCGGCGGGAGGAACAGGCCCGGCGGCGCCGTTTCGTGCGGCACGGCGCCCGGCGGATAGGTGCGCGGGTAGTTGTCGGCCTGCTCGGGCGGGCCTTTCACGCCGCAGCCGGCCAGAAAGGCTGCGGCGGCGAGGGCGGCGAAGAGCCGGATCGGCGTCATGCGGTGTCCTTCCTCGAATGCGGTAATCACGGCGCGGCCGCCGCCGCCACCCGTGGCGCGCGGCCCGGCCGCGCCGAGCGGCCCGGCGCCTTGACGAACACCATGACCATGCGCCCGTCGCGGTCGGGCTCGATGCCGTGCTTGATGTCGGCCGGCGCGTAGACGAGGCTGCCGGGGCCGACGCGCACCGCCTCGCCGCCCACCGTGATCGTGCCGGTGCCCTCCATGATGATGAAGATCTCGTCCTGGCCGGCGTGGTGGTGCTCGACCGTGCTCGTTCCCGGCTCGTAGCAGACCAGCTCCATCTCGATCTTGTCGGTGATGAAGACGCGCTTGCGCACCTTGCCGCCGGGCTGGAACTCGACGAGATCTTTGAGATTCCGGACGTCGATCAAAGGAAGCGCTCCCGGGCCTCGGCGATCGCGCGGCGCACGTTGGCGGGCGCCGTGCCGCCATACGATCTGCGGCTCGAAACAGAATAGTCCAACGTCAGCACGCGGAAAACCGCCCGCGTGAGCCTTGTCTCGACACTCTGCATCTCGGCGAGGCCGAGGCCGGAAAGGTCGCAGCCCTTGGTTTCGGCCATTTTCACGAGGCGGCCGACGACGTGGTGCGCCTCGCGGAACGGCATGTCG
>JAEULD010000242.1 GCA_016792765.1 Candidatus Odyssella sp.
GTAAGCCCCTCGATCGTCTGCGCGCGGCGCGCGGGATCCGGGTTCTTGGAATCGCGCTTGGGCTTGCCGTCTTTCCCGATCGGCTCCTTCAGCCACGCGATCCGGCCGCAGAGCGCCGCGCCGCAACGGTAGATCTCGACATGGCTGGTGCCGCCCTCGGTCAGCCAGCGGCCGACCGGCGACGCCGCGCCGGTGTCGGCGCGCGCCGCGGCCGGCAGCAGGACGAGAATGGCGAAGGCGAGCGCGCGCATGGCGGCGGGACTCTCCGGAGCAAGCCGCGCGAACCTAGCGAAAGCCGGCCGCGACCGGCCCCGCGCGATGCGCCGCAGCTAGCGCGCGCGTTCCCAATACTGCGACTTGCCGAGCAGCGAGATGCCGACATAGCCGCGCACTTCGAGCTTGCCGTCGGGCCTGAGCTTCATCGTCGACTTGTAGGTTTCGCCGTCCTCGGGATTGTAGATGCGCCCGCCCTCCCATTCGTTGGGGTCGGACGATTTCGCGAAGTTCCACAGCATCTGGAGGCCGAGAATCTTCTGCGCGCGCTTCGCTTCGTCGGGATTCTTCCGATCGACCTTGGGCTGACCGTCGGGCCCGTTGGGCTCGCGCAGCCACACGATCCGCCCGCACAGCTGCGCTCCGCAGGCGTAGATCTGGACGTGGCTCTTGCCGCCCTCGGTCTGCCAGCGCCCGACGGGGTTCGCGGCCGAGGTGGTGGCCTGCGCCAGCGCGGCCCCGGCCGAGAGGACGAGCGCCGCTCCGGCCACGACGAGCTTACGAAGCATGGGCGTCCTCCCGAGGGAAAATGGAGCGGGCGATCGGGATTGAACCGACGACATTCAGCTTGGGAAGCTGACGTTCTACCACTGAACTACGCCCGCGCCGGACGGGAAAATTAGGCGCCCGCGACAGAGCGCGCAAGCCGGCGCGTCACACCATTGCAATGACCGGCGCCTAATAGCACCATGCCGGTGCGTGCCGGCACCGCGCGTTCGGCGCGGGCTCGACCGCTGTTGGAGGGAGGACTCGATGTTCCGGAAATCTTTGTTCGCGCTCGTGCTGGCGGGCGCGGCGGTGGCCAGCATGGCTTCCGCGCAGAACCGCGCGATCTGCTACAACTGCCCGCCCGAATGGGCCGATTGGGGCAGCCAGCTCAAGGCGATCAAGGCCAAGCTCGGCCTCGAAGTGCCGCCCGACAACAAGAATTCCGGCCAGACGCTGTCGGCCCTCATCGCCGAGAAGGGCAAGCCGGTGGCCGACGTCGCCTATTTCGGCGGCAATTTCGGCGACACGGCCAAGGCCGCCGGCGTGCTGGCGCCCTACAAGCCCCAGGGCTGGGACAAGATCCCGGCCGATCTCAAGGACCCCGAGGGCTACTGGTTCACGATTCACTCGGGCACGCTCGGCCTTTTCGTCAACAAGGCGGCGCTGAAGGGCAAGCCGGTGCCGGCCTCGTGGGCCGATCTGCTGAAGCCGGAATACAAGGGCATGGTGGGCTATCTCGACCCGACCAGCGCCGCGGTTGGGCAGTTGGGCGTGATGGCCGTGAACCTCGCGCTCGGCGGCACCTACGAGAACCTCGATCCGGCGATCAAGTTCTTCAAGGCGCTCCAGAAGAACGAGCCGATCGTGCCGAAGCAGACCTCGTACGCGCGCGTGATCTCGGGCGAGATTCCGATCCTGTTCGACTACGATTTCAACGCCTATCGCGGCCAGTACAAGGACAACGCGCCGGTGACTTTCGTGATCCCCAAGGAAGGCACGGTGACGTTCCCCTACATCATGGGCCTCGTCGCCAACGGGCCAAACGCCGCGAACGGCAAGAAGGTGCTCGACTTCGTGCTGTCGGACGACAGCCAGGCGATGTGGGGCAACGCGTTCCTGCGCCCGGTGTTCGCCGACAAGCTCTCGAAGGACGCCGCGGCGAAGTTCCTGCCCGCCGCCGACTATGCGCGCGCGAAGCCGATCGATCTGAAGAAGCTCGGCGCGGCGCAGAAGTCGATCAGCGACCGCTACAAGGCCGAGGTGAATTGAGCGCACGGCCCTCACTTCCCAAATCGCGCCAAAGGGGCGCGATTTGGGCCCCTTCTCTCCCACTTCGTGGGAGAGAGAAGAACAAGGGCATCGCTCCCTTCCTTCTCTCTCCCGCTTGCGGGAGAGAAGGGGCCCGTCCGCCGCTCTTGCGGCGGATGGGAAGTGAGGGCCGGCGCCGCGAGGGCGCCGTCTGAGCGATGGCCCGCTATCGCCTCTTCCTTCTCATTCTCCCCGCCGCCATCGTCTTCACGGCGTTCTTCCTGCTGCCGCTGGCGCAGCTGTTCGTCATCGGCGCGGGCGGGAAGGACGGGATCGCGGCCTACGCGGCCATCGTCACCGACCGGAACTACCGCGCGAGCCTGGTCGCGACCGTGCTGCTCTCGGGCGGCGTGACGCTCGCGACCCTGATCATCTCCGGCATCGCCGGCGTGTTCCTGACGCGCAACCGCTTTCCGTTCCGGCCCGCCGTCACCGCGATGCTCACCTTTCCGCTCGCGTTTCCCGGCGTCGTGATCGGCTTCATGGTCATCATGCTCGCCGGGCGGCAGGGCTTGGTCGGCGACGTCACGCAATGGGTCTTCGGCGACAAGCTCGTCTTCGCCTATTCGATGGCCGGCCTGTTCATGGGCTACGTCTATTTCTCGATTCCGCGCACGATCCTCACCGTCATGGCCTCGGCCGAGAAGCTCGACCCGAAGCTCGAGGAGGCCGCACGCTCGCTCGGCGCCTCGCCGCTGCGCGTGGTGTGGGACGTGATCATCCCGGGGCTGATGCCGGCCTTCGTCGCCGCCGGCGCCATCTGCTTCGCCACCGCGATGGGCGCGTTCGGCACCGCGTTCACGCTCGCCACGCGCATCAACGTGCTGCCGATGGTGATCTACACCGAGTTCACCGACCAGGCGAACATCGCGATGGCCGCGGCGCTGTCGTTCATCCTCGGCGCGATCACGTGGCTCGTGCTCGCCGTGGCGCGCACGGCCGCGGGCTCCAGCGTGGCGGCGGCGGGCTGAGATGAGGAAGCGCGGCGGCCTGTTCTGGTTCCAGCTCGGCTTCACGCTGCTGATCGTGAGCTTCCTGATCGTGCCCGTGATCCTCTCGATGCTCGCGGGCCTCACGGTCAATTACCAATCCGGGCTCGAGAGCGGGCTCACCTTCCGCTGGGTGGCCGCGGTGTGGGAGGGCTATCGCCAGACGATCTTCCTCTCGATCGGGCTGGCGCTCGCGAGCCTCGCCGCGACGCTGGTGCTCGGCGTGCCGGCGGCCTACGTGCTCGCCCGCGCGCGCGGCGGCTGGGCGCGCGCGATCGAGGAGCTGCTCGTGATGCCGGTGGCGGTGCCGGGCCTCGCCACCGCGCTGGCGCTCATCGTCGCCTACGGCACCTGGGGCGGGTTCCGCACCTCGTGGACGTTCATCCTCGTCGGCCACGTGCTGTTCACCCTGCCGTTCATGGTGCGCTCGGTGCTGGCGGTGATGCACGCGATCGACCTCAAGACGCTCGAGGAGGGCGCCGCCAGCCTCGGCGCCTCGTTCGGCCAGCGCTTCTTCCAGGTGATCCTGCCGAACTGCCGCTCGGGCATTCTCGCCGGCGCGCTGATGGTGGTGACGCTGTCGATGGGCGAGTTCAACATGACGTGGCTGCTGCACACGCCGCTGACCAAGACATTGCCGGTGGGCCTCGCCGACGCCTACGCCTCGCTGCGGCTCGAGATCGGCAGCGCCTACACGCTGGTGTTCTTCGTGATGATCGTGCCGCTGCTGGTCGCGATCCAATGGGCGGCGCGCGAACCCAGGGCGCGCCGGACGGAACGCGCATGAGCGGCAGCGACAGCGACGCGCTCCGCCCCGTCTCGGTGCGCCTCGAGCGCTGCGGCAAGACCTTCGCCGACGGCACCAAGGCGCTGGAGCCGCTCGACCTCGAGATCGCGGCGGGCGAGACGGCCGTGTTCCTCGGCCCCTCGGGCTGCGGCAAGACGACGACGTTGCGCCTCATCGCCGGGCTCGAAATGCCCGACCCGGGCGGCCGCGTGCTGTTCGACGGCGTGGACGTCACCGCGCTGCCGGTCGAGAAGCGCAATGTCGGACTGGTGTTCCAGTCCTACGCGCTGTTCCCGAACATGGACGTGCGCGGCAACGTCGCCTACGGCCTGCGTGTGCGCGGCATGGCGAAGCCCGAGCGCGAAAAGCGCGTCGACGAGATGCTGGCGATGATGCGGATCGAGGCGCTCGCACACCGGCGCATCGACCAGCTTTCCGGCGGCCAGCGCCAGCGCGTGGCGCTGGCCAGGGCGCTCGCCGTGCGGCCGCGCGCGCTCCTGCTCGACGAGCCGCTGACCGCGCTCGACGCGAAGCTGCGCGACGCGCTGCGCGTCGAGATCGACGCGCTCCTGCGCCGGCTCGGCATCACCGCGATCTACGTGACGCACGACCAGGCCGAGGCGATGGCGCTCGGCGACCGCATCGTGGTGATGGAGCACGGCCGCGTGGCGCAGGCCGGCACGCCGCGCGAGATCTACCAGGCGCCGGCCACGCGCTTCGTGGCCGAGTTCATCGGCACGATGAACCGCCTCGCCGGGCGCGCCGAGGCCGGCCGCTTCGTGACCGCGGCGGGCGCGATCCCGTGGCCGGAGGCGCCGGCCGGCGCGCGCGAGATATTGTTCCGCCCCGAGGCCGTGCGCCTGTCCGCCGACGGCGAAACGCCGCATCTTGCCGGCGCGGTGATTTCGGCGTTCTTCATGGGCGACCACACCCGCCTGTTCGTCGCCGCCGGCGAGGGCGCGCCGCTGGTGGTCGAGGCCGCGGCGCGCCGCCATTTCGCGCGCGGCGACCGGGTGGGCCTCGTCGTCGATCCCGCCGGACTGCTGACGCTGAAGGACAGCGCATGATCGTCGCCCAGATTTCCGACACGCATATCCGCCTGCCGGGCAAGCTCGCCTATCGCCGCGTGGACACGGCGAAGTATCTCGCCGCGGCGGTCGCGCATGTGAACGCGCAGGATCCCGCGCCCGATCTCGTGATCATGACCGGCGACCTCGTCGATTTCGCGTTGCCCGCGGAATACGAGCACCTCGCCGCGCTGATCGCGCCGCTCCGGCCGCCGGTGTTCCTCGTGCCCGGCAATCACGACGGCCGCGATCCGCTGCGCGAGGGCTTTCCCGGGCACCGCTATTTCCCGCGCGCCGGCCGGCTCAACTACACGATCGAGGACCGGCCGGTGCGCATCGTGGCGCTCGACACGCTGATTCCGCGCGAGGGCGGCGGCGAGGCGAGCGCCGAGGGCCTCGACTGGCTCGACCGCACGCTGGCCGCGGCGCCCGCGAAGCCCACCATCGTCGCCATGCACCACCCGCCGTTCCGCACCGGCATCGCCTTCATGGACGGGCACGGGCTGCGCGACGCGGAAAAATTCGCGGCCGTGATCGCGCGCCATCCGCAGGTGGAGCGCATCGTCGCCGGCCACCTGCACCGCTCGATCCAGTGCCGCGTCGGCGGCACGGTGGCCAGCACCTGCCCCTCGCCCGCGCACCAGATCGCGCTCGACCTTCGCCCCGAGGCGCCGCTCGGCTTCACGATGGAGCCGCCGGGCTATCAGCTCCACACCTGGTTCCCCGGCACCGGCATCGTCACCCACACGGTGACGATCGGCCGCTACGACGGCCCCTACCCGTTCCGCGAGCCCGAGGGCGAGCTGATCTCGTGAGCGCGCGCCCCTGACATTTTTTTGAAGGCGCATGCCCGCAACGTGGTTGGCAGCGCGGGCGGCGGCGTGCCTAGATGGCGGCCGTGACGTGGGTTGGGGGTGCGACGTGCCGACGAATCCCGCCGTGGAGGCGCTGCGCAGGCAGAAGCCGGGGCTCGATGCGCGGAAATTCCGCGACCCCGACGTCACCGCCAAGGGCGAGAAACGCGCCGCGGTTTCGCTCGCGCAGCTCGAGACGCTGTGGTTCAACACCGGCACGCCGTGCAACCTCGCCTGCGCGAATTGCTACATCGAATCGAGCCCGTCCAACGACGCGCTCGCCTATCTGACGCCGGGCGAAGTTTCCGCCTATCTCGACGAGATCGCGGCGCTGGGCTGGCGGACGCGCGAAATCGGCTTCACCGGCGGCGAGCCGTTCCTCAATCCGGGCATCGTGGCGATGCTCGAGGATGCGCTGGCGCGCGGCTTCGACGTGCTGGTGCTGACCAACGCGATGAAGCCGATGCAGCGGCACAAGGCCGCGCTGCTGGCGCTCAAGGAGCGCTTCGGCGCGCGGCTCGCGCTCCGCGTCTCGGTCGATCACTACGCGCCGGCGCTGCACGAGATGGAGCGCGGCGCGCGCAGCTGGGCGCCGATGAAGGAGGGCCTGGCCTGGCTGGCCGCCAACGGCTTCGGCCTCGCCGTCGCCGGCCGCACCGTGTGGACGGAAAGCGAGGAGAAGCTGCGCGAGGGCTATCAGCGCCTGTTCCGCGAGATCGGCCTCGTGCTCGACGCCAAGGACCCGTCGCGCCTGGTGCTGTTCCCGGAGATGGACGCGACCATCGACGTGCCCGAGATCACCACCGCCTGCTGGGGCATCCTCGACGTGCGTCCGGAGGCGATGATGTGCGCGCGTTCGCGCATGGTCGTGAAGCGCAAGGACGCGGCGCGGCCGGCCGTCGTGGCCTGCACGCTGCTGCCCTACGACCGGCAGTTCGAACTCGGCGACACGCTGGCCGGCGCGGCCGGCGCCGTGAAGCTCAACCATCCGCATTGCGCGCGCTTCTGCGTGCTCGGCGGCGGTTCCTGCAGCGCGCCATGACGGCAAATGCACACGACCTCGGCGATTTGGACGGCCCCGTCCTCGTGTTCGGCGGGCCCTACGGCAATCTCGAGGCGGCCGAAGCGATCCGCGCTGACGCAGAACGGCTCGGCATTCCGCCCGCGCGCACGATCTGCACAGGCGATACCGTGGCCTATTGCGCCGATCCTGGCGCGACGGTCGCCCTGATCCGCGACTGGGGCATCGCGGTCGTGCAAGGCAATGTCGAGGAGCAGCTCGGCACTGGCGCCGCCGATTGCGCGTGCGGTTTCGCGCCGGGCAGCGCCTGCGAGACGCTGGCCGCGCGCTGGTATGCCCATGCCGAAAGCGAGATCGGCGCCGGCGACCGGCGCTGGATGGCAGCCCTGCCGCGGCTGATCCGCTTCACGCTGAACGGCCGCCCCATGGCCGCACTGCACGGCGGCGCGAGCCGCATCAATCGCTGGGTGTTCGCCTCCACTCCGGCCGCTGAAAAGCGAGCCGAGGCGGTGCTGGCCGGAGCCGACGGCATCGTGGCCGGGCATTGCGGCCTACCCTTTGTGGAGATCTTCGGCGGCCGGCTCTGGTGCAATGCGGGCACGGTCGGCCTGCCGGCGAACGACGGCACGCCGCGCGTCTGGTACGCGATTCTGGCGCCGGAAAGAGCGGGTGCGATCCGGATCGAGCTCCGGCCGCTTGCCTACGATCACCATCGGGCGGCGCAAAAAATGCGGCAAACGGGCATGCCCGAAGGCTATGCCGCGGCGCTCGAGACCGGCCTGTGGCCCCCGTCCGATGTGCTACCCCCTGCAGAGCAGGCGGCCACGGGCCGGGCCCTGGTGGCCGCCTGCGACTTTTGGCTGGCGGCGGCACGGGGCATTGCCGCATAACGTAACTCTTAACGGAACCGGGGCAAACTCGGATCGCCATGGGGAGTGCCGGACAGGGGCTCCCGATGGTCCAGACGGAGACCTGAGGGGTTAGAGCAGGGCGCGGGGGCGCCCGCGGGAGAAGAGCGACCGGTGAAGGCTGCCGGCGCAAGATTTGCTGTCGCGTTTCTGTGGCTGCGCCAGGTGCGCTGGCAGCGGTTCGTCCAGGCGCGCTTCCTCGGCGCCACGCTGGCGGCGACGGTGCTGGTCCAGCTCGTGTCGTTCCCGGCCTATGCCCCGATCGGCGCCGCCGCCGGCAAGGCCGCCGACGAAGCGCCCTATGTCGGCTTCTCCGCCGCGCTGCGCGAAGCCTATCGCGAGCTGGCCCGCGTCGAAGGCGACCTGCTCGGCGCGGATTTCGACCGCTCGGCGCTCGAACGCGACCTGAAGCTGCTCGACGCGCGCATCTGGCCGGAGCCCGAGCGCCCGGCCGCGCGCGGGCTCGACGGGCCGAGCGGCGTCGCCATCGACGAGGGGCGGCTGCGCCTGCTGCGCCTCTACGGGCTCAGCGCCCGCGAAGCGCATCCGGGCCAGGCAGCCGCCGCGCAGACCGCGCTCGAATGCTGGGCGCTGCGCGCCGAGCTGCGCCGCGGCGCAGCCGCGGTCGAGGAGTGCCGCGAGCGCTTCTTCGCCGCCGTCGTGGCGCTCGAGGACGCGCTGCTGCCGCTCAAGACTCCGGACGCGTTCCACCGCCGCCTCGCGCGCGAGTACCTCGCCTATGCGCATTACAAATCGGCGGCCGAGGGCGACCAGATCGATGCCCGCCACTTCGCCGACAAGGGCCTGCGCGCCGCCGAGGCGCAGAGCGCGATGGAGCCCGAGGAGTTGGAGCGCTGGTTCGCGTTCGAGCGGCCCGAGCTGCGGGACCTTTCGCTGTGGCGCATCCGGCTCGCGCTGGCGATCGACAAGCATCGCGTCGGACCGCTCGCGGCGACCGCGGCGATCGCGCTGGCGCGCTACGATTGCTGGGTGGACCGCGCGGCCGAGCGCGCGCACGCCGCCCATGCCGCGAAGTGCCGCGGCGAGTTCATCGACGCGATGAAGGCGCTCGAAGGCGATCCCGCCGTGCAAGGCGGGACGCTGACGGTGCGCTTCGGCTACGACCGGCTCGCGCTCGACGCCGCCGAGCGCGCGCAGATCGCGCGCGCCGCGCACGCCGCGCTCGAGCGCAACGCCTTCGTTTCGGTTTCGGCGCTGGCCCTGCCGCTCGGGCATCGCGACATCGAGACGCGCCAGGCCTGGCGCCGCGCCGAGACGGTCGCCGCGGCGCTGGCCGCGGCCGGCGTTCC
The DNA here is from genome assembly GCA_016792765.1 of Candidatus Odyssella sp. Taxonomy (GTDB): domain Bacteria; phylum Pseudomonadota; class Alphaproteobacteria; order Bin65; family Bin65; genus SBBV01. The sequence goes on from JAEULD010000242.1 coordinate 9,007, forward strand.
GGCCGAGCGCATCCGCGTGCTCCAGCGCGAGGCTTCCGCCCGGGAAGCCGAATCCGGCTTCCGCCGCGTCGACATCGTCGTCGATTGAGCGCGCGGCGCGCCGTTGCGCGGAGCGGCAAGGATTGCGCCGGGAGTGCATCGCGCCGGCGCGACGGCGCAAGGGCTGGACTCGTCCGCCGCCGGCCCTAAATTCCCTCGACGCCGGGGCGCCACTGCCGCGGCAGCGTTGAGCCCATGTTCTCCGAAACCACCGCCAACATCACCGTCACCGTGCGCCCGCTCTTCGTCCCCGAGCAGTCCAAGCCGGCCGAAGACAAGTATGTGTGGGCCTACAAGGTGCGCATCGAGAATCGCGGCAGCGAGACCGTGCAGCTCCGCAACCGCCATTGGAAGATCACCGACGCGCGCGGCAAGCTCGAGGAAGTGAAAGGCCCCGGCGTCGTCGGCGAGCAGCCGGTGCTGCGGCCGGGCGAGTCGTACGAATACACCAGCGGCTGCCCGCTGCGGACGCCCTCGGGCTTCATGGTGGGCACCTACGAGATGGAGCGCGCGGACGGCACGCGGTTCGACGTGCGCATTCCGATGTTTTCGCTCGACAGTCCGCACGCGGCGCAGCGGATTCACTGACGCGCCAGGGAGAACGAACGAATGACGGCGAAGACGGCCAAGGCGCCGGGGCAGGCGCTGGCGGGGCAGCCGGCGGCGAAGTCTGCGCTCAATCCCTCGGGCGCAGCGCTGCCCACGCGCGAAGAGGCCGAGGCGGCGGTGCGCACGCTGCTGCGCTGGGCCGGCGACGACCCGGACCGCGAAGGCCTGCGCGACACGCCGCGCCGCGTCGTCAGCGCCTACACCGAGTGGTTCGCGGGCTATCGCGAGGACCCCGAGGCCTTCCTCGAGCGTACCTTCAGCGAGACCGAAGGCTACGACGAGATGGTGGTGCTGACCGACATCCGCTTCGAATCGCATTGCGAGCACCACGTGGCGCCGATCATCGGGCGCGCGCACGTGGCCTATCTGCCCGACCGGCGCGTGGTGGGCATCAGCAAGCTCGCGCGGCTCATCGAGGTGTATTCGCGCCGGCTGCAGATCCAGGAGAAGATGACGGCGCAGATCGCCAACGCGCTCGACCGCGTGCTGCAGCCCAAAGGCGCCGCCGTCATCGTCGAGGCCACGCACCACTGCATGACGACGCGCGGCGTGCACAAGCCGGGCGTGACCATGGTGACCAGCCGCATGCTGGGCGCGTTCCGCAACGACCCGGCCACGCGCCGCGAATTCCTCGCGATGGTGGGCGATCCCGCGGCCCGGCGCGCCGCGGCGCCGTAGCGCCGGCGCCCTCGCCGACGGAGGTATGAGCGCCGGCGCTGGCCGCCTTGCGCGGCGGCGCCTATAGTCGGCGCCTGTCCCGCGGGCGCCCGCCTTTGCTCGATTTCCGCCAGATCCTGTTCTACATCGGCCTGCTGCTGACCGGCCTCGCGGTGGCGATGACCGTGCCGGCGCTGGTGGAGGCGGCGGCCGGCGGGCGCGGCTGGGTCGCGTTCGTCCTCGGCGCCGGCATCTCGCTGTTCGTGGGCGGCGGCCTGATGCTGGCGACGCGGCGCGAGAGCGGGCGCCTCACGCTGCGCGGCGCGTTCCTGCTCACCGTCGCGAGCTGGGTGGCGGCCGCCGCGTTCGGGGCGCTGCCGTTCTGGTTCTCGGGCCTCGGCCTGTCCTACACCGACGCGTTCTTCGAGAGCATCTCGGGCATCACCTCGACCGGCGCCACGATCCTGAAATCGGTGGACGGCGCGCCGCCCGGCATCCTGGTGTGGCGCGCGATGACGAACTGGATCGGCGGGCTCACCTTCGTCGTCGTGTCGAGCTCGGTGCTGCCGATGCTGAACATCGGCGGCATGCAGATCTTCCGCGCCGAGGGCATCGACACGCCCGAGCGCCTGCTGCCGCGCGCCGCCGAGATCGTTTCGGCGACCGGCGGGCTCTACGTGATCGCGACGGCGCTGACGGCGGCGGCGCTGTGGGCCGCGGGCATGCCGCGCTTCGATGCCGTGATCCACGCGATGACGGCCGTATCGACCGGCGGCTTCTCGACGCGCGACGCGCAGATCGAGGCCTTCGCCGGCGGCTGGATTCCCTGGATCATCGCCGCCGCGATGATCTTCGGCAGCCTGCCGTTCGTGCTCTACGTCGAGGCGCTGCGCGGCCGCTGGCGGCGCCTTCTCCTCGACGCGCAGGTGCACGGCTTCTTCGGCATTCTCGCGGTTTTCGCGGCCGCGGCCTTCTTCTGGCTGTGGCTCGGCCGGGGCGAGCGCTTCGGCGCCGCGCTCGAGAACGCGATCTTCGACGTGAGTTCGTTCCTGTCCTGCACCGGCTTCGTGAAGGGCGACATCCGCCAGTGGGGCGGCTTCGCGCTGACCTTGCTGTTCCTGCTGATGTTCGTGGGCGGCTGCGCCGGTTCCACCGCTTGCGGCATCAAGATCTTCCGTTTCCAGATCGCCTATCAGGTGTTTCGCGCGCAGACCGCGAAGCTCGTGCAGCCCAACGGCATTTTCGTGCCGCACTACAACCGCCAGCCCGTGACCGACGACGTCGCCTCGGCGGTGATGGGGTTCTTCTTCCTGTTCGCGTTCACCTTCGCCGGCCTGGCGCTCGGCCTTGCGGCGTTCGGCGTGGATCTCGTCAGCGCGCTTTCGGGCGCGGCGGCGATCCTCGGCAACGCCGGCGCCGCCTTCGGCCCGCTGATCGGCCCCACCGGCAACTATTCGAGCCTGCCCGACGGCGCCAAATGGCTGTGCTCGTTCGGCATGCTGATCGGACGCCTGGAAGTGTTCACCGTGTTCGTGCTGTTCTGGAGCGGCTTCTGGCGGACGTGAAGGAAAGATCGTTCACTTCGCTTTCGCCCCGCCGAACATTGCATCGAAGGATGAATCCATTGGAGCGCGTGCACGAGATCCTGGAGACGCTGATCCGGTTCGACACGGTTTCGGCGCGCAGCAACATGGCGCTCATCCACTGGGTGCGCGACTACCTGCTACGCCACGGCGTCGAGAGCACGATCATGCCCAACGGCGAGGGCACCAAGGCCAATCTCTACGCGACGCTCGGGCCGCGGCGCGCGGGCGGCGTCGTGCTGTCGGGCCACACCGACGTGGTGCCGGTGGAGGGCCAGGCCTGGTCGAGCGAGCCGTTTCACCTGACGCGGCGCGACGCCCGGCTCTACGGCCGCGGCACCGCCGACATGAAGGGCTTCATCGCCTGCGCGCTGGCCGCGGTGCCGGACTTCCTCGCGGCGCGGCTGGCGACGCCGATCCACCTCGCCTTCTCCTACGACGAGGAAGTGGGCTGCATCGGCGTGCCGCATCTGCTGGCGCGGCTCGCGCGCGACCTGCCGAAGCCGGCCGTGGCCATCATCGGCGAGCCGACGATGATGCGCGTCGTGACCGGCCACAAGGGCCTGGCCGCGTGGCGCACGATCTTCACCGGCGTCGAGGCGCATTCCTCGCGCATCGAGGAGGCGGTGAGCGCGATCTTCGCGGCCTCGACCTTCATCGAGTATCTGCGCGGCCTCGCGGCGGAGCTGCGCGCGGGGCCGCGCGACCCCGCCTTCGAGCCGCCGTTCACGACGATCAACGTCGGCAAGATCGCCGGCGGCCAGGCGATGAACATCGTGGCCGGCCAGTGCACGCTGGACTGGGAATTCCGCCCGCTGCCGGGCGTCGATTACGTCGCGCTCGGCGCGCGCATCCGCGCCCATGTCGAGGGCGAGCTGCGCCCGGCGCTCAAGAAGAAGCATCCCGGCGCCGACGTGGAGCTGATCCAGCTCGCGGGCGGGCCGGGCCTGATGCCCGAGCCCGACTCCAAGGCCGAGGCGCTGGCGCGCCGGCTCACCGGCGCCAACCGCAGCGGCACCGTCGCCTACGGCACCGAGGCCGGGCTGTTCCAGCGCACCGGCATCTCCTCGGTCGTGTGCGGCCCCGGCGACATCGAGCAGGCCCACAAGCCCGACGAATTCGTGGCCCTCGACCAGCTCGCGCAATGCGCGGCGTTCCTCGCGAAGCTCAAGGACTGGGCCGCGGGGGCGCCGGAGTTTTGAGATTTAGAATCGCAGAGGCCATTCGCGACGTCCGTGAATGATACGGATTATCGCTATGCGCGACTCTTCGATCCTGTATGCGACGATGTACGGGGTCCGGCCGACGACGAGTTCGCGCGTGTTCTCGACGCGCCCGACGCGCCCGACCCGCGGCGTCGCTTCGAGCTGCCGCACGCGATCGCGAATTCGCCGGATGACCAATGCAGCCGCGTGCGGATTTTCCTGCGCGATGAAGTCGTAGATCGATTCGAGGTCCGTCTGCGCCGGAACGGACCAGACGATGCGCATTCGCGCGCTTACTTGCGGCCGGCCTTGCGCGGGAGCGATTCGACCCAACGGTCGATCGCCGACTGCTCGACGACATCGCCCCGGTCGAGGGCAGCCAACCCTTCCCTGATCGCGGCGAGCTGCGACGCCTGCACATTGGGCGGCAGGTCTGCCCAAGGATCGCGATCCTCGATGATCTCCAGCACGCGGGCGGCAACCGTGTCTTGCCGCTCGGCGGGCAGGTCGCGCAATTGCTTGATCGCTATTTCGAGGAGCTTCGCCATGCGTTCGATCTTAGGCCAATCATTCGGCCGGGCAAGCTTTGCTCAACCGCCCCTACCGCACCCACTGCGCGAGGTTCGTCCGCACTTCGCCTTCGAGCCGCTTCAGCGCGGCGGCGATGATCTCGTCGCTGAGCGCCTGGAGCTGCGTCGTGCGCTCGCGCTGGTAGTCGCGGAAATCGTCCATCAGGAAGCGCGCGTGGGTGGCGCGCGCCACGGTCTGCGCGCGCGTGCGGCCGGAATCGTCCTTGATCTGCAGCTCGAGCTCCAGCACCGCGTGGTAGCGCTCGACCGGCTGGCGGCGGAACCAGTCGCGCGGATCGCGCGTGCGCGGCGGCATTTTCTTCGCGCCGATGCTGGCGTCGCGGATGACGATCCAGGCCTGGCCCTGGCGCCCCTTGGCCTGCACGTGCGTTTTCGCCCAGGTTTCGAGCGCGGCGCTGGGCGCGAACGGCACCGCCTGCTCGGCGGTGGCGCCCGGCCCCGGCGCGTAGGCCGGCACGATCTTGATCTCGGCGACCGCGAGATCGAACTGCGGCAGCACCGGCGCCGGCGGCGGCCGGACGCCGCGCTCGGCGCGCTCTGCGACCTCGCGCTCGCCGCGCGGGCCGCCGGTGCACGCGGCCAGCGACAGCGCCAGCGCCACCGTCAGCGCGGCGCGCCGACCGATCGCAGTTCCGGAGTCGAGGCGTCTCACGCGCAGGGTAGCGCTCGAACTGCCGCGCATAGGGGCCGGACTAGCGCGCCGGTGCGGCGAACAGGGCATCGAGGTCGCGGTCGTCGAAGCGTTCATGGCGGTTGCAGAACTCGCAGGTGACGACGACGGCGCCGTCGATCTTCGCCTCGTCCAGCTCGCGGCGCTCCAGCATACGCAGCGTATTGCCGGCGCGTTCCCGCGAGCAACGGCAGCGGTCGGCGAGCGGGCGGCGGCGAAAGAGACGGACCCCGTCTTCGTGGAACAGGCGGTAGAGGAGCTGCGGCGGCGGCAGCGCCGGATCGAGCAGCTCGGCATCCTTCACGGAGCCGATCAGCGCGGCGGCCTTGCGCCAATCGTCCTCGCGCTCTTCCTCGGCCAGGCTCTCGATGTTCCAGGCCGTGTCGAAATCCTGCGTATCGCGCGGCAGGCGCTGCACCATGAGCCCGCCCGCGCGCCACCGGCCCGCGCGCTTGCCGACGGCGAGGTGAATCACCGTCTCGATCTGCTCGGACTGGCGGAAATAGTGCTGCGCGCAGGCGGCGAGGGTGGGCCCGGCGAGCTCGACGATGCCCTGATAGCGCTCGGTGTTCGCGCCCTGATCGACGGTGAAGGCGAGATGGCCGGCGCCGAGATAGCGCGGCACGGGATTTTCCGGCGCGTACGCGCCGAGCCGGTCGAAGCGCGCGCGCTCGAGCCCGGCATAGGCGCGCACATGGCCCGCCGAGGTGACGTCGGCGACGAGCAGCCGGACCGGCCCGTCGCCCTGCGCCTGGAGCGTGAACACGCCTTCGTACTTGATCGTGTTGGCGAGCGTGCAGGCGAGCGCGAGGGTTTCCGCGAGCAGCGCCGCCACCGGCTCCGGATAATCGTGGCGCGCGACGATGGCGTCGACCGCGGACCCGAGGCGCACGAGGCGGCCGCGCAGCCGCATGTCCTCGATCATGAACGGGTGGATCGCGTCGTCGTCCGGCGCCAGCGCGATGTCGAGGCGGGGCGCGCCGCCTGCCATCATCGCTTCGCGCCGCGCCGCGAGGGCGTCTTCGCGGGCTTCGCGCCCCAGCCCTCGGGCATCATGCACCAGGCGAGAATGCCTTTCTGCGCGTGCAGGCGGTTCTCGGCCTCGTCCCAGGCCGCCGACTGCGGCCCGTCGATGACGGCGGCCGTCACTTCCTCGCCGCGATGCGCCGGCAGGCAATGCATGAAGATCGCGTCCTTCTTCGCGAGCGACATCACGCGCTCGTCCACCTGATAGGGTCGCAGCAGATTGTGTTGATTCGTGGGCTCGTGTTCGCCCATCGAGACCCACACGTCGGTGACGACGCAATCGGCGCCCTTCACCGCCCGCTCGACGTCGGCGGTCACGCCGATGCGCCCGCCACGCGCCTGGGCCCAGGCCACGACGTCGGCCGGCGGCGGCAGTTCGGGCGGGCACGCGAGGCGCAGCTCGAAGCCGAACTGCACGGCCGCGTGGATCCACGAGGTGGCCATGTTGTTGCCGTCGCCGCTCCAGGCGACGACGCGGCCCTTGATCGGCCCCTGATGCTCCTCGAACGTCATCACGTCGGCCATGAGCTGGCAGGGATGCGTGCGGTCGGTGAGGCCGTTGATGACCGGCACGGTGGCCGCGGCCGCCAGCTCCAAGAGCTTCTCCTCCTTGGTCGTGCGCACCATGATCGCGTCGACGTAGCGCGAGAGAACGCGCGCCGTGTCGGCGATCGTCTCGCCGCGCCCCAGCTGCGACGAGCCGCGTTCGAGCACCACCGCATCGCCGCCGAGCTGCTTGATCGCCAGCTCGAACGAGACGCGCGTGCGCGTCGACGGCTTCTCGAAGATCATCGCCAGCGCCTTGCCGGCGAGCGGCTTCGCCGCGCCGGCGGGCGGTCGGCCGCGCTTGTAGGCGGCGGCAAAATCGAGCATGCGGCGGAGATCGGCGGGCGCGATCCGGTCGAGATCGAGGAAATGCCGGCCGCGCAGTTGGCTTCCGTTATCCCGCGGCACGGGCCTTCTCCGCAGGCAGGGGCCAGGCGGCCGCGACCTTGTCGAGAATCGCGATCGCCTCGGCGATGTGGCTGTCGTCGATGATCAGCGGCGGCGCGAGGCGCACGACGTTCTCGCCGGCGCCGATGCTGAGCAGGCCCGCCTCGCGCAGCTTGGCGACCATATCGCCGGAGAGCACGCCTTCGGCGCAGCGCAGGCCCGCCATCAGGCCGAGGCCGCGCACCTCGACGAACACGCGCGGATGCCGCTTCTGCAGTTCGCGCAGCTTCGCATGCAGCTGCTTGCCGGTGGCCGAAACCTTGTCGAGGAAGCCGGGCTGCGTCAGCACGTCGAGCACCGCATTGCCGACGGCCATCGCCAGCGGATTGCCGCCGAAGGTGGAGCCGTGCGTGCCGGCGATCATGCCGGTGGCGGCCTTGGCGCTGGCGAGGCAGGCGCCGACCGGGAATCCGCCGCCCAGGCCCTTGGCCGTGGCCATGATGTCGGGCGCCACGCCGTAGACGTCGTAGGCGTAGAGCTTGCCGGTGCGCCCGTTGCCGGTCTGCACCTCGTCGAACATCAGCAACAGGCCGAACTCGTCGCAGATCGCGCGCAGGCCCTGGAGATAGCCCGGCGGCGTGGCGGAATAGCCGCCCTCGCCCTGGATCGGCTCGACGAGAATTCCCGCGGTCTGCGCCGTCACGGCGGCGCGCATCTCGTTGAGATTGCCGAACGCCACGTGATCGAAGCCGTCGACCGGCGGGCCGAAGCCCTCGGTGTGCTTCGCCTGGCCGCCGGCGAAGATCGTCGTCAGCGTGCGGCCGTGGAACGCGTTGTTGACGCAGAGGATGCGGTATTTGCCCGGATTGCCGGTGCTGTGGTGGTAGTGGCGGATCATCTTGATCCCGCACTCCACCGCCTCGGCACCCGAATTGGCGAAGAACACCGCATCGGCGAAGGTGAGATCGGTCAGGCGCTTGGCGAGCCGCTCCTGATCCGGGATCGTGTAGATGTTCGAGCAGTGCCAGAGCTTCGCGGCCTGATCGGTGAGCGCTTTCACGAGATGCGGATGGCAGTGGCCGAGCGCGGTGACGGCGATGCCGCTGCCGAAATCGAGATAGCGGCGCCCCTCGGTGGAATAGAGATAGACGCCCTCGCCATGCGTGAAGGCGACCGGGGACCGGTTGTAGGTCGGCAATACGGCCGATTTGGCCGGCTGCTTTTGTGCGGCGGCGTTCATTGGGTCTTACTCCGCTTGCGGGCACTTTCCCGCGGCCTCGTCGCGGCCGCCCCGGCCGATGGCCGGTGCCGCCGCCCAGGGCGGCAGCGGAAAGCGCGGACTATCGGCCCCACTTAAGGCTCTGTCAATGCAAGGGAACTCCAGCGTCGGGAGCGGGCGGCGGGGGCCTTCGATGCCGCGCTCGTGGCGCCTTCCCATCCCCAGCGCCGGCCCGTTTCCTCAGTCCGGCTGCGCCCCTGGCGGGACGCGGCGCGGCGGATCGGGCGCCGGCGCTATCGTCGCGGCGCGGCGGGAGCGTCGGCGCGCGGCGCCGTGGGCGCCTTGGGGGCCGCCGCCGTTTCGCGGACGCGCAGGAACGGCGTGACCTGATCCTCGATGGCGTCTGCCAACAGCCCGGCCAGGCAGCCATAGGAGAGATCGTTCATATGGAAGAGATCGGGCGACAGCAGCTGCGACGCGGTGAACTGCCCGCTCTTGATGAAATGCTTCATGATCGTGAAGCGGCGGAACAGCGCGATTTCCTCCTGCGCCGCGATTTCGTGCATCACGCGCAGATAGTCCGTGTAGCCCTGCACCCGCTCCGACTTCGGGTAGAACTGCATCTGGATCATGATGACGTCGATGCCGTGCGCGCGCAGCTTGTCGATGCCGGCCTTGAGCGTCTTCCGGTAGGTCTCGATCCCGACGTCGCGGATCGCGTCGTTGACGCCGGTCTGCCACAGCACGAGATGCGGCTCGCGCGGCAGCACGTGCTTGTCCATGCGCTCGAGCATGTCGGCGGCGAGCTGGCCCCCGACGCCGAGATTCATCACCTTGAAATCCCACCCCTCGAAGCGCCGCTCGAGTTCGTCGTCGAGCTGCGCGGGGTACGAAGCCTGGGGCGAGCTGGCACCGCTGCCGGCCGTGCTCGAGGAGCCCAGCGCCACGACGCGGATCAGCTTGGTGCCCCGAAAGGCCTTGACGAGGTTCGTGAGCGGCGCCGTGAACTGCACCAGCTCTTTGGGCGCTTTGCAGGGAATCTCGGCGAACGCCGCGCCCGCGGTCAGGACCGCGGCGAAGGCGGCCGTGCCGAATAGGAAACGCCGGACAGGGCCGCCGGCGCCACGGCCGGCGTAGTGCCCGGGTTCACCTGTGCTTTCCTGCGTAGGAGCCACGTCGCAACCGCTATCATCAGGCCGATGCCGCCCGCGTTGATCGCGATCTGGATCCAGAGATCGCGGCCCGCCTCGACCAAGAGGAACAAGGCAACAAAGCACAGGACGGTTCCCAAAGTAAATATTTCTAGCGATTTCCGCCCGCAGACGACCGCCCCCCGGGCCCACCGGCCGCGCAGCCAGGCCGCATCTGCCTTAACGAATGTGGCAGCGAGATAGGCCATCGCGAGGATGTGGACGAGGCGCCACGGCGACAGCGCCGACTTGTCCATGCCGGCGAGGAGGTCGCCCGGCAGCAGGCGCCAGTCTTCGAGGCCGGGAACCCGCGTCCAGGGCGCGATCACGAAGAGCGCGAAGAGCGCATAGGCGCCCGCCGCGGCCACGAGCCAGCGCGAGCGCGGCAGGGAATGGCCGCGGCCGGCGGCATGGCCGATGACCGCGCCGATCGTGAACAGAAGCTGCCACGCGAACGGATTGAAGAACCAGCCGTCGTCGTTCGGATAGCTCGGCAGATTGAACCCGGTGACGCGCGCGACCGCATAGAGCGCGAGCGAGGCGCCGAGCGCCAGCGCCGGATGCCGCCGCATCAGCGCGACCAGCAGCGGGAACCCGGCCAGCAGCGCGATGTAGAGCGGCAGGATGTTGAGATAGACGAGGTGATGATTGAGCGCGAGCGCGCGCCAGATGGCCTCGAACGGCTCGTAGGCGAACGGCACGAGATTGATGAACTCGTAATAGACCGGATTTTCGAGCCAGCGCGCGGCGACGCCGATGCCGCCGACGCAGACGACGAGCAGCAGGATGTGCGCGACGTAGATCTCGCCGATGCGCTTGGCGACGCGCCGCGTGCCGGCGCCGAAGCCCGCTGCGAAACTCCTGCCGAAGGCGAGGGCCGCCGCATAGCCGGAGATGAAGATGAAGATCTCGGCGGCGTCGGAGAAGCCGATGTTCTTGAACGTGAAATTGGCGAAGACATTGCCGGGCACGTGATCGACGAAAATGAAGATCAGCGCGAGGCCGCGGAAGAAATCGAGGCGCAAATCGCGCGCCGCCGCCGGCGCGGCGGAGAGCGCGTGGGAAGACGATGGCGCAGGCTCGAGCAAAGCCCCTCCGGCTTTCGTCGTCGCTCCTCCCCGAATCGATGTTTCCCGGTTCCGCGTCTGCGCGCGGACACGGCGTCCAATTACGCCCCTGCACATCCGTTGTTAAGCAGAATTGCCTATCGTCACGCGAACGTGAATTGGCCGTGAAATCAGCGGCTTAATCGGAAATTTCCGAACAGGGGCCGACCGGCATAGCGCGCGCCTCACGCCGGATTGACGCGCCGGGGGCCGCGGACGAGGCTAAGCCTAGCGCGATGCGGGCGCGCACACATGGGGATCAGGGCGGTGGCAAACACACTCGACGTCGATCTCTGCGTGATCGGCGGCGGCTCGGGCGGGCTCTCCGTCGCGGCCGGCGCCTCGCAGATGGGCGCGCGCGTGGCGCTCATCGAGAAGCACAAGATGGGCGGGGACTGCCTCAATTACGGCTGCGTGCCCTCGAAATCCCTGCTCGCCGCCGCGCACGCGGCCGAAGCGCAGCGCAGGCCCGGCGCCTTCGGCGTGGCGCCGCACGCGCCGGCCGTCGATTGGGCCGGCGTGCATGCGCATGTGCACGGCGTGATCGCGGCGATCGCGCCGGTCGATTCGGCCGAGCGCTTCGCCAGCCTCGGCGTGACCGTGATCCTCGGCGCTGCGCGCTTCGCCGGGCCGCGCGAGGTGATCGCGACTTCGGCCGCGGGCGAAACGCGCATCCGCGCCAAATGGATCGTGATCGCCACCGGCTCGCGCGCCGCGGTGCCGCCCGTGCCGGGGCTGGAGACGGTGCCCTACCTCACCAACGAGACGATCTTCGAGCGCAAGACGGCGCCGGAGCATCTCGTGATCGTCGGCGGCGGGCCGATCGGGCTCGAGATGGCGCAGGCGCATCGCCGCCTCGGCGCGCGCGTCAGCGTGCTGGAGCTCGGCGCGATCCTGCCGAAAGACGACCCGGAGCTGGTCGACGTCGTCCGCAAGCGGCTTGTCGCAGAGGGCGTGGCGCTGTTCGAGCAGACGAAGGTGCTGCGCGTCGAGATGCGCGGCGCGAGTATCGCGGCCGAGATCGAGCGCGCGGGCAAGCGCGAATTCGTCGAGGGTTCGGACCTGCTCGTGGCCGCGGGGCGCGCGGCCAATGTCGACGGCCTCGACCTCGAGACGGCGGGCATCGCCTACACCAAGCGCGGCGTTACGGTGGACGAGCATCTCCGCACCACGAACCAGCGCGTCTTCGCGATCGGCGACGCGGCCGGCGGATATCAGTTCACCCACGTCGCCGGCTGGCACGCCGGCATCGTCATCCGCCAGATTCTGTTCCGCCTGTTCTGGACGAAGGCCGACACGCGCGCGGTGCCGTGGGTGACGTTCACCGATCCCGAGCTGGCCCATGTGGGCCTTTCCGAAGCCGAGGCGAAGAAGCGGCACGGCGAGGTGCGCGTGCTGCGCTGGAGCTTCCACGAGAACGACCGCGCGCAGGCCGAGCGCGCGACAGAAGGGTTTATCAAAGTGGTCTGCACCCGGAAGGGCCGCATTCTCGGCGCCGCCATCGTGGGCCGAAGCGCAGGCGAGCTGATCCACCCCTGGGTGCTCGCGGTGGCCAACCGCATGAAGGTGTCGCAGCTCGCGAGCTACATCGCGCCCTACCCCACCCTCGGCGAGGCCGGCAAGCGCGCCGCCGGCAGCTTCTACACGCCCGCCCTCTTCTCCGCGCGCAC
>JAEULD010000295.1 GCA_016792765.1 Candidatus Odyssella sp.
CGCTTGCGGCTGCGCGGGCTGCTCGTCGAGCTGGTCGGCCAGCGGCAGGCCGATCAGCGCGGCGAGAGCGGCATTCGTGCCGGCATTGCGTTCGTTCGTCCCGCTGTTGCGGCCGGACCAGGTCCCGCCCGGGCCGTCGCAGGTCGGGGGCGGCGGCACGTCGCAATCGCACACCTCGCCCTCTTCGACGCGGATGCGGACCACGGCCGTATCGATCCCGCCTTTGCCGTCGCCGACCGCGTAACTGAAAGTGTCGGTCCCGGTGAAGCCGGCGAACGGCGTGTACGTGAAGGTTCCGTCGCCGTTGTCGACGAGCGTGCCGTTGAACGTGCTGGTGTAGGCCTCGACCCGGAGCGCGTCGCCGTCGGCATCGTCGTCGTTGGCGAGGATCGCGATCGTGACCGGCAGGCCGCATTCGGTGGCCGCACGGTCGTTGTTCGCCTCGGGCGGCGTGTTCTCGTCCTCCTCGCAGCCGCACACCACCGAGTATTCGTCGGACTCGACGATGTGGCTTTCGACGTAGCTGGTGCCTTCGCCGGGAACGATGGCGGCGGTCTGAGCGCCGTTCGTCGCCGTGGAGTTCTCGAGCACGAGCCGGAAATCTTCGACCCCTTCGTCGATAGCGTCGGCCGAAGGCGTGATATCGAACTCGAGCTGCGTGGTCGACGCGTTCGCGGCGAACGTCACGCGGACGGCACCGTTGCCGAGATTCGCGACCGTGATTCCGGTCTCGCCCGCCGCGGCCTCGGAGAGCGCATCGAACAGGAAGTCGGGCCCGCCGAGATCGGCGAAGCTGGCCGAATCGTGCCCGTTGTGGAGCGAGAGGAACTCCACGCGGACGTCGACGGAGCGCGTCTGCCCGGCCTCGAGCTGGAGATCGGAGATGCCGATCGTGTAGGGCGGATCGACTTCCTCGATCAGGCAGGGCGGGCCGACGATGAACCATTCCGGCGGCGGCGCCTGGCAATCGCCGCTGTCGAAGATGTAGCCCGCGCCCTCGACGACGCGCGTGACGTCGCAATGGTCGAGTTGGTCCTTGTTCGCGACGGTGAGCATGAAGCTCTCGTCGCCCTCGGCCACGCCGTCGGTGAACGTATCGATGCGCACCTTGATGCCGGTGGAGCCGGTCGGGATCGTGACGATCGTGCCGTTCGGCCCGCCCGCGTCGAGCCAGGTGGCGCCGCCGTCGACGCTGTACTCGAAGTTCCCGGCCTCGAGGTCCTTGCCGGGCTGCGCGGCGTTGGTATCGACCGTCGACAGCGGCTGGATCGCGAGATCGAGCTCGATCGGCTCGTCGGTCGCGTTGGACATCGTCAGGTCGAAGACGAGCTTGTCGCCCTCGAAGCCCTCGGCGTCGCTGATCGTCAGCTGATATTCGTCGGGATCGAGCACCTGGCTGTTCACGAAGCTCGTGCCTTCGCCGGGCACGACCGTGCCGGGAATGGCGCCGCCGGTGACGATCTCGTTCTCGAGCACGATCTGGAAGTCCTCGACCGGCTCGTCGATGCCGTCTTCGGCCGCGAGTACGTCGAACGTGATCTCGTTCGTCGAAGCGTTCGCGGCGAACGTGACCCGCACCGCGCCATTGCCGAGATCGGTGACGGTGATGCCGGTTTCGCCGGCCACCGCCGCCGAGATCGCGTTGAAGAGGAAATCCTCTCCGCCGACGAAGTCGCCGAACGAAGCGACTCCGTGGCCCGGCGCCGTCGTGCCGAATTCGACCCGGACATCGATCGAGCGCGTCTGGCCCGGTGCGAGCATGAGGTCGGAAACGCCGAACGTGAAGGCGGGGTCGATCTCCTCGACCAGGCACGGCGGGCCCTTGATGTAGTAGGTCGGGCCGCAGTCGTTGTTGCCGCCGTCGAAGATGTAGCCTGCACCGTCGACGATGAACGTGACGTCGCACTTGTCGAGCTGATCCTTGTTCGCGACGGTGAGCAGGAAGCTCTCGTCGCCCTCGAGCGCGGCATCGCCGAACGTCTCGATGCGCACGAGGATCGAGGTGGCGCCGATCGGAATCTGCACGATCGTGCCGTTGGGCCCGGTCGCGTCGAGCCAGGTGACGCCGCCATCGACGCTGTACTGGAAGTTCCCGGCCTCGAAGTCGACGCCGGGCGTGGCGGGATTGGTGTTCACCGTGGCCAGCGGCTCGGCGCGGAGATCGAGCGCGATCACCTCGTCGCTCGGATTCGAGAGCGTGATCTCGAAGACGAGCGGAGCGCCCTCGCTCCCTTCGGCGTCCTTGATCGTGACCTGGTATTCGTCGAGGTCGAGGATCTGGCTGTTGACGAAGCTCGTGCCGGGGCCGTCGATGACGTCTCCCGGCGTGGCGCCGCCGGTCACCTGCTCGTTGAAGATGACGAAGCGGAAATCCTCGATCGGCTCGTTGTTGCCGTCGTCGACGGCCAGGATATCGAAAGTGAGCTGATTGGTGGACGCATTCGCGGCGAACGTGACGCGCACGACTCCGTTGCCGAGATCCTGGACGGTGATCCCGGTCTCGTTCGCGGCCGCGGCCTGAATCGCGAGGAACAGGAAGTCATCGCCGCCGACGAAATCGGCGAATGACGCGGCGCCGTGCCCGGGCTGGATGCTCAGGAAGTCGACGCGGATGTCGATCGAGCGCGTTTGGCCCGGCTCCAGCAACAGCTGGCTGACGCCGAACGTGAATGGCGGATCGACCTCCTCCACCATGCAGTACGGACCCTCGATGAACCACTTCGGCTTCTCGTCGCACGGCGGCGGCGGGGGCGGCGGCGGCGGGGGCGGCGGCGGCGGCGGGCTGCCCGGGGGGCTGCCCGGCGGGCCCGGCGGCGGAATCAACGTGTAGGGTAGCGGCGGCAACGGCCCGAGGTGATTGAGCGGTCCGAGCGTGCCGCCCGGCGCGAATTCGGTGAACAGACGGCCGCCTTCGGCGCCCGGGTCCTCGGGCCCGGCGCCCGGCGCAAGGTCGGTCAGGGCGATCTTGTCGCCTTTGGCGAAGTAGACGCCGATGCTCTTGTTGTCCTTGAGAGCGCTGTAGCCTTCGAGGGTGAGAACGGCGCCGTCCTTGAAGGTGAGGACGAGGTTTCCGTCCTTGTCGACTTGCGATTTCGCCACTTGGCCGAAGCCGAAGTTCAGCGCCAACGGCTTGTCGTCGGTGAGCTTGAAGCTCTGTTTCTCGCCGGCCGGCGGTTTCTGGATGATGACGACGTCGCCGGGCGTGCCCGGAGCGGGCTTTTCGGCGGTCTTGCGCGGTCCGGCGGTGGGCGACAGCAATTCCGTGAAAGCGTAGTGCTTGCCGTCCGGCTGGATGATGGTGGTGCGGACTTCGCCCAGCATCCCGAACGCGGTCATGTACTCCTTGAGAACGACCTTGCCGCCGTTCTCGAACTCGAGCACGAGGTCGTCCTTGACCACCTCGCGCGCCTTCACGTCGGCCGCGTCGAATGCCAGTTTCAGCGGGCGGCCGGCCACGACGGTGACGTTGACGGTCTGGCCCGCATCCGGCTTCGGCACGTCGATCGGCGTCACGCCCGACTGAGCGATCTCGATGCGACCGATGCCGGAGTCCCTCGTCGCGCCGATCTCGAGCCCGTCCGTGTCCTCGGCGGCTCCCGCTCCCGTGCGGCCCTTGTCTGTCGTCATGGCGACGCTCCCAGCGTGCAATTCCCGGTCGAGTTGGGCATTCCCGGCGCGAGCGCCGACTGCGCCGCGCGATAACGCGGCGCCGTTTCAGCCGAGCCGGAAGAAGAACCAACCCATCGCCGCCGCCTCGGGGAGCGGTCTCGTCGGTCCCAGCCGGGACCGGAGGCGGCCGCGATGACGGCCCCGCGGGGCCAGTCATCCATTTTGCAGGCGGGCGTTAACCAATATCGTTAGGCCAGCGGCAAAGATGAGGGTGATTATCCGAGGAAATTGTGGGCGTCAAACGAGATCATCGTTAATTCCGCCGATATTTCTGGGCGAATTGGTTAATTCGCCCGGCGCCCTGCGAAATCCCCAAACGGATCACGCCCCGCCTTTCGGCGAGGCGTGATTTTCCTTCGCAGGATCCCGAGGCGGTCGGGGCTACTGCTGTGGCGGCTGGCCGGGCTGCGGCGGTTGGCCAGGCTGCGCCGGCGGAGCCGGCGGCGCCGGATCGGTCGCCGCGGGCGGCGGCGGCGCGGGCTGCCCGCCGCGCGGCCCGAGTGCCGGCGTGCGCCACGTATGAATGAAGTCGTCGCGCCGCGGCGTGATGTCGTCGACCGTGCTGTGGAACACGCTGCTCGGCGGCGGACGCGTCGCCTCGCCCGGCGCCGCGATGCCGAGCGTATCGAGCAGGCGGCCCATGCTGGCGAGAGTGCGGAAGATTCCGAACCTCACCGTCGCTTCTTCGGTGGCGATGCCGGTCTGGTTGTTGAAGACCTCGTTCTGGATGTCGAGCAGGTCGAGCAGCGTGCGGCGGCCGCGATCGAACTGCTGCGAATAGGCCACGCGAACCCGCTCGTTCGCCGCCAGCTGCTGTTGCAGCGCCACGCGGCGCTCGCGGGCCGACTGAACGGCGTTCCAAGACACGCGCGTCTGCTGCGCGACCTCGCGGCGCGAACGTTCGAGCGTCTCGCGCGATTCGTAGAGGCGCGCGACGGCTTCGCGCTTGCGCGCCACGTCGGAGCCGCCGCGATAGAGATTCCAGCGGCCCTGCAGCATGAGGGAGAACTGCTCTGCCTGACCGCGCGTGCCGTCGGCGTTGTAGAGGAAGTTGTAGTTCGCCTCCGCCGTGATCGTCGGGAACCAGCGCGAATCGGCGACGCCGATCGCCGCATGCGCGACCCGCACGTCGGCGGTCGCGGCGCGGACCGCGGGAGCCTGCTCGGTCGCCGCCGTCACGGCTTCGTCGACGCTTGCCGGCAGCGCGCTGTCGGGCGAGCTCGTGTCGGTCAGCGCCGTCGGCTGTTCGCCCACGGCCTGGACGTAGAGGGCCACCGCGTCGCCATACTGGCGACGCGCCGTGGCGACGTTGGCTTGCGCGTTCGAGAGACGCGCCTGCGCCTGATCGACGTCGGACTGCGGACCGCGGCCGCCCCGCGCGCGCGCCTGCACGCGACGCAGGATTTCCTCGTGCACGCGCACGTTCTGAGTCGCGATCTCGAGGATGCGCTGCGTGCGCTGGACTTCGAGATAGGCCTCGATGGCGCGCAGCGCGATCACCTGCGCCGTGTCCATCGTGCGATGCGCCGACGATTCCACGCGATAGAACTGGCGGCTCACCTCGCTGTCGGTGTTGAAACCGTCGAACAAGAGCTGACGGAGGCTGACGCCCGCCTCATAGCGGTTCATGTCGACCCAGCCGCCCTCGCCGTTGATCCGACCCGGGCGGGTGCGCGTCGCGACGTTGTTGGTCCATTCGTGACCGATCGCGCCGCGCACGTCGAGTTGCGGCAGATAACCGCCGCGCGTCGCGCGCAGCTCCTGCTCGATCGCGCGTCGCGAGAAGCGCAGCTGGCCGACTTCGGGATGGGTGGCGACCGCGGCTTCCGCCGCTTCCTTCAGGGTCTTCGCACCGGCGCCGCCGGAGGAAAGGGCGAGAGCGCCGATCGCGGCCGCGGCAGCAGCCGCCATGCGCGCAGATTTCGTGGCAAGGCTCTTCATGATTTCCCCGCGAATCCCCGTTTTCGTCACTGAGTACAAGCGCGACATGGTTCCACGCGCTCTCCCGTAACACCGGCGACTATTGGTTCAGTATGCTCGGCTACTTTTGAGACGAACAAGTAAATAATTGATTAACCAGAGTGCAAGCGAAATCGTAGTTAAGGTTCCAGCCCAATTTTACAAGGATCTTACCCACCCGCCCAAGCATCTCGATGCCCCAGGCGTCCCCGCATCTGCCCATGGTAATGTATCACATTTCAGCCCCCATCGCCACCGTCCGCCCGTTTACTTTACCGACCGATCCTGCGGCGCTTGGCAACGAAGTGTTAACTTTGCTGGCTCAGGTTCCGTAGTTTCGGAGGCAAGGGCCACGGCGGTCTCATGGCTTCCCGGCGATGCTGCGCCGAGGCCATCGGGAATGCTACTGTGGCCCCTTGCCCCGAACGCCGTCGCGCTGGGCGTGGCGGTGGCCTGAGCGGAAATCTTCTCGTCGGCGGAGTTTCGGGGGAGCGCCAGCGTGTCCACTGCCAGTGTCGGGAGAGTCGTGCAAGACCACGCCGCCACGCAGCAACGAGAGGAAACGGCGCTGCCGCCCGGTCAAGTGCCGTCGACGCGCCGTGCGCCACCGCCGCCCGGCGAGGCGTTGACGCCCGGCATGTCGGCGCCCCCCGTTACGGGGCCTGCGGCGCCCTCTGCCCCTGCGGCGCCGACTCCGATCCCGCAGTCGGGCGGCGATTCGCGCCGCGTCGCGCCACCCGCACGCCCGCTCGTGTCGCCGGCGCAACCGATCCAGTTCCCGTCGCGGGTGGACGAGGCCACGCCGCATTTCGAAGCGGCGCGTGGCCCCCGGCACGACGGCAACGTCACGCCATTGCGCCCGGCCCCCTCGCCGTCCAATCCGTTTCCGGTGCCTCCGGTGCAGGTGCACGCCGCCTCTGCGCCCGCGGCCACGACCATTCACGTTCCCGCGGCACGCGCGCCGCACGCGGCCCCGGCCGAGGCCATGCGGGATGCGCGCCCGGCCGCCGAGCCGCGCCCGGCGCCGCCGCGTGCCGCAGCGGCGATCCCGCCCCCGCCCATCGTGGAGCGCCGCGGGCCGGCAGACGAGGCAGCCGCCGCCGTCGCCGCCGCGGCTGCCGCTTCGAATTGGCGCATTCCGCAGCAGACGGCGCGCGCCGACGACCCGCTGCTCGACTGCCTGATCGTCCTGACGGCGATTTTCGAGCGCCCGCATTCGGCCGAAGCGCTGACGGCCGGCCTTCCGCTGGTGCAGAATCGCCTGACCCCCGAGCTTTTCATCCGCGCGGCCTCGCGCGCCGGCCTGGCGGCGCGCATCGTCAAGCGCCCGATCGGCGAGATTTCCGATCTTTCGCTGCCCTGCGTCCTGCTGCTCAAGGACGCGCGCGCCTGCGTGCTGACGGCGCTCAGCGGCGGCAAGGCGACCGTCATCGTGCCCGAAACGGGACATGGCACGGTCGAACTGCCGCAGGACCACCTCGCCCAGCGCTACACCGGCTACGCGGTGTTCGCGCGGCCCGAATATCAGTTCGACGCGCGTTCGGATGCGACCGAGCTGCGCCCCACGCGCAACTGGTTTTGGGGAACGCTCGGGCGCTTCTGGCGCATCTACACGCAGGTGGGCCTGGCCGCGATCTTCGTGAACCTGTTCGCGATCGCGCTGCCGCTGTTCACGATGAACGTGTACGACCGCGTGGTCCCGACCAAGGGGCAGGAGACGCTGTGGGTGCTGGTGCTCGGCGTCGGCATCATTTTCGCGTTCGAGTTCCTGCTCCGAATGCTGCGATCGTACTTCGTCGACACGGCCGGACGCAGCGCCGATGTGATCATGGCCAGCGCGGTCTTCCAGCAGGTGCTCGGCATCCGGCTCGACCAGCGCCCGCAATCGGCCGGCGCGTTCGCGCAGCAATTGCGCGAATTCGAGAGTCTGCGCGATTTCTTCACCTCGGCCACGCTCGTCACGCTGATCGACCTGCCGTTCGTGCTGCTGTTCATCGCCGTGGTCGCGATCATCGGCGGGCCGGTGGCGCTGGTACCGCTGATCGCGGTGCCGCTGATCATCGGCGTCGGCTGGTTCCTGCAGGTGCCGCTCAACAAGGTCGTGACGCAGTCCGCGCGCGAATCCGCCCAGAAGCACGCGCTGCTCGTCGAAAGCATCGTCGGCCTCGAGACGATCAAGGGCCTCGGCGCCGAAGGTCGCACGCAGCGGAACTGGGAGCGCTTCGTCGGCATGACGGCCAAGAGCGCCCAGCGCGCGCGAGAGCTCTCGCAGTTCGGCCAGTATTTCACCGGCCTCGTGAGCCAGATCGTGAGCGTCGCCGTCGTCGTGGTCGGCGTCTACCTCATCTTCGAGGGCCACCTGACCGTGGGCGCGCTGATCGCCTGCACGATCCTGACCGGCCGCGCGATGGCGCCGCTGACCCAGGTCGCCGCGCTGCTGACGCGCTTCGACCAGTCGATGGTCTCGCTCAAGACCATCGACAAGATCATGTCGATGCCGGTCGAGCGGCCGGCCGGCACGCAGTTCGTCCACCGCCCGGTGCTGCGCGGCGCGATGGAGTTCCGCGACGTCGAATTCACCTATCCGAACCAGCCGCTTCCGGCGCTGGACGGCGTCTCGTTCTCGGTGCGGCCGGGCGAGCGCGTCGCCATCATCGGCAAGATCGGCTCCGGCAAGAGCACGATCGAGAAGCTGATCCTCGGCTTCTATCAGCCGCAGAAGGGCGCGATCCGCATCGACGGGACCGACATGAAGCAGATCGATCCCGCGGATTTGCGCCGCAACATCGGCTACGTGCCGCAGGACGTGTTCCTCTTCTTCGGCTCGGTCCGCGAGAACATCGCAATGGGCGCGCCCCATGCCGACGACGCCGCGATCCTGCGCGCCGCACGCATCGCGGGGGTGGACAGCTTCGTCGCGCGCCATCCGCAGGGCTTCGATCTTCAGGTCGGGGAGCGCGGCGAGGCGCTCTCGGGCGGCCAGCGCCAGTCGATCGCCATCGCGCGCGCGCTCGTGCGCGACCCGAACATCGTGATCCTCGACGAGCCCACCAGCGCAATGGACAAGGGCTCCGAGGACTGGCTGATCGCACGCTTGCGCGAGATCCTCGAGGGCAAGACGCTGGTCTTGGTGACGCAGCGCCTTTCCCTGCTCACGCTGGTCGAGCGCGTGATCGTCATGGACAGCGGCAAGATCGTCGCGGACGGGCCGCGCGACAAGGTGCTGGAGACGCTGGCCAAGGGCCAGATCAGGGGAGCGAGCTAGGACCGCGTCATGGCCAGGATCCCGGGCATCGGCGACTTGATCGAGGGCGCGAAGGCGGCCTCGCGCGGCGCGTCGGCGCCGCCGCGGCACCGCGAGGACGCGGAGATGATGCCCGAGCTGTATGCGGCGGCGATCCGCCGGCCGCACCGTCTCGCCACCTGGGCCCTCGGCGCGGTCGGCGCCGGCCTTCTCCTGTTCGCGGTCGCCGCCTCGGTCGTGGATCTCGACGAGGTGACGCGGGCCGACGGCAAGGTGATTCCCTCGGGCCAGACGCAGATCGTGGCGCATCTCTACGGCGGCATCGTGCAGGATATTCTCGTGCGCGAGGGCGACGAGGTGAAGCCCGGCCAGGTGCTGCTGAAGATCGACAACCGCGATTCGCAGGCCGAGTTCGGCGAGAATCGCGCACGCATGGCGGCGCTCGCGGCCCGGGCGGCGCGGCTGCGGGCCGAGGCCGAAGGGCGCGACGAGATCGAAATCCCCGGCGACATCGAGGCGGCCTCGCCGCAGGCTGCCGCGCTGGAGCGCCGGCTGTTCCAGGCGCGGCGCGAAAGCCTCGTCTCGGAGCTGAAGGGCCTCGACGAGCAGCTGCGGCAGCGCGAGCAGGAGCTTGCGCAGCAGGAGGCGATCGTCGCGAGTCTCGAGAAGAAGCTCGCCTCGCTGCGCGCCGAATACGGCAACGCGCTGCGCGTGGGCGTCAACGTGGTCGGCCGTCTCGAATTGCTGCGCCTACAGCGCGAGACCAAGGACGCGGAAGGCGAACTCGCCACCGAGCGCCTGAAAGTGCCGCGCATCCAGGCCGCGATCCTCGAGGCGCGGCAGAAGCACGCGGACCGCAGGAACGCGTTCGTCTCGGAAGCGCGGCGCGACCTGAACGACAGCGAAAGCGAACTCGCGCGACTCAGGGAGAAGCTCGAGAAGCTCACGTTCGACGTGAAGACCAACGAGGTGAAGGCGCCGCTGCGCGGGATCGTGAAGCAGCTGCGGGTGGCCACGAAGGGCGGCGTGGTCAAGGCCGGCGAGCCGCTGGTCGAGATTACCCCGCTGGACGATACGCTGGTGATCGAGGGCCGCGTGCGGCCGAGCGACATCGCGTTCATCCGACTCGGCCAGCACGCGCTGGTGAAGATCACGGCCTACAATTACGCGACCTATGGCGGGCTCGAAGGCCGCGTGTTCGAGATCAGCCCTGACGCGATCGAGAGCACGGAAAAGCCGGGCGAGACGCACTACCGCGTGAAGGTGCGCACCACGAAGAGCCACCTCGATAGCGACGGCAAGACCCTGCCGATCGGGCCCGGCATGACGGCGCAGATCTCGATCAAGATCGGCGAGAAGTCGCTGCTGGCCTACATCCTGAAGCCGCTCACCAAGTCGTCGCGACGGCTGCAGGTCGACGATCCGAGCCGCCCGGCCGAGACCGGCCGGCCGAGCGCCGAGAGCCTTTGAGCCATGGACGGATCGGCGCCCAAGCCCGACACCTTCAGCTACACCGATCCCGCCTTTCTGCATTCCAGCGCGGAGGCGGTGGCCACCGAAGGCGCGCGCCGTTTCGGCGGCTATCTGGCCATGGCGTTCGGCGCGCTGGTGCTGGCGCTCCTGGTATGGGCGCGTCTTTCCTATATGGACGACATCACGCGCGGCGAGTCGCGCGTGATCGCGTCGGGGCAGAACAAGGTCGTACAGGCGCCCGATGCCGGCGTTGTCAAGGCGATCTTCGTGAAGGAGGGCGACACGGTCGCCGCCGGCCAGCCGCTGATGCGGATCGACGCAACGCCTTCCAAGGCCACGCTCGACGAGAAGCTGGCCCGGCTCTACGCGCTGATGGCCCGGGTGGCGCGCCTCACCGCCGAGGCCGAAGACAAGGATACCGTGGCTTTTCCGGACGAAGTGCGGCGCAACGCGCCGCGCGAGGTGGAGCAGGAGACCGCCGCGTTCCGCAGCCGCGCGCATCAGCAGAAGGGCGAGATCGCGACGCTCGAACAGCAGGTCGCGCAGAAGGAGCAGCAGCTCCGCGAGGGCGAGAGCACCGTGGCGCGGCTCGACGCCCGATTGCGGCTCAACCGCGCCGAGGAGTTCGACACCTGCCGCGCCTACCGCACCGGCTCCGCGTCGCTTTCCGAATGCCAGGTGGCGCAGCGCGCGTCGCTCGAAACCGCGGGACAGCTCGAAAGCGAGCGGCGCGGCATTCCGCGCGCCGAGGCCGCGCTGCGCGAAGCGCGGCAGAAGGTGGAAGACAAGCGCGCGCAGTTCCGCTCCGAGGCACGCAAGGACCTGAACGAGTCGCAGGCGCAGATCGACCAGCTTCGCCCGCAGATTCAGAAGGAGGGCCAGACGCTGGCGCTGACCGAGCTGAAATCGCCGGTGCGCGGGATCGTCAAGACGGTCGGCGTGGCCACGATCGGCGGCGTCGTGAAGGCCGGCGACGCGCTGATCGAAATCGTGCCGGCCGAAGACACGTTGCTGGTCGAGGTTCGCATCAAGCCCGCGGACATCGCCTTCGTGCGCCTCGACCAGGACGCGACGGTGAAGATCAGCGCCTACGACTATTCGATCTTCGGCGGCATCGAGGGCAAGGTCGTCGAGATCAGCTCGGACGCCATCGTCGACGAGAAGAAGAATTCGCATGGCGAGCGCGACACCTACTACCGCGTTCGCGTGCGCACGCAGAAAGCCTATCTCGAGCGCGACAAGCAGATACTGCCGATCATCCCCGGCATGACCGGCCAGGTCGACATCCGGACCGGAAGGCGCACGGTGCTCGACCGCCTGCTCGACCCGTTCCACCGGCTGCTCAGCGATTCGCTCGGCGAACGCTGAACCCGCCGCGCCCGACGGCGGATGCCGCGTTTGCCGCCATGCCGCGAGTGGGCGCGGCTGATCGAGCGAACGTTGGTCTGCAGCGAGACTGTCGGGGTGTATCCGGCGGCGCGCGGCCGACTGAACGGGCGCGCGCGGCTCAGTTGACGGTGCGCTGACGCGGCGTGTAGCGGCCGTTCTTGAACTCGGCGAACATGTCGTCGACCTGGGGATGGCCGACGGGCTTGCCGGTTTCGTCGGGCAACAGGTTCTGCTCGGACACGTAGGCGATGTAGGTCGATTCCGCGTTCTCGGCGAGCAGGTGATAGAAGGGCTGATCCTTGCTCGGCCGGATCTCGGCCGGGATCGACGCGTACCACTCCTCGGTGTTCGCGAACACCGGATCGACGTCGAAGATGACGCCGCGGAACGGATATACGCGGTGCTTCACCACCTGTCCGATGCGGAATTTTGCCGTGCGCAATTCGTGCGGCGGCGCCGGCGGGGTCGTGAGCGTATCCTTCATCAGGCCATTCATAGGTGAATTGCCGCGCCGCGCAAGGGGTGCCCCGTGTGGATAGCGCGATGAGCGGGGTTAACGGTTGCGTCCGTGCGCGCGAGAAACCAGAGTCGCGGAGCGAACGATGAGTCGAGGGCGATGAGTGCGGGCGCAGCAGGGAGCTTCGGCATCGGACAGCCGGTGCGGCGGGTCGAAGACCGCCGCCTCGTCTCGGGCCGGGGGCGCTACGCCGACGATTTCGCGCCGCCCGGCATGGCGCACGGCTACGTGCTGCGCGCACCGCATGCGCATGCGCGCATTCTCCATATCGACGCCGCCCGCGCACGCAGGGCCAAGGGCGTAGTCCTCGTGCTCACCGCCGCCGAACTGGAACGCGAAGGCGTGAAGCCCATTCCGAGTTGGTCGCGGCAGCCGCCGTCGACGTTTCCCAACCGCGACGGCTCGCCGCTGCCCGATCCGCCCAATTATCCGCTGGCCCGCGGCAAGGTGCGCTATGCCGGCGAGGCGGTCGCATTCGTCGTCGCCGAGACGCAGGCGCTGGCGCAGGACGCCGCCGAGCGAATCGAGGCCGCCTACGAAGAGCTGCCGCCGGTCGTCGCGCCCGACGCGGCGCTGGCTGCCGCGGCGCCGCGCATATGGGAAGACATCCCGGGCAATCTCTGCTTCGACACGGAGCATGGCGATGCCGGCGCCGTCGAAAGGGCCTTCGCGGCGGCCGCGCACCGGGTTCGCGTGCCGCACATCAACAATCGGCTCGTCGTGCATTACATGGAGCCGCGGATCGCGCTGGCCGAGCACGACGCGACCACTGGGCTGACGACGCTGCGCTGCGGAACGCAGAGCGTGCAACGCCAGCGGCTGGTGCTCTCGCAGACGCTCGGCATGCCGCCGGAGCGGCTGCGCGTGATCGCCGACGACGTGGGCGGCGGCTTCGGCGCGCGCAGCTATCTCTACCCCGAGCACGTCCTGGCCGCCGTCGCGGCCCGGCTGACTGGCCGGCCGGTGAAATGGCGCGCCGACCGCTCCGAATGCTTCCTGACCGACACGCAGGGGCGCGACCAGCGCATCGACGCGTCGCTGGCGCTCGACCGAGACGGGCGCTTCCTGGCGGTCAGGCTCGAGGCGCTGCACAACATCGGCGCCTGCATCACCACGCTCGGCCATTGGGCGGCGGCCATCAACATCATGCGCCTTGCCACCAGCGTCTATGCGATACCGGCGGCCTATCTGCGGCTGCGCGCCGCCTTCACGAACTGCGCGCCGGTGAACGCCTATCGCGGCGTGGGCCGCGCCGAGGCGATCTACGCGATGGAGCGGCTCGTCGAGGCGGCGGCGCGCGCGATCGGCATCGATTCGGGCGAACTGCGTCGGCGCAATTTCGTGCCGCCCGAAGCCATGCCCTACAAGACTCCGACGGGCTCCACCTACGACAGCGGCGATTTCGCGGCCGTCATGGCGAAGGCGCAGGCCGCCGCGGACTGGGCCGGCTTTGCCGCGCGCAAGGCCGCGGCGAAGGCAAACGGCAAGCTCTACGGCCGCGGCATCGGGTGCTATATCGAGAGCGCGGGCGGCCAGCCGCTCGAATACGCGAAACTGCGCGCCGAGACGGACGGCGGCATCACCGTGCTGGTCGGCACGCACAATCACGGCCAGGGGCACGAAACGAGTTTCGCGCAGCTCGTGGCCGAACGCCTCGGCGTGCCGTTCGAGACCGTGCGCGTGGTGTTCGGCGATACTGCCCTGGTCGACAAGGGCGCCGGTACGCACGGTTCGCGCTCGATGCGCATGGCCGGCAGCGCGATGCTCGGCGCGGCCGCGGCGCTGATCGCCAAGGGCACCGAGGTCGCGAGCCACCTGCTCGAGGCTGCGGCCGACGACATCGAATTCGCGCAAGGCAGCTTTCGCGTGCGAGGCACCGACCGCACCGTGACGCTCGCCGAGGCTGCGCGCGCCGCGGTCCGGGGCGCGGCGCCCGGAAAATCGTCCGCCGAACTCGCCGGCGACCTCGAATACCGTACCGAGGGGCTGACGTTTCCGAACGGATGCCACATTTGCGAGATCGAGGTCGATCCGGAAACGGGGGCGGCGCGCATCGCGCGCTATGCGGCGGTGGACGACGTGGGCCGCGTGATCAATCCGCTGATCGTGCATGGCCAGGCGCATGGCGGAATCGCGCAGGGCGCCGGCCAGGCACTCATGGAGCGCGTGGGATACGACGGGGAGACCGGCCAGCTTCTGACCGGCTCGCTGATGGACTACGCGCTGCCGCGCGCCCGCGATCTCCCGATGCTGACCGTGGACACGCACGAGGTGCCGTGCCGGACCAATCCGATCGGGGTCAAGGGCGCCGGCGAGGGCGGCGCCACCGGCGCGCCGCCGGCGGTCATCAACGCGCTGCTCGACGCGCTGGCGGAAGCCGGCGTGACGCACATCGACATGCCGGCAACGCCGGAGACGATCTGGCGCGCGCTCGGATCGGCGGCCGGAGCGCGATCGCCGTCGTCGCGCAGACGGCCGTCCCGGTCCATGCCGTCGGACTAGTTCTTGCCGAGAGCCGCCATCTGGTCGGCATAGGCCTTCGTGAAGACTTGCGATCTCGCCGCCAGGTTGGCGTCGATGGTATGATCGATCTCGTCGCGGCGGAGATCCAGCCCGCCCAGCGGCTCGGGATACAGGGTCGTCCTGTCGAAGCCGAATTCGCGATAACGGCTGGGCGTGAAATGGACGCCTTCCGCGCCGATGTAATGGCCGAGAGCCAAGTAGCACGAGGCTCGCCAGAGGCCCATGAGGTGGGTCGCGAGGTCTCTGGCCGAGTCCTGTGACGTGGCGGGATGTGTTTGGGTTTTTCCCCACGACCGGAACAGCGCCTTGACTGGCTCGCGCGACTCGATCCGCTGGTCGCGGCCGATCACGAGGCGATGGTATTCGTCGAGGAGCGGCTGCATGCGCAGCCAGTGACTGCGCTTCAGGGCGAAACCCCAAAAATGCCCCATGAAGATCAGCTTTCGCGCGTTGCTTCGCTGCTGCTCGAGGCTGGCGCCGTAGGCGCCGTTCGCATTGTAGTAGACGATGCGATCGAAGCGCGCGAAAGCGCGGCGCATGAGGTCGAGCGCGGCGACGTAGTGCGGCGAAAGCACCAGATCGTCTTCGAAGAAATAGCCGACCGGGGCGCGCAGCTCTTCGAACAGCATTTTCTCCGCGCGGAAAACGTTCTCGGTAATGCCGATGTTGTCAGGGCTCGCGTGCACATGGCCGCGCGGGAAGAACTCGCGGAACGTCGCCAGAGAGGCGGCGATCTCGCCGTCGTCGGCGTACCGGATGCCGCTGTAGCGGTTGACCGCGCCGTCCTGGAACAGATGAACCCGCCGCTGCGCGACGGCGGGTTGCTGTGCCGCAAGGCTGGCGAGCAATTGCCTGAGATAAGCGGGCCGGTTGAACGAAATGACGGCGATCGGCGGCGTGCACAAAACCTCGCCAAGCCAGCCGAGCGCACTAAGCATCCCGATGCTCCCGAGTTCGGCCGGAAGGCCCGTGGCGTGTTGGCTGCAACCTGCTCATGTGTTCGCCGAATCCGCGCTAGCATCGCTGGTTAACATATCGCGGGCGCAATTGGAGCAAGAACAAGGTCTTAGCTCGGCACTTGACAAAGTGAGTGTTTACTTACATTATGTCGGCAGCAACTCTCCATCGAGGCTTGCCATGACCACGACCATCGACCGCTTGCGCGACGTTTCGAGCTTTTGCCGCCAGGGCGCGGCGCTGCCGCCCGATCTCGCCGGCTGGCTGGCTGCCGGCATCGAGCGCTTTCTCGGCCGCGAGGCGCGCGACCTCGACGGCGCCCTCGGCTTGATCCAGGCGCAGGGCGGCATCCCGTGGTGGCGCGAAGACGCGATCCGCCGGCGCGACGCCGCGCTGCGCCGGCTGCGCGAGATCGCGTGCCCCGCGGCCGGCGTCACCGCCCGCGCCCGCCGCGTCGCCGAGTTGCTGCGCCGCTACGCCGGCTCAACCTGGCGCATCGACCGGGAACACGGCGCCATGCCCGCCCACTATGCCGGCACTGCGCAGGAGCAGCTCTGGCGCGCGTTCAAGTCCGGCGCCGCCATGCCGCTTGGTGAGCGGCAGCTGCGGACGATCCTGGGCGATTGATCGCCCCCGGCGAAGTGCGCCGGCTTGGTGCACCGGAGGCTCTTGCCCGCGCGCCGCGGACACGCGATTGATCGCGCCATGCAACGCGCGCTGCCCGCCTCGGCCTATTGGATCGAGCCCCAACGCCTCGCGGCCGGCGCCTATCCGGCAGCGCCCTTCGATCTTGCGGTGCTGATCGCGGCCGGCATCGGCGGCTTCGTCGATCTCACGCCGGCCGGCGACCATGGCGGCTATGCGAGCGAGGCGGCGCGGCTGGCGCGCGCGGCGGGGCGAGAGGCGCTGCACCGGCGTTTCCCGATCCGCGATTTCGGCCTGCCCGAGATCGCGACGATGCGCGCGATCCTCGACGCGATCGATGGCTGGCTGGCGGCGCGACGCCCGGTCTACGTCCACTGCCACGCCGGCCTTGGCCGCACCGGCACCGTCGTCGCCTGCTGGCTCGTGCGCCACGGTCGCGCGCCGGCTGACGCGCTGGCCGAACTGCAGCGCCTTCGGCACGGCACCCGCGATGCCGCTGCGGCCTCGCCGGAGACGGACGCGCAGCGCGCGTTCGTCGAGTCATGGCGGCCGGGAAACTGACCGTCGCGGCCACGGCGGGGATTCCCTTGGCCGCTGCCGCCCCCTATGTTCGCGGCCCCACACCGGAGAACGCGACCGATGGTCCTTAGCCGCCGCCTATTCGCCGCCACCGCCATTCTCATGGGAGTTCTCGCCGCCATGCCGGCCGAAGCACAACAGGAAAAGACCACCGCCAGCGGACTGCGCTACACCGACACCAAAGCCGGCACCGGCAAGACGGCGGCCGCCGGCCGCACCGTGGAAGTGCACTACACCGGCTGGCTGTATCTCGACGGCCTGAAAGGCAAGCAGTTCGATTCCTCGCGCGCCCGCGGCCCGTTTTCGTTTCCGCTCGGCGCCGGGCAGGTGATCAAGGGCTGGGACGAGGGCGTGGCCGGCATGAAGGAAGGCGGGCAGCGCACGCTGATCATTCCGCCGCAGCTCGGCTATGGCGAACGTGGCGCCGGCGGCGTCATCCCGCCCAATGCCACGCTGCTGTTCGAGGTCGAGTTGCTGCGGGTTAAGTAGCCGGCATCGCGCACGCCTGGGCCGCATGGACTCGGGCGCGGGGCTGCCCATATAAGGCGGCCATGCAGCCGCGCGATTTCATCAAGATGCACGGGGCCGGGAACGACTTCGTCGTTCTCGACCTGCGCCGTGGCGGCGCGGCACCGACCGCGAGAGAAGCGGTCGCGATCGCCGACCGGCACCGCGGCATCGGCTGCGATCAGATCATCCTGATCGGCCCCGCGCCCACCGGCGTGGCCGATCTGGGGCTGACTTTCCTCAACAGCGACGGCTCCGCGTCCGGGGCCTGCGGCAACGGCACCCGCTGCGTCGCCGACTTCCTGATGGCGGAGCGCGGCGCCGACCATCTCGCGCTCGAGACCGTGGCCGGCATCCTCGATTGCGCGCGCGGCCGCGACGGCCGCGTGACGGTCGATATGGGCCGCGCGCGCACCGAATGGCGCGACATCCCCCTGTCGGAGGCGCGCGACACGCTTCATCTCGGCATCGGCGAAGGGCCGGTGAAGGATCCGGTCGGCGTGAGCATGGGCAATCCGCACGCGGTCTTTTTCGTGCGCGAGGTGGCGGAGGTGCCGATCGCGGCGATCGGGCCCAAGCTCGAGCGCAATCCGCTGTTTCCCGAGCGGGCGAATATCGGCTTCGCCGAGGTGCGCGCGCCCGACCGCATCCGCCTGCGCGTGTGGGAGCGCGGCGCGGGCCTGACGCTCGCCTGCGGCTCGGGCGCCTGCGCGGCGCTCGTCGCCGCGGTGCGCCGCGGCCTCGCACGGCGCAAGGCGGCGCTGGAGCTCGACGGCGGGACGCTCGAGATCGAATGGCTCGAGAACGGCCATGTGCTGATGACCGGCCCGACCGCGATCTCGTTCCACGGCACGATCAACCCCGCGATGCTCGACGGGGGCGCGCGATGAGCAAGGTCGACGTCATAACGTTCGGCTGCCGGCTCAACGCCTACGAGTCCGAGCTGATCGCCGCGAAAGCCGCGGCTGCGGGCCTCGCCGACGCCGTCATCGTCAATACCTGCGCGGTCACCGCCGAGGCCGAGCGCCAGGCGCGCCAGGCGATCCGCAAGGCCCGCCGCACGCGGCCCGATGCGAAGCTGATCGTCACCGGCTGCGCCGCCCAGATCGCGCCCGAGAAGTGGGCGGCGATGGCCGAGGTGGATGGGGTAATCGGCAACGCGGAGAAATTGGAGGCGCAGTCCTATTCGCCGGCTCTCGCCGGGGGAGAAGGCGATTCCTACGGTCACGAAAAAATCCGCGTGAATGACATCTTCGCGGCCCGCGAGACGGCCTCGCATCTGGTCGGCGGCTTCGAAGGCCGCGCGCGCGCGTTCGTTCAGGTCCAGAACGGCTGCGACCACCGTTGCACATTCTGCATCATCCCCTACGGCCGCGGGAATTCGCGCTCCGTGCCGCTCGGCCCGATCGTCGAGCAGGTGCGCGCGCTGGTCGCCAGCGGCTACGCCGAGATCGTCCTCACCGGCGTGGACATCACCGCCTACGGCGCCGACCTGCCCGGCAAGCCGAGCCTCGGCGAGATGGCCGCTCGGCTCCTGAAGGCCGTGCCGGAGCTGCGGCGCCTGCGCCTAACCTCGCTCGATCCGGTCGAGATCGACGATGCGCTCTGGCGGCTGATCGCCGAAGAGCCGCGGCTGATGCCGCATCTGCACCTCTCGCTGCAGTCCGGCGACGATCTCGTGCTGAAACGCATGAAGCGCCGCCATTCGCGCGCCGATGCCGTCGCCGCGACCGAGCGCGCGCGGCGCTTGCGCCCCGGCATCGCGTTCGGCGCCGATCTCATCGCCGGTTTTCCGACCGAGAGCGAGGCGATGTTCGACAACACGCTGGCGCTCGTCGCGGACTGCGAGCTCGCCTACCTCCACGTCTTCCCCTACTCCGCGCGCGAACGCACGCCGGCCGCGAAGATGCCGCAAGTGCCGGTACCGGTGCGCCGCGAGCGCGCCGCGCGCCTGCGCGCCGCCGGCGATGCGGCGCTCGCGCGCTTTCTCGCGCGGCTGGTGGGCGGCAAGGCCGAAGCTCTGGTCGAAACGCCGGGGCGCGGGCGCACCGAGCACTATGCGCCGATCGCGCTCCCGCTGGCGCACGCTCCGGGCACCGTCGCCCGCGTGCGCGTGACGGGCTCGACCGGCACGATGCTCGTGGCCGAGGGCGCGGAACGCGAGCGCGCCGCATGAACTGGTTTTCGCGGCTCAAGTCGGGGCTTGCCAAATCCTCGGCCAAGCTCGGCGACGGCATCGTCGGCATCTTCAAGGGCGGCCGGAAGCTGGACTCCGCCTCGATCGGCGACCTCGAAGAGCTGCTGATCCAGGCCGATCTCGGGCCGGCCACCGCCGCGAAGCTCGCGGCCGCCCTGCAAAAGCGCCGCTTCGAGCGCGAGGTGAGCGGCGACGAGGTACGGACCGCCCTGGCCGAGGAGATTGCCGCGATCCTGGCGCCGGCGGCGAAGCCGCTCGCGCTCGACGCCGCCAAAAAGCCGCATGTCGTCCTCGTGGTCGGCGTGAACGGCAGCGGCAAGACGACGACGATCGGCAAGCTCGCGCAGCAGCTTCGCGGCGACGGCAGGCGCGTGACGCTCGCCGCCGGCGATACGTTCCGCGCCGCCGCGATCGACCAGCTCAAGATCTGGGGCGAGCGCACCGGCTGCCCGGTCGTCGCCAAGCAGCCCGGCGCCGACGCCGCCGGCCTCACCTTCGAGGCGCTCGAGCAGGCGAAGGCGCGCGGCGACGACGCGCTGCTGATCGATACCGCCGGCCGGCTCCAGAACAAGACCGAGCTGATGGCCGAGCTCACGAAGATCGTGCGCGTGCTGAAGAAGCTCGACGCGAGCGCGCCGCACACGGTGCTGCTCGTGCTCGACGCCAATATCGGCCAGAACGCGCATGCGCAGGTAGAGGTGTTCAAGTCCGTCGCCGGCGTTACCGGCCTCGCCGTCACCAAGCTCGACGGCACGGCCAAGGGCGGCGTGGTGGTGGCGCTCGCCGAGCGCTTCGGCCTGCCCGTGCACGCGATCGGCGTCGGCGAGGGCGCTGACGACCTCCGCCCGTTCGACCCCCAGGAGTTTGCCCGCACGCTCGTGGGCCTCGGGTGAAGCAAGAAGGCGAACGGGAGCCGGAGAGTAGCAAGCAAGGCCCACCGCCAAGACTCCAAGGCACGAAGCGGGAAGGATCGCGCGCCAAGGATGCGCGATGAGCAAGGCGAGCTCCCTGGCGCCGC
Organism: Candidatus Odyssella sp.; assembly: GCA_016792765.1. Classification (GTDB taxonomy): domain Bacteria; phylum Pseudomonadota; class Alphaproteobacteria; order Bin65; family Bin65; genus SBBV01. Next base: position 20,678 of record JAEULD010000295.1, read on the forward strand.
CTTCCCGCGGCGCAATCTGCCCTTCGATGATCTTGGTGTCTTCGTGTCTTGGTGATGATTCTCCGTTCCTTTTTCCACTCCCGGCGCCCCGGCTCCCGTTCACTTCCCTTTGACGCCCACCGCCCCTCGGGTAGGATGGGAACAAATCCGCAGCATCCCTTAGGAAACGCCCATGTCCGCACCGCTCATGGCCGGCAAGAAGGGCCTCATCATGGGGGTGGCCAACGACCGCTCGATCGCCTGGGGCATCGCGCGCATGGCCGCCCAGCACGGCGCCGAGCTGGCCTTCACGTTCCAGGGCGAGGCGCTGGAGCGCCGCGTGCGCCCGCTCGCGGCCTCGGTGAATTCGCCGCTCGTCCTCCCCTGCGACGTGACCGACGACAAGAGCCTCGACACGACCTTCGCCGCGATCAAGGAAAAGTGGGGCCGGCTCGATTTCGTGGTCCACGCGATCGCGTTCTCCGACAAGGAGCAGCTCAAGGGCAAATACGTCGCCACGACGCGGGACAATTTCGCGCGCACGATGGACATCTCGTGCTTCTCGTTCACCGACGTGTGCCGGCGCGCGAGCGCGCTGATGGACAAGGGCGGCAGCCTCGTCACGCTGACCTATTTCGGCGCCGAGCGCGTGATGCCGCACTACAACGTGATGGGCGTGGCCAAGGCCGCGCTCGAAGCCAGCGTGCGCTATCTCGCTGCCGATCTCGGCGACCGCGGCATCCGCGTGAACGCGATCTCGGCCGGGCCGATCAAGACGCTGGCCGCCTCGGGCATCGGCGACTTCCGCTATATCCTCAAATGGAACGAGTACAACGCACCGCTGCGGCGCAACGTCTCGCTGGAGGACGTGGGCGGCTCGGCGCTCTACCTGCTCAGCGACCTCTCGGGCGGCGTCACCGGCGAGGTGCACCATGTCGATGCCGGCTACCACATCGTCGGCATGAAGTCGATCGACGCGCCCGACATCGCGCAGATGCAGGCCGGCAATTCCAAGAACGAAGCGGCCTGACGCCGCTGGGGCCGGAGACAGGTGCGGCCGGGCTTGCTATTTGTGACGAACCTCACTTTGCGCTCCCCGTGATCTCTGGTTTCTGAGCCCGCGATGTCCGGCAACTGGTTCGGCCACTCTTTCCGCTTTGCGACCTGGGGCGAAAGCCACGGGCCGGCGATCGGCGCCATGGTGGACGGCGTGCCGCCGGGGCTGCCGCTGACCGAGGCCGATATCCAGGTCTGGCTGGACAAGCGCCGGCCGGGAACGAGCAAGTACGTCACGCAGCGCCAAGAGCCGGATTCCGTACGCATCCTCTCCGGCGTGTTCGAAGGAAAGACGACCGGGACGCCGATCGCGCTGATCGTCGACAACGTCGACCAGCGCTCGAAGGACTATTCCGACATCAAGGATCTGTTCCGCCCCGGCCACGCCGATTACACCTATTTCAAGAAATACGGCCTGCGCGACTATCGCGGCGGCGGGCGCGCCTCGGCGCGCGAGACGGCGATGCGGGTCGCCGCCGGCGCGATCGCGCGCAAGATCCTGCTCCAGACGTTTCCGGAGTTTCGCGTGCGCGGCGCGATGACGAAGATCGGGCCGTTGCGCATCAATCCCGACAAGTGGGATTGGGCGCAGGTGGATCAGAACCCGTTCTGGTGCCCCGATGAATCGGCAGTGCCGATGTGGAGCCGTTTTCTCGACATGGTGCGTAAGGAGGGCTCGTCCGCCGGCGCCGTCGTCGAGATCCACGCGAGCGGAATCCCGGCCGGCCTCGGCGCGCCGATCTATTCGAAGCTCGACGCCGATCTCGCCGCGGCGATCATGGGCATCAACGCGGTGAAGGGCGTCGAGATCGGCGACGGCTTCGGCATCACCGCGATCCCCGGCGAGGACGCGCACGACGAGATGCGCATGAAAGACGTGCCCGGCAAGAACGCGCGCGAGCCGGAGTTCCTTTCCAACCACGCCGGCGGCATCCTGGGCGGCATCTCGACCGGGCAGGACATCGTCGTGCGATTCGCGGTGAAGCCCACCTCTTCGGTGCTCACGCCGCGCCGCACCGTCAGCGTGCACGGCGAGGACGCGACCGTCGCCACCAAGGGCCGCCACGATCCCTGCGTCGGCATCCGCTCGGTTCCGGTCGGCGAAGCGATGGTCGCGTGCGTGCTCGCCGATCACTGGATGCGGCATCGCGCGCAGTGCGGGTGACCCCGCTGCGATCGCCTATTCGCCGCCCTTCTTCGCATATCCCTCCCGCGTCTGCGGGAGTTTCCTGTTGAGAATTCGCGAGGCGACGAGCGTGCGCAGGATCTGCGCGGTGCCGCCCGCGATCGCGAACATCCGCGCATCGCGGACATAGCGCTCCATCGGGTTGTCGCGCGAATAGCCGGCCGCACCCCATACCTGGAGCGCGTCGTTGGTGACCCGGATCGCCATTTCCGACGCGAACACCTTGGCCTGCGCGGCCATCGCCACGTCGGGAAAGCCGCCCGGCGAATGCGCGGCGCTGGCGGCGGCACGCTGGATCATCAAGCGCGCGGCGGCGAGCTGGATGCTCATGTCGGCCAGCATCCAATGGAGGCCCTGGAATTCGGCGATCGGGCGGCCGAACTGCTCGCGCTTCTGGCTGTAGCCGAGCGCCAGATCGTAAGCGCCCTGCGCGAGGCCGAGTGCCACCGTGGCGGCGCCGACGCGCTGCGAATTGTAGGCGTCCATCAGATCGGCGAAGCCCTTTCGCAGGCCGCGCGGCGGGATCACCATGCGGTCGGGCGTGATCTCCATGTCCTCGAACAGCACCTGCGTTTCGGGTATGCCGCGCAGGCCCATCGCCGGCTCGCGCTTGCCGATCACGAGGCCCTTGGTCTCGTCGCGGATCGCGATGAAGCCGCCGATGCCCTGATCCTGTCCGTTCTCGAACACGCGGGCGAAGACGAGGTGGAGCCGCGAAACGCCGCCGCCCGTGATCCAATGCTTCAGGCCGTTCACCACGTAGACGTTGCCGCGCTTGTCGGCGCGCGTGGTCATCTCGGTGGCGGCACTGCCGGCGCCGGGCTCGGTGATGCAGATCGCCGGCTTGTCGCCGCCGAGCACCAACGACGCAGCGAGTTTCTTCTGGTCCTCCGAGCCGTAAGCCATGATCGCGCCGATCGCACCCATGTTCGCCTCGACGACGATGCGCGCCGACGGGCCGCACACCTGCGCCATCTCGTCGATGACGAGTACCGTGTCGAGATAGCTGCGCCCCTGCCCGCCATAGGCCTTGGGGATCGTCATGCCGAAGAAGCCGGCCTCGACCAGCTCCTTCACGTTGCCCCAGGGATACTGCTCGCTACGGTCGATCTCGGCCGCGCGGGCCGCGAAGCTTCCGCGCGCGAGCGCGCGGGCCTTGGCCTGCAGCGCCTGCTGATCGGGCGTCAGTTGAAAGTCCAAGGCCGTCCCTCCCACAGGTTGGAATCGCGATCGCCTCGTATGCGGCAAGGGCGGAAGAATAGACACAGAGGACACGGAGGACACGGAGAAGATTCGATGCGCGCCAATATCGCGCAACTTCTCTTTCTCCGTGCTCTCCGTGGTTCAATCATGGCTTTTTCGCATGACCGGCGATGGCGGCTTGACCAAGACAAGCGCACAGCGCTCGGCTATCACGTCGCGCGGGAGGAGCACCGATGCCCAAGGATTGCCGCGGACTGGAGATGACGGCCGCCAGCGATACGGCGGTCGAGGCCTACGATCTGACGATCCGCGCCTATCTCGCCTTTGCGCGGGACACCGGCGATCGCCTGAAAGCCGCGTACGCGGCCGACGCCGACATGCCGATGTCGCACTGCCTGAAAGGCTATTTCTTTCAGCTGTTCTCGAATCCGGCGCTGCATCCCAAGGCCGACCAGGCGTTGGCGCAGGCCCAGTCGGCGGCGGACGCGCGCGGCGCCAACACGCGCGAGCGCACCCACATCGCCGCGCTGGCGGCATGGCGCGCAGGCGACCTCCGGAAAGCCACCGCGCTGTGGGAAGCGATCCTGATCGAGCACCCGCGCGACATCCTCGCGCTGAAGCTCGGCCACTTCACGCATTTCTATCTCGGCGATGCCGCCGAGCTGCGCGATTCCGTGGCGCGCGTGCTGCCCTGCTGGAGCGAGAGCACGCCCGATTACGGCTACGTGCTCGCCATGCGCGCATTCGGGCTCGAGGAAGCGGGCGACTATGCCGAGGCCGAAAAGGCCGGGCGCCGCTCGGTCGAAATCAATCGCGAGGACAGCTGGGGCGTGCACGCCGTGGCGCATGTCCTGGAAATGCAGGGCCGCGCGAAGGAAGGCATCGCCTGGGTGGCGGATCTGCGCCCCTCCTGGAGCAAGGCCAACAATTTCCGCTTCCACGTGAGCTGGCACCAGGCGCTGTTCCATTTCGAGCGCGAGGAATACGGCGAGGCGCTCGCGCTCTACGACGGCGAGTTCCGGGCCGAGCGCACCGACGACATCCTCGACCTGAGCAATGCGATCGCGATGCTGTGGCGGCTCGAGGACGAGGGCGTAAGCGTGGGCGGACGCTGGGACGAGCTGGCCGCGATCGCCGAGAGGCGCAGCGACGATCGCGTGCTCGCCTTCGCCGACGCGCATTTCGCGATGGCGCTGGCGGCCGGCGGGCGGGCCGAGCGCGCGGCGGCGATGGCGCAGGCGATGTCCGCCGCCAAGGCCGGCGGGCGCGTGACGGAGGCACCGATCCTGCGCGGCATCGGCGCCGCGCTCGCGGGCGCGATCCTCGCGTTTCGCCGCGGCGACTTTGCCGCCGTCGTCGAGCGGCTCTATCCGCGCCGCCACGAGGTTCGCGACATCGGCGGCAGCCGGGCGCAGCGCGACGTGTTCGCGCGCCTCCTGATCCGTGCCGCGCTCGCGGCCGGCCGGCCGAAGCTGGCGCGCGCGCTGCTGGCCGAGCGCGCGGCGCGCAATCCGAATAGCGCCTGGACCTGGAAGCGCAGCGCGGACGCCCTCGCAGCGCTCGGCGACGCGGCCGGCGCGGCCGCGGCGCGCGCCCGCGCGGCGCGGCTGCTTGCGGCATGATTCCCTCCCCGTCCCGCGCCGGGCAAGGCTAGGCTCGGCGCGACAATCGATTCCGAACGGAGAGCCCCATGCCCCAGCCCGACCACGTCATCAGCCTCGGCCTCGCCGTGCCCGATTCTCCGGCCGAGGCCGACATCAAGAAATACTTCGACAAATGCGCCGAGAAGATCGGATTCGTGCCGAACGTGATCAAAGGCTATGCGGCGCGGCCGGCACGCTGGCGCGCGTTCGTGGCGATGTATCACGCGCTGATGGACAAGGACGGATCGAAACTTTCGCCGCTCGAGCGCGAGATGATCGCCGTCGTCGTCTCCTCGGTGAACCGCTGCTACTACTGCCTCGTCGCGCATGGCCAGGCGGTGCGCAAGCTCTCGGGCGATCCCGAGCTCGGCGAGATGCTGGTGATGAACTATCGCGTGGCCGAGCTTTCCAAGCGCCAGCGCGCGATGCTGGACTTCGCCTGGAAGCTCACCGAGACGCCGTCGCGCGTCGAAGAGCCGGATCGTGCGGCGCTGCGCGAAGCGGGCTTCAGCGAAGAAGAGATCTGGGACATCGGCGAGACGGCCGCGTTCTACAATTTCTCGAATCGCATGGCCTTCACGACCGAAATGATGCCGAACAAGGAGTATCACAAGCTCGATCGCTGAGCGGCCGGGTCTCCACGAACCGAGCCGCGGCGCGGCCGGCGTCCCTCAGCCCGCGGCGAGCACCACGCACCGCTCGCGCCCGGCGATGTCGCGTTTGACGCCGAGCACGGCAAGGCCCGATTCCCGGGCGAGGTCCGACACGGCCGCGGCCTGGGCCGCGCCGATTTCGAACAGCGCCCGGCCCTCGGGCGCCAGCACGTGCGCAAGGCCGGGAAAGATCGCGCGATAGGCGTCGAGGCCGTCCGCTCCGGCGAAGAGCGCCGCCGGCGGATCGTGGCGCGCGACCTCGGGTGCCAGCGCCGCGCGCTCGCCGTCCGCGATGTAGGGCGGATTGCAGAGGACGAGATCGAAACTCGCGCCGAGGTCGCGGAGCCAGTCCCCGCGCGCAAATTGCACCCGCTCCGCAAGTCCGAGACGCTCCGCATTTTCGGCCGCGACGGCAAGCGCCTTCTCGCTGGCATCGACGCCGAGGCCAACGGCATTCGGGAACTCCGAGAGCGCCGCCAGCAATAGGCAGCCGCTGCCGGTGCCGAGGTCGAGCACGGCGAGCGGCACCGCGCGGTCCGGAACGCACGCCACGGCCGCTTCGATCAGCGTCTCGCTGTCGGGGCGCGGGTCGAGCACGGCCGGCGTGATGCGGAACGCGAGGCTCCAGAACTCGCGCTGGCCGAGGATGCGCGAGACGGGCTCGCGCGTCTTCGCGCGCCGCCGAAGAAAATTCTCGATTCGCTGCCCGTCGCGCGCTTCGACCGGGCGGTCCTCGGCGAATCGCAGTGCGCCGGGCTCGCCGCCGAGTACCGCGGCGATCAGGATCTGCGCGTCGAGGCGGGCCGATTCGATGCCGGCTTCGACGAGGCGCCGCTCGGCCTCGGCGAGCCAGCCGCGCAGCGTGCCGGGCTGCGGCGCGAAGGCCGGCGCCGGCGGCCGGGCCGGGCCGGAGGCCGGCGCAGTCTTCGCTTCCACCGCCGGCGCAGGCCGGTCTGCCCCGCCGCGCGCGTCCTGCCGAGACGTCGCTGGCGGAGACCGCTCGGTCGGCTTCGCTTTCGCGCCCGGTCGGGCCTTCGTCGGGCGCTTTCGCTTCGGCTTGGTTTTCGGCTTCCGCTTCGCCATCGCGCTCACTGCAGCGTGGCGAGCCGCTCGGCCTCGTCGTTGGTGACGAGCGCGTCGACGATCTCGTCGAGCGCCTCGCCCTCCATCACCTTGTCGATCTTGTGCAGCGTGAGGCCGATGCGATGATCGGTGACGCGGCCCTGGGGAAAATTGTAGGTGCGGATGCGCTCGGAGCGATCGCCAGTGCCGACCTGGCTCTTGCGGGCCGCGGCGCGCTCGGCATCCTTCTTCGACCGCTCGGCCTCGTAGAGCCGCGCGCGCAGCACCTTCATCGCCTTGGCCTTGTTCTTGTGCTGCGACTTCTCGTCCTGGATCGCGACGACGATTCCGGACGGAATGTGCGTGATGCGCACGGCGCTGTCGGTCGTGTTCACCGACTGCCCGCCGGGCCCGGACGAGCGGTAGACGTCGATGCGCAGATCGGCGTCGTTGACCTGGATGTCGACCTCTTCCGCTTCGGGGAGCACGGCCACGGTGGCGGCCGAGGTGTGGATGCGGCCCCCCGCCTCGGTGGCCGGCACGCGCTGAACCCGGTGAACGCCCGATTCGAATTTCAGGCGCGCGAAGACGTTGCGGCCCGAGATCGTCGCCTGCGCTTCCTTGATGCCGCCGAGGCCGGTGTCGTTGACGCTCAGCACCTCGAATTTCCAGCCCTGGAGCGCCGCGTAGCGCTGATACATGCGGAACAGCTCGGCCGCGAACAGTGCCGCCTCGTCGCCGCCGGTGCCGGCCCGGACCTCGAGGATCGCATTCTTCGCGTCGGCCTCGTCCTTCGGCAGCAGCATCACCTGCACCTGCCGCTCGAGCGCCGGCATTTTCGCCTTGAGCTCGCGCAGCTCGGCGTCGGCCATCTCGCGCATTTCCTTGTCCGACGACTTGTCGGCGCTGATCGCCTCCAGGTCCTCGAGCTCTTTCTGCGCCCTCTTGAGCGCCTCGATCGCCTGCACGACCGGGCCCATGTCGGAATATTCCTTGGACAGCTGGCCGAACTGGCGCGCGTCGCGGCCGGGGCCTTCGGCGAGCGCGCGGCCGAGGTCGTGATAGCGCGTCAAGACGCGGTCGAGAGTGGCGGAGAGGTTCATTTCCGGGGCGCGGTGGGGGTGTGGTCGAGCGCGAACAAGGCAGCCAGCAGGCGTTCGGCCTCTTCGCGCGCGACGGGGTCCTCGGCAGCCAGCGCGCGGAGGTTCACCGCCGGCCCGTGCAGTAGCCGGTTGACGAGCAGGCGCGTGGCCTCGGCGGCGCCGTCGCCCGACACCGTGGCGAGCACGGCAGCGCGCTCGGACTCGAACTTCGCGCGCAGCGCCACGATGCTGGCTGCGGCCTTGCGCTCGTCGCGGCCGCGCAGGAAGGCGGAAGCGGCTTCGTCCACGATCCGGCGCGCGGATTCGGCGGCGTCCTGCCGGCTCTGGCGGCCTTCCAGCGCCGCGGCCTCGAGATCGCCGAGATCGTAGCGGAACACGCCCTCGATCGCATCGATGGCCGGATCGAGATCGCCGGGAACGGCGGCGTCGATGAGGAACATCGGCTTGCGCTTGCGGCGGCGATGGGCAGCGCGCGCGAGATCGGCGGTGACGACGAGGCGGCGGCTGCCGCAGGCCGAGACGACGATGTCGGCGCGCGCGAGCGCCTCCTCGAGCATGTCGAACTCCTCGACGTGGCAATCGAGCGCGCGCGCGAGCTGCTCGGCGCGCGCCGGCAGCGGGGCCGCGACGGCGACGCGCTTCAAGCCGGCGCCGGTGAAATGGCGGATCAGGAGCTCGCCCATCTCGCCGTCGCCGATGAGCAGCGCAGCGCTGCGCCCGATGTCGCCGTGAATGTCGCGGGCCACGCGCAGCGCCGCGGCGGCCATCGTGACCGGGCGCTCGGCCAAGCCAGTCTCGCTGCGCACGCGCTTGGCGGCGGCGAAGGCGGCGGCGAACAGCGCGTCGAGCTCGGGGCCGGCGGCGCCGGCGGCGGACGCGACGGCATGCGCCTCTTTCACCTGCCCCAGCACCTGCGGTTCGCCGAGCACTTGGCTTTCGAGCGAAGCCGCGATCGCGAACAGGCGGCGCACCGCCTCGGCGCCGGAGCGCACCTGCAGCTCGGCCGCGATCTCGACGGCGGGCACGCGGCCGGTGCGCGCGAGCGCCGCGGCGAACGCGGCGCCGGCCGCCTCGGCCGAAACGTGGCGCACGATCGCTTCGACGCGATCGCACGTGGACATCAGCACGGCCTCGGGCAGCCCGGCGTCCCGCAGCCAGTCCAGCACCACGGGAAGATTGGCCGCCTCGACGAAGACGAGATCGCGCAGCCGCGCGCCCGACGCGCGGTGATCGAGCCCGATCGCGTGGAACTCCGGCGCGCCCGCCGCGGCCGCGACCAAGTGGGGGGCCGCAGCGGTCATCCCGACAGAGCCTCGGCCAGCGCCGCGAGCGCCACTTCCTTCTGCTCGCCCTTGTCGAGGTCTTTCACCGCGGCGACGCCCTTGGCCAGCTCGTTGTCGCCGAGGATCACGGCGGCGCGCGCGCCGGCCTTGTTGGCGCGCTGGAGGCGGCGCTTCATGTTGCCCTTGTAGTCGAGCTCGACCGCTATGCCCCGCCGGCGAAGGTCGCGCGCCAGCGACAGCGCCTTGCGCTCGGCCGCTTCGCCGAGCGGAACCAGCGCCACCGGGCGCGGCGCCGATTCGGGCGCGCCGGCCAGCATCATCAGCCGCTCGATGCCCGCGGCCCAGCCGATGCCGGGCGTGGGCGGACCGCCGAGCTGTTCGATGAGGCCGTCATACCGACCGCCGGCGAGCACGGTGCCCTGCGCGCCGAGATTGGTGGTCACGAATTCGAACGCCGTGTGCGTGTAATAGTCGAGCCCGCGCACGAGATGCGGGTTGACGCGATAGGCAATGCCCATGTCGTCAAGACCGCGCAGCACCCCGGCGAAGAAACCTTGCGCGGACGAAGTCAGGTATTCCTTCAGCAGCGGCGCATTCGGCAGCAGCGCGCGGTCGCCCTCGTCCTTCGAATCGAAAATGCGCAGCGGATTGCGCTCGAGACGCGACTTGCTGTCTTCGGAGAGCCTGGCCTCGTGCGCCTTGAAATAGTCGATCAGCACCTTCCGGTGCGCGGCGCGGCTCTCGGAATCGCCGAGCGAGTTGAGCTCGAGCACGCAGTCCTTGAGCACGCCCAGCCGGTCGAGGATGTCGGCGCCGACCGCGATCACCTCCACGTCGGCGCCGGGCTCGGGCGAGCCGATCACTTCGATGTCGAGCTGGTAGAACTGGCGGTAGCGGCCCTTCTGCGGGCGTTCGTAACGGAACATCGGCCCCCAGGCGAACACCTTGAACGGCACGTTCTGCTGCTGGCCGTTGGTGATGAACGCGCGGCAGATGCCGGCGGTGTATTCGGGGCGCAGGGTGAGCGGATCGCCGCCGCGGTCGACGAAGCTGTACATCTGCTTCATCACCACGTCGGACGTCTCGCCCGAGGTGCGCGCGAACACTTCGGTCGTCTCGAAGACCGGGGTCGCCATCTCGCGATAGCCGTAGAGGCGCGTCACCGCGCGCGCGGCCTCCACCACGTGGGCGAAGCGCGGATACTCGTCGGGCAGGATGTCGTGCGTGCCGCGGATGGGCTGGAGCGAGGTCATGGCGAAGGATTGGTTACAGGCGAAGCATTTACAATGAATTGGCGTCCCCGCGAAAGCGGGGACCCACGCGGCGTTGACGCAGGGCGCGACTGCGGAGCGGTGCTGGGCCTATGACTTCCAGCGCGCGCGGGAGCGACAATGATGGCCGGTCGAGGGCTATTCCGCCGCCCGGACCTGCTTCGCGGCCTCTTCCTTCGCCTTCGCTGCCTCGATCTCGGCGGCCTTCTTTTCGACCAGCTCGACGAGATGATCGACCATGTTGCCGTCGCGCAGCACGTGGTGCCGCTCGCCGTCGATGTAGATCTGGTGGCCGCTGCCGCCGCCGGTGAGGCCGATATCGGTCTCGCGCGCCTCGCCCGGGCCGTTGACGACGCAGCCGATCACCGAGAGCGACATCGGCGTGCTGATATGCGCGAGGCGCTTCTCGAGCTCGGCGATCGTCGGAATCACCTGGAACTCCTGCCGCGCGCAGGAGGGGCACGAAATCACGTTCACGCCGCGATGACGCAGGCCGAGGCCCTTCAGGATCTCGAAGCCGACCTTCACCTCTTCCACCGGATCGGCCGAGAGCGAGACCCGGATCGTATCGCCGATGCCGGCCCAGAGCAGCGAGCCGATGCCGATCGACGACTTGACGGTGCCGGTCATGAGGCCGCCCGCCTCCGTGACGCCGAGATGCAGCGGGTAGTCGCAGGCCTCGGCGAGCTGCTGATAGGCGGCGACGGCGAGGAACACGTCGGACGCCTTGCACGAGATCTTGAAGTTGAAGAAGTCGTTGTCCTCGAGAATCCGGATGTGGTCGAGCGCCGATTCGACCATCGCCTCGGGGCACGGCTCGCCATATTTCTCGAGCAGGTCCTTCTCGAGCGAGCCGGCGTTGACGCCGATGCGCATCGAGCAATTGTTGTCTTTCGCCGCCTTGATCACCTCGCGGACGCGTTCGGAGGTGCCGATATTGCCCGGATTGATGCGCAGGCATGCGGCGCCGGCCTTGGCCGCCTCGATCGCGCGCTTGTAGTGGAAATGGATGTCGGCGACGATCGGCACCTTCGCGGCCTTGACGATCGCCGGCAGCGCCTTCGTCGAATCCTCGTCCGGGCACGAGACGCGGACGATGTCCGCGCCGGCCGCCTCGGCCGCCTGCACCTGCGCAATCGTCGCCTTGGCGTCGCTGGTCGGCGTGTTGGTCATCGTCTGCACGGTGATCGGGGAATCGCCGCCGACCGGCACGTTTCCGACCATGATCTGGCGGGATTTCCGCCGCAGGATCTGGCGATAGGCGCGGACGCTGCTGCTCATGGGGAACCTTGTCTCCGCTCAACGCGAACCGACCCGCGCGGTCGCCCGGCGGGCCGTCGTGACACCCGAGCTAAGCTAGTGAGCGCGGCGCGGCCGGGCAAGCGGCACGCCCGCCGTTGTGCCCTAAGGGAGCTTGGCCAGCTCTTTGGGATCGAGGCTGATCCGGCGGGCCTGGCCGGCGCCGGCGATGGGTTTCTTCAGCTGGCCGTCGACCACGATCTGGAGAGCCGCAGGGTTGCCGAGTTCCATCACGAGATCCGCGCGCTGGTCGGGCAGCGTGAACTCGTCGCCCCTGTGCATCGTCTTATGGAACACGACCTTGCCCTTCTGGTCGTGGATATAGACCCAGCAGGTGCCGGTCGCGCGGATCACGACCTTGCCCTTGATCGCGGCCGGGCCGGCGGACGAGGTGGTGGCGCCGGTCTTGCCCGGCTCCGCGGCCTCGGCGTTGGGCTCGGCGGCGGCGGTATCGGTCGCAGGCGGCGCCGAAGCCTGGTTCAATTTCTTCGCCGTGTCGGCGTCGATGAGCGGAACCGGCGCCATCGGCGCATGGGCATCGGCGGAGGTGACCGGAACGGTCATCTCGGCGGGGCGCTCCGTGTAGAAATGCCAACCGCCATAGCCCGCCGCGGCGACGAGCAGCGATGCCGTGACGACCGCGCGGCCCGGGAAGCGGCTCGCACGCAGCGGCTGCGGTGGCGCGAGCCTCGCCGTCTGCGGCACGTCGCCGATTTCGCCCTTGAAGCGGCGCACCATTTCCTCGGGCTCGAGGCCGAGATGGCGCGCATAGGTGCGAACGAAGCCGAAACAATAGGGCACCTTGGGCAGCGCGCCGTATTGGCGGCTCTCCAGCGCGCGGAGCACGTCTTCCTTGAGGCAGAGATCGCGGCTGACCTGCGGCAGGCTCAGCCCGCGCTTTTCGCGCGCCCTGCGCAGCGCCGTGCCCACGCTCTCGGCGAGATCGGCCGCGCCCTCGGCGGAAACTTCGGCGGCGGAGAAAGTGCGCGTCGCGTCGCTCATGGGTCCACCCGATATCGGCCCCATCCCTGGGAAGCGGAACAGCCCGCTTCCAGCCCACCCTTATCGGGAAACCCGCCGGCGTCGTCGGCGCCTGTCAACGTTCGCTCCGAATCCCGCCGATCGGATGAACGCGCGTTTTCGGTCGAGTAGCGCTGCGGTTTCCCTGGTCCGTCGCCGGCGTTTTGCGCCGCGCGTCCCTTGCATCGGTTTCTAGCCTCACTCTTTTCGACCGGCAAGATGGGAAGCGCGCTTTTAACGCTGATTCTGCATTCGCCGTGAAGATTCCGGCGGAACGAAACGGGCCGTCAGAGCGCCACCCCGTGGTCGCGGGCGAACGCCAGCAATTTCGAGCGCAACGAGTGATCGCAGCTCTCGCGAAGTTCGCCCAGATATTCGGCAAGGTGGCCGAGCGCCACGCTGCGCACCATCGCCTTGACCGGGCCGACATTGGGCGCGGCCATCGACAGCTGGCGGAAGCCGAGGCCGATCAAGGCCATCGCCTCGAGCGGATCGCCGGCCATTTCTCCGCACAAAGTCAGCGGGATGCCCTGGCCGCCTCGCGCGGCGCGGCAGGTTTCGGCGAGCTGCCGGAGCAGGTTCAGAACCGGCGGCGCCAGGACGTCGTAGCGCTGCGCCAGGCGCGGGTTGCCGCGGTCGCAGGCGAACAGAAACTGCACGAGATCGTTGCTGCCGACCGAGACGAAATCGGCGCGTTCGACCAGCGCCGGCAGCTGGAACAGCAGCGCCGGCACCTCGATCATCGCGCCGACCTTGATCGACCGGGGCGGCTCCATGCCGCGCGCGGCGCACCGCGCCAGCTCGAGATCGAGCAGCCGCCGCGCGGCCGCGAATTCGGCCACCTCCGCGATCATCGGGAACATCACGCTCAGCTCGCGCCCGGACGCGGCGCGGACCAGCGCGCGCAGCTGGCGGCGCAGCAGCGCCGGGTGATCGAGCCCGATCCGGATCGCCCGCCACCCCATCGCCGGATTGTCTTCGGTCTTCTCGCCGAAATAGGGCAGCATCTTGTCGCCGCCGATGTCGAGCGTGCGGAACACGACCGGCCGCCCGCCGGCGAGATCGATGATGCGGCCGTAAAGCGTCGTCTGCTCCTCGGCGCTCGGGAAAGCGGGACGCACCATGAACGGGATTTCGGTGCGATAGAGGCCGACGCCGTCGGCGCCCGTCTCGGCCAGCATCTGCAGGTCGACGAGCAGGCCGGCGTTGAGCCGCAGCGAAATCGCCGCGCCGTCGCGCGTCACCGAGGGCAGGTCGCGCATCGCCGTGTAGGCCGCGCGGCGCGCCACGCGGTCCGACGCGGTCTGGCGGTAGAGCGCCAGCACGTCTTCGCCGGGGCGCACGAACACCTGCGCGTGATCGGCATCGACGACGATCGGATCGTTTGGCTCGATGCGCGAGAGGGCGCCGCGCGTCCGCCCGACGACGGGGATGTCGAGCGCCTTCGCGACGATGGCGACGTGCGCCGTGGGCGAGCCCTCCTCCAGCACCAGGCCGCGCAAGCGGGCGCGGTCGTAGTCGAGCAGCTCGGCCGGCCCCATGCTGTGCGCGACGACGACGATGTCGGGCGGCATTTCGCTCGGCTTCTGGATGTCGGCGCGCCCGTCGCCGCCGGCGAGGTGCAGCAGCAGCCGGCGCGCGAGATCGTCGAAATCGGCCATGCGCTCGCGCAGATACGGATCGGCCACGGCCTGCATGCGCGCATTGTTCTCGTTGCGCACCTTCTCCGCCGCCGCCTCCGCCGTGAGGCCGCCCTCGATCGCCTCGCGGATGCGGCCGAGCCAGCCGCGGTCTTCGGCGATCATGCGGTAGGTCTCGAGAATCTCGCGATGCTCGCCGCCCTGCGCGAGCGCGTCGTCGGCCAGCATCGTGTCGAGCTGCGTATACATGCCGGCAAGCGCGGCATCGAGGCGATCGAGCTCGAGCGGCACGTCTTCGGCGATGAGGCGCTTCACGACGATGCGCGGCTCGTGCGGGACGGCGAGGCCGATCGCGAGCCCGCCGTTGAGCCGCACGCCGTTGAGGCGCAGCGGCAGCAGCGCGATGCCGTCGGCCTCGCGCAGTTCCTCGGCGCTGACGAGTTCGCCGCTGGCCACCATCTCGGCCAGCACCATCGCGACGGTCTGCAGCGTCTCGATTTCGTCTTCGCTGTAGTGGCGCTGCGCGCGATTCTGCACCGCGACGACGCCGACCACCTTGCCGGTGCGCAGGATCGGCACGCCCATCATCGACTGATAGGGCTCTTCGCCGGTTTCCGGGCGATAGGCGAAGCGGGGATCGGCCGGCGCGTCGGAGAGGGCGAGGGCGCGCGCATGCGCGGCGATGTCGCCGATGATGCCTTCGCCGATCCGGAGGCGCGTCTTGTGCACGGCCTCGGGGTTGAGGCCCTCGGTCGCGAACAGCTCGAGCACGTCGCCGGCCCGGCGGAGATAGATCGAGCACACCTCGGCCACCATGTTGGTGGCGATGATCTTCGCGATGCGCTCGAGGCGCGGCGCCGCGGGGCCGCCGCCGGCCATGATCTCGCGAAGACGCTTCAGCAGCAGCCGCGTGTCGCTGGCCGCGCCGTGCGCGGCGCCCGGCGGCTTCTGCCCAGCCGGCTTCGGCCCCGGCGGCGTCTTCGGCTTCCTGGACGGCAGGTCCGTCATTCCTCCCCGCTCCGGCGGAGTTCGAGCGTCGCGCAGCCGAGGCTCGCCTCCATGACGGGCACGTCGAGCCTCGGCCGCCGGCGCTTCCGCTTCCAATCTAGCAAGATTTGGGCCGAAGTTTGATTCGGCCTTCTTCGCTGTTTTTCGAACGCCCCTTCGGGGCGGCCGGCGCCGGCGCCGAGATTACTCGCCGTCGAGGCCGTAGGCCGTGTGCAACGCGCGCAAGGCGAGCTCGGTGTACTCCTCGGCGATCAGCACGCTGATCTTGATCTCGGAAGTCGAGATCACCTGGATGTTGATGCCCTTGTCGGACAGCGTCTTGAACATGCGCTGCGCCACGCCGGCGTGGCTGCGCATGCCGACGCCGATGACCGAGAGTTTCACGACGTTGGAATCGCTCTTGATCGCCTCGTAGCCGATCGAGGCCTTCAAGCCCTTGATGCAATCGACCGCGCGCTCCTTGTCGGCTTTGGGCACCGTGAAGGTGATGTCGGTTTTGCCGTCGTCCGACACGTTCTGGACGATCATGTCGACGTTGATGTTCGCGTCGGAGAGCGGCCCGAACAGGCCGGCGGCGACGCCGGGCCGGTCGGCCACCTTGACGACGGTGATCTTCGCTTCGTCGCGGCTATAGGTGATGCCGCTCACCAGGGCCTTTTCCACGATTTCGTCCTCGTCAACGATGAGTGTGCCGGGCGCGTCGCTGAAGCTCGACAGCACCTGGATGCGCACGTGATGCTTCATGCCCATCTCGACCGAGCGGACCTGGAGCACCTTGGCGCCCTGCGAGGCGCTCTCGAGCATTTCCTCGTAGGTGATTCGGTCGAGCTTGCGCGCCTTGGCCACGATGCGCGGGTCGGCGGTATAGACGCCGTCCACGTCGGTGTAGATGTCGCAGCGGTCGGCCTTGATTGCGGCCGCGAGCGCCACGGCAGACGTGTCGGAGCCGCCCCGCCCGAGCGTGGTGACGCGACCCTCGGCCGTGACGCCCTGGAAGCCGGGCACCACCGCCACGACGCCCTTCTTCATGTCGGCGATCATCTCTTCGCCGCGGATCGATTCGATGCGCGCCTTGGCGAACGCGTCGTCCGTGCGGACCGGGATCTGCCACGACATCCAGGAGCGCGCCGGGATGCCGATATCCTGGAGCGCGAGTGCCAGCAAGCCGGTCGTGATCTGCTCGCCGGTCGAGACGACGACGTCGTACTCGCGCGGGTCGGGATATTTCTGCGCCTTCAGGATGTCGTTCGTCCATTTCACGAGCTGGTTGGTCGTCCCGGCCATGGCCGAGACGACGACGGCCACCTCGTGGCCGGCATCCACCTCGCGCTTCACTTTCTGCGCGACGTTACGGATCCGATCGACATCGGCGACCGACGTGCCGCCGAACTTCTGCACGATACGCATTAACGTCCCTTCGCCGGCCCGCCGCACGCCGGGACGCGGCACGAAAGCGGCGCCGCGGACATCCGCGACGCCGAGGCATGACGCTACCGTTGCCGTACCGGCTGTTGCTTACGGGGCGGGCAAGTCATACTGGCTTGGCCGCGGGGATTCAACGCCGCCGGGAACCCAAGAATGTCGCAAGCGCCGAACCACAGCAGGACGAGGCCGGACCGGCCCGCGGAGCCGCCCGGCCGCGGCGCGGCAGGCACCGTCGACCCTGCCGAGATCGCGCGTTTCGAAGCGCTGGCCGAGACCTGGTGGGATCCGAACGGCCCGATGCGGCCGCTGCACCAGATGGCGCCGGCACGCATCGGCTTCGTGCGCGACCGCGCGGCCGAGGCCTTCGGCCGGAATATCTCGGCCGACAGGCCGTTTGCCGGGCTTTCGCTGCTCGACATCGGCTGCGGGGGCGGCCTCATGGCCGAGCCGATGGCGCGCCTCGGCTTCGCCGTGACCGCGATCGACGCGGCCGAGAAGAACGTCGCCGTTGCCCGCCGCCACGCCGAGCAGATGGGCATTGCGATCGACTACCGGGCGGAGACCGTCGAGGCCCTGGCCGCGGCCGGACAGACCTTCGACGTCGTGATGGCGCTCGAAGTGGTCGAGCACGTGGCCGATCTCGATGCATTCCTGGCCGCTTCCGTCGCGACGCTGAGGCCCGGCGGCCTCATGGCGGTATCGACGCTGAACCGCACCGCCAAGGCCTTCGCGCTGGCCATCGTCGGCGTCGAATACGTGCTCGGCTGGCTGCCGCGCGGCACGCACGACTGGCGGAAATTCGTCCAGCCGGCCGAACTCACCGCCGGCCTTCGGCGCGCCGGCGCGCGCGTGACCGAGCTCTCGGGCCTCGCTTACAGCCCCCTGTCCGGCCGCTGGAGTCTCTCGCGCGATCTCGGCGTGAACTACATCGCCGCGGCCCAGAAAGGGCCGTGACCGAGCGCCGGCAAGGCCCGGACAATTGCCGAAACGGGCGCCGCGCAGTAGATCATGGGTGCCGAAGCGAACGGCGCCGCGAAGCCCGCCCCTCCGATGAGACCATGACCGCAGCCAAGACCCTCGACGCCAAAGGCCTCTCCTGTCCCCTGCCCGTTTTGAAGGCGCGGCGCGCGATGCAGGAGCTCAAGCCCGGCGACATCCTCGAAGTGCTCGCCACCGACCCGGCCGCGCCCAAGGACTTCCTCAATTTCTGCGAGGTGGGCGGCCACGAGATGATGGCGTCGTCCGAAGCGGCCGGCGTCTACACCATGCGCATCCGCAAAGCCCGCTGATGCCGGCGCAGGGCCTCATCGGAATCGTAGCCCTGCTGATTCTGGCCTGGCTCCTTTCGGAGGACCGCAAAAGCGCGCTCGCCGGCGCGCAGCGCCGCCTGATCCTGGTCGGCATCGTGCTGCTGTTCGGGCTCGCGTTGCTGCTTCTGAAGGTGCCGCCCGTCCGCGACTCGCTGCTCGCGCTGAACGGCATCGTCAACGCGCTCGACCGCGCCACCGCGGCCGGAACCTCGTTCGTCTTCGGCTTCATCGGCGGCGCGCCGGCACCGATGGACATCAAGCCCAGTCAGAGCGCGGCCATCCTGGCGTTTCGCTACCTGCCCTTGATCCTCGTGATCAGCGCGCTTTCGGCGGTTCTGTTCCACTGGGGCGTGATGCAGGCGATCGTGCGAGTGTTCGCGTGGGCGCTGCAGAAAACCCTCGGAATCGGCGGCGCGCTCGGCGTGGGATCCGCGGTCAACGTGTTCGTCGGCCAGGTCGAGGCGCCGATCATGATCGCGCCCTACATGCAGCGCATCACGCGCGGCGAGATGTTCGCGCTGATGACGGTGGGCCTCGGCACCGTGGCAGGGACCGTCATGGTACTCTATGCCACGATCCTGGGCCGCACGGTGGACGGCGCGCTCGGCCACATCCTGGTGGCCTCGTTACTCAACGTTCCCGCCTCGCTCGTCATCGCCGCATTGATGGTGCCGTTCGCGACGACGGCGACGGAAGGCGGCTTCGATCCCGAGCGCCGGACGTCCAGTACGATGGACGCGATTTCGCGCGGCACCGCCGACGGCGTGATGCTGCTGATCAACGTCGTGGCCATGCTGCTGGTGCTGGTGGCGCTGGTCGAGCTCGCCAACATCGTTCTCGATCTGCTGCCGAACGTGGGCGGCAAGCCCCTCAAGCTGGAGCGGATCATCGGCTGGATCTTCGCCCCGCTGGCCTTCGCCATCGGCATTCCCTGGGAAGAGGCGGCCGCGGGCGGTCAGCTCCTCGGCACCAAGACCATTCTCAACGAGCTCATCGCCTATATCGACCTCGCCAGCCCCGAGAACGCGGCACTGTCGGACCGGAGCAAGCTGATCCTCGTCTACGCGCTGTGCGGCTTCGCCAATCTCGGGTCGCTCGGCATCATGATCGGCGGCATGGCGACCCTCACGCCCGAACGCCGCGCCGAGATCGTGGAGCTCGGTCCGCGCTCG
>JAEULD010000330.1 GCA_016792765.1 Candidatus Odyssella sp.
CGCGCGCCACGTCTTCCCCGGTGCCGCCGACCATGAACAGAGACTTGCCCTCGATCGCGTGCTGCACGAGGCGCCCGACCGGCGCGTCGACGAAGCCCACGCCCTTCTTCGCGGCGGCGGCGGCGAGCCTGTCGGTGGTGCCGGGATCGACCGTGCTCATGTCCATCAGGAGCTGGCCGGGCCTCGCATTGTCGAGAATGCCGCCCGGCGCCAGCACCGCGGCCTCCACGTCGGGCGAGTCGGGCAGCATGGTCACGACGATGTCGGAGGCCTGCGTGACGCCGGCAGGCCCGTTGCCGGCCGTGGCGCCCAGCTTCACGAGCGCCTCCACCGGCTCGCGGCGCAAATCGTGGACGACGAGGCCGAAGCCCTT
This sequence comes from Candidatus Odyssella sp., assembly GCA_016792765.1. GTDB lineage: Bacteria > Pseudomonadota > Alphaproteobacteria > Bin65 > Bin65 > SBBV01. The sequence goes on from JAEULD010000330.1 coordinate 374, forward strand.
TTTCGCGAGGTTGCCCGCCATCGGCCGGCCCATGGCGCCGAGCCCGATGAATCCGATCTTGCCCATCTTCCGCCTCGTCTTTTCTGGAATGCGGCGCGCAGCATAGCCGCGCGGCGCGCGCGAGGCGACCGCCTGCGGCGAGGCCTTCCGGCCTACGCCGCGTGCGCGAGCGTGGGCTTGTCCCAGCCGAGCACCGCGAGCAGCGCGGCGCTGAGCGCCGAGACGTCGCCGGCCGGCACCAGCGAGACGCCCGGCTGGCGCGGCAGGCCGCATTCGCGCGACGCGATCACCGGCACGCAAGCGGCGCGGGCGCGCAGCAGCGCGCGCGGAGCGTGCTCGACGAAGGCCGGCAGCACGACCGCGCTGGCGCCGGCGAGGAGATCGGGGCCGGGACGGCGGCGCTCGACGTCGAAGCCGTTCCAGAAATCCGCGCCCTCGTGGTCCGGGCCGGTCAGCACGAGCGTGACGTCGAGGCCCCTGAGCGCCGCGCGCAATTCGTAGGCGCCCTTGCGGCCGAGCGTGGCGGCCGGGAACACGACGCGATGCTTGGCGCCGGCGGCCGGCGCCGCGGCCGGCGCCGCCTGGGGCGCGATCCATTCGAGCGTCACGGCCTTGGTCGGGAACAGCGCCGCGACGTCGGCATGCGCCGTCACGATCTTGCGGGCGCGCGCGAGCGCCGCGGCCTCGGCCGCGACCAGCGCCGGATCGGCGCGGAAATCGCCGAGCGTCCGGCTTTCGGGGTGCAGCCTTGCCGCGTCGTCGAGCCGCTGCTGCAGCACGCCCATCGGCAGCGCCGTCATCAGCACGTCGAAGCTGCGGCCCTTCAGATGGCCGTCGCGCCAGAGATGCGGAAGCAGGCCTTGCGCGACGACGAGGTGCGTCGCTTCCGGCGCGAGCCGGCGCGCGTAGCGGCGCGCGAGGCGTTCCGCGGCGGCCAACAGCGCCCGCTGCCGCGCGGCGCCCTGGTCGGCCAGGCGCCGGCTCTGCCAGGCGCGCCGCAGCGCGGCGAGCGTGGCGGTGCGGACCCTGGCGAAGCCCGCGGTGGTCCAGGCGTAGTTCGGCTTGCCGAAGCGCTTGCCGTCGAGCGGCACGAACAGCGTGTCGCCGTCGCGGCGCGTCGCCTGCACGTGCGCGTCGAACTCCGGCACGAAGCCGTCGAGGAGAAACGCGGTTTCGCCGGCTTGTGCCGCGGCCGGCGGCACGTGGCGGAAGCACTGCACCACGTTGCACGAGAGGCAGTTGTTCGGGCCCTTGCCCTTCAGGCCGCGCGAATAGGATTTCGGCAGCGGCGGCAGCGCCGCCGTCTCGGCCGCGAGGGCGCGGAAGCGCAGCACCAGGTGATCGGCGTCCATGTCGGCCTCGATGCGGAAGGCCGTGGCCGCGCGGAAGCGGAGGTCGACGTAGTTCCAGAACACGGTCGCGTCGCGCCCCACCTCGGCGAGCGAGCCGGGGATGACCTGCGTGTGGGCATGGCGCTCGACGATCTCGAAGCCGGCCTTGAGCGCGGCGTCGTAGAGCGCGTTGGAGAGCTGGCACAGCCCGCCGCCGACGCTCGGGATCACGCAGCCCTCGCGCAGCTCGCGCCCGGCCACGAAGCCGCGCAGCCGCGTCGGCCGGCCGACATGGGCCCAGAAGCTGAAGATGCGCCCGGCCGGGATCTCGACGCCGTCGATGCGGCGCAGCGCCAGGCGCAGATTGTGGATCTTGCCGACGAGCAGCGGGCGCTCGGCGTCGTTGGCCTCGGTCCACAGCCTGGTCTTGGACTCGGCGACGACCGGCGCCTCGGCCAGCGCGAATCCGGCGGCGAAGCGCACCGCGTCGCCGTCGAACAGGTTGCGGCGCGCGCGGTCGAGGCGGAACAGCCCCGCCTTGACGCGGAACGCCAGCGCGTCGAGCCGCGTCGGCAACGGCTTCTTGCCGTGTTCCTGGCCTTGCATGGGAAGCCCCTGAATCCCGTCTTCGTTGCGGGCGCCACGATGGCCGTTCCGGGCCGAGATCGCAGTGACCGAAGTCACCGGATTCCTGTGATCCGGGTCACAGGGGCAATGCGGCCGGCGCGCTTTCGGACCGGCGCCAACACGGCTAGAAGCAGGGCCATGAGCCCCGCCCGCGCCAGCCGGCTGATCCCCTACGTGGTCGCCTGCGCGCTGTTCATGGAGAACCTCGATTCGACGGTGCTGGCGACGGCGCTGCCCGAGATCGCGCGCTCGCTCGGCGAGAGCCCGCTCCACCTCAACCTCGCGATCACCTCGTATCTGCTGAGCCTCGCGATCTTCATTCCGGTGAGCGGCTGGATCGCCGACCGCTTCGGCGCGCGGCGGGTGTTCTGCGCGGCCATCGTCGTATTCACGCTGAGCTCGATCTCGTGCGGCTTCGCCGAGTCGTTCTGGGGCCTCGTCGCCTCGCGCGTGGCGCAAGGGGTGGGCGGCGCGATGATGGTGCCGGTGGGTCGCCTCGTGCTGCTGCGCAGCGTCTCCAAATCCGAACTGGTGGGCGCGCTGGCGCTGGTCACGATCCCGGCGCTGGTCGGCCCGATCGTCGGACCGCCGCTCGGCGGCTTCATCACCACCTACCTCTCCTGGCGCTGGATCTTCTGGATCAACGTGCCGATCGGCGTGGCCGGCATCGTGCTGGCGCTGATCCTGATCCCCGATGTGCGCGAAGAGCGCCCGCCCCCGTTCGACTGGGCCGGCTTCGCGCTGGCCGGCGCGGGCCTCGCCGCGCTGATGATGGGCTTCGAGACCGTCGGCCGCGACATGCTGCCGGCGCCGGCGGTGGCGGCGCTGCTCGCCGGCGGGGCGGCGGCGCTGGCGATCTACGTGCTGCACGCGCGCCGCCGCGCGCACCCGGTGCTCGATCTCTCGCTGCTGCGGATCGGCACGTTCCGCGTTGCCGCATTCGGCGGCTTCCTGTTCCGCGTCGGCGTGGGCGCGATCCCGTTCCTGCTGCCGCTGCTCCTGCAGCTCGGCTTCGGCATGAGCGCGCTGCAGTCGGGCCTGCACACCTTCGCCGCCGCGGTGGGCGCGCTCACGATGAAGGTGGCGGCCAAGCGCATCCTGCGCCGGTTCGGCTTCCGGAACGTGCTCGTCGCGAACGCCGCGATCAGCGCCGCCTCGATCGCCGCCTGCGCGCTGTTCGACGCGGCCACGCCGGGCGCCGTGATCCTGGCCGTGCTGCTGATCGGCGGGTTCTTCCGCTCGCTCGAATTCACGAGCATCAACGCGCTCGGTTATTGCGACGTGCCGCGCGAGCGCATGAGCCGCGCGACCAGCCTCGCCAGCGTCGGCCAGCAGCTCTCGCTGACCGTCGGCGTCGGCCTCGGCGCCCTGATCCTGCACGTCGTCGTCGGCCTGCGCGGCGCGGCCGAGGCGGTGGCCGCGGATTTCGCGCCGGCCTTCGCGCTCATCGGCCTCGTCTCGGGCTCCGCGGCGCTGGTGTTCTGGCGCCTGCCCGCCGATGCCGGCGCCGAGGTTTCGGGCCGCGCGCCTGCCGCGTCCTCGGCGCCGCGCGCCTCGCAAGAGCGGCTCTGACGCGCCGGAACTTGCCCGCGCGTGCCCCGTTTCTCCCGCACGGTATCCGCCGTCCGTCCGGGCCGGCACGACAATGGTGGAGAAGTCCCATGGCAGACCAGACCGCAAGCAAGATCGGCGCCGCCGCCGAGCGCGCCGCCGACAACGGCCGCGATCTCTACGAGCGCGCGAAGGGCCAGGCCCAGGCCGCGATCGACGCCGGCCGCGAAGGCATCGAGGCCGTGGCCGAAGAAGGCAAGCGGCAGGTGGAGACGGTCTCGGGCGTGATCCGCGACTGGCCGCTGCTGAGCGTCGGCGCCGCGTTCCTCGCCGGCTGCCTCGTCTCGCGGCTGTTTCACGGCGGGCGCTAGGCGCCCGCGATGGCGCTGATCGCCTCGCTGGCCGGCCGATTGGCGCACGTGGCGCTGGTCGGTCCGGCGCTCGCGCGCGTGAAGCGCAGGGCGATCCGCGCGGCGATCGGCGCCGCGCTGCTCGCCTTGTTCGCGATATTCGCGCTCGTCTACCTGCTCGCCGCGCTGCGCACCGTGCTCGAACGCGAGATCGGGCCGGTGTGGGCGCCGCTGGCGATCGGCGGCGGGCTGCTCGTGCTGGCCGGCCTCGCCTACCTCGCCTTCCTGCGGCCGCGCGGCGCGGAGCGCGAGGCGCCCGCGCCTCTGGCCGCGCTGATGCGCGAACGCATCGCCGCCCCGGCGCGCACGCTCGAGGGCCAAATGGCGCAGCGCCCGCTGCAGAGCGTGGCGACCGCGCTCGCCGCCGGCGTGGCCGGGGCCACGCTGTGGCGGATGCTGCGCGGCCCGCGCCGCCCGCCGGGCGCCGATGGCCGCGTTCCGCCGGCCGCTTCCGCGGCCGACGCCTGGCCGCCATGGCTGCGCGAGGCCGCGCAGCGCGAAGCCGCATACCGCGAAACCGAGCGGCGCAAGGCGAACGGCCGCGCCGCCTGACCCGCAAACGAAGATGGCCGCCGGTTGCCGGGCGGCCCTCGACCGTGTTCGTGCCGGATGCCGGCGCTACTTCTTCGGCAGCGCGCCGACGACGCCCTGGACGTAGAAGCTCATGTTCGCGATGTCCTTGGCGGACATCACCGCCCCGGCCTTCACGACCTCCTTGCCGTCCTGCGCCTTCACCGGGCCCTGGAACGGCGCGAGCTTGCCGGCCTTCCACGCCACTTCCTTGCTGGCAACGACCGCGAGCCGGCGCGCGTCGTCGTAGGTGTAGGCGAGGAACGAGCCGTCGGGCAGCGTCACCTTGGTCACGTCGCCGGCCGGGCTGTATTCGATGATCGTGACCGCGTCGCCGGCGCCGTGGCGGACGGAGGATTTCGTCAGCCAGCCGCGC
>JAEULD010000338.1 GCA_016792765.1 Candidatus Odyssella sp.
GCGCGGATGGCAACCGAAAGTATGTTACGGGAAATGCGCCGGTCTGCGCCATCTTCGATTGCGACGGCACGCTCGTCGATACGCATGCTTCGATCGTCCATTGCATGAGCGCGGCTTTCGCCGCGGCGGGCGAGGCGCCGCCGCGGCCGGAGGCCGTTCGGGCGACGATCGGCCTCCCGCTGGCAGAGTGCGTCCGTCTGCTTCTTCCGGCTGCGGCCGAGAGCGCTCGCAGCCGCATCGTCGCGGCGTACCGCGAGGCGTTCTTCGACATGCGGAGGTTCGAGACGGTCGACGAGCCGCTCTTTCCGGGGATCGCGGCGCTGCTCGATGCGCTCGAAGCGCGCGGGGTCGTCCTCGGCATCGCCACCGGCAAGATCGAACGCGCGTTGAACCTCACCTTGGAGCGTCACGGCCTACTTGCGCGGTTCGCGACCCGGCAGACGGCCGACAAGGCCCCGGCCAAGCCCGACCCGGCCATGCTGAACCGGGCGATGGCCGAGGTGGGCGCGACGCCGGCGCGGACCGTCATGATCGGCGATTCCGTCTACGATATCCTGATGGGCAAGAACGCCGGCGTGCGCACGGTCGGCGTGGTCTGGGGCCAGAGCGACGCCGACGAACTGGCGGCCGCCGGCGCGGACTGTCTCGCGCGAGATGCCGCGGCGGTTTCGGCGTGGATATTGGGAGGCGGCGGGTAGCCGCCGCGCCCGGCGCTCGAAGGCGTTACGGCGGTGCGGCCGCCGGAAGGTAGCCGTAGCGCCGCATCATCGGCGCGCATCGCGCTTCGATCTCGCGGCGTTCGCCCTCAGCCAGTTCGTGGCGCGCGGGAACGTAATTCCGGGTTTCGGCCAGATGCCGCGCGATGCGGGCCTCGACGCGCTCGAACGGCCCGAGCTGCAGCGCCGCATAGAGCCGGCGCATTTCGCGCATGGGATCGGCCACGAGATCTTCGTAGCGGAGTTCATGGAAGCGCTCCCGCTCGACGCGGGGAACCGCGCGTTCGAGGGCGCGGTGCAACCGCTCGTGCAGCGCGAATGTCAGCGCGTGGATGCGCGCAGGGTCCGGCGGCTGCAATCCGAAGCATTGCGCCAGCGCATCGATCATGTTCCGCGTCGAGGGGATCACCGCGCGGGGATCGCGCACGATATGGACGAAGCGTGCGCGCGGATAGGCCTCGGCGAGGACGCCGAGCCGCGCCGTGTGCGGCGGCGATTTCAGGACGGCGGGCCGCGGATCGCGCCAGGCGAGCGCGCGGAGGAAGCGCCGGTGCTCGCGCCGCCAGCGATCGATTCCGGCCGCGGGCACGCCGTCGAAGTCGAGATAGGCGAGGTCGCGCGATTGGCTCCGCGAGAAAACGAACATCGAATAGGGCGAGGGGACCCCGCGCGCCAGCAATGCGAACTCGTCTTCCTGCGGGCGCTCCACGCTCCAGGACATCTCGTCCTGCGGACGGCGCCGCGGAGACAGGGCGCTCACGAGCGGGCCGAGCACGCGTTCGGTGACCAGGAAATGCCCGGGCGCGAAACAGGCGTAGGAACTCGGGTATCCGAACTGCGGATCGAGCGCGAGAAGCTCGTGCAGCAGCGTCGTTCCGCTGCGCCAGTGGCCGAGCACGAACAGCGGATCGCTCGGCTCGCGGCGGCGGACCAGCATGGCCGCCCGCTGCAGCGGCGCGAGCGCCGAGTTCAGCAGCGAAAGAACGCTGCCAAGAACGAACAAGGCCAGCCGGCTCCACCGAACGGCAAAACCGTGCCGCGCGAGCAGCCGCCACCAGGCCGGCGCGCCGACGCCGGCCCAAAACGGTATGATGTAGAACGGACGTCGCGCGGGCCGGCGCGATGTGCCCCCCGGCTCAGACACGCTCAGCGCTCGGGCGCAGGGGAGGGGCGGAAACGAAGTGGCGGAAGGGGTGGGATTCGAACCCACGGTACAGCTAAGCCGCACACCTGATTTCGAGTCAGGCCCATTCGACCACTCTGGCACCCTTCCGCGGGAAGGGGGGATACATAGCGATCAGCGGCGCCGGTGCCAAGGCCCGCGGTGGCCGCGGCGTGCGGCGTCCTGACCCGCGTCGCGCGGCGGCGGCTCACGGCCGCGGAATGTATTGCCAGAGCCAGGTCTCGGTGAGCGGCTTGCCGTCGAGGCGCAGGAAGAGCCGGAGATCGACCGGCTCGCGCCCGGCGGCGGCCACGTCGACGAAGGCGCGCCAGCGCTTCGTGCCGACGACGCGATGGCTGTAGACGTTGTCCACCGTGCCGCCCGCGGGCGTGACCACCACCTCGACCGTCTCGCGCGCGCTCTCGGGCAGGTCCGCGATCGGGCCGCCGGCGAAATCGACGACGACCTTGCGCTTGTTGCGCGGCCGCGGCTGGCCCGGGCGGCCGGCCATGCCGGTCCAGGTGGACACGGCGCGGCCGAGCGAGGGCATGAACGGCTCTTCGTCCACCCAGTGCAGCCGGTAGCGGAAGGACCATTCGGAGCCGCGCGTCACCGGCGCTTTCGGAACCCAATAGGCGACGATGTTGTCGTGGATCTCGTCGTCGGTCGGAATTTCGACGAGCTGCACCGAGCCCTCGCCCCACGCGCCGACCGGCTCCACCCACACGCTCGGGCGTTTGTTGTAGAACACGCCGTCGTCCTGATAGTTCTCGAATTCGCGGTCGCGCTGCAGCAGCCCGAAGCCCTTCGGATTGGCGTCGAGGAACGAGCTCGTGCGCACCGTCGGCGGATTGTTGAGCGGCCGCCAGATGCGCTCGCCCGAGCCGGTCCAGACCGCGAGGCCGTCGCTGTCGTGGATCTGCGGGCGCCAGTCGGTCGCGAGCGGCCGGCTGTTCTTGCCGTACCAGAACATCGAGGTGAGGGGCGCCACGCCCATGCGCGCGATGTCGGCGCGCGGGTAGAGCGCGCACTCGATGTCCATGACCACGTCGTCGGCCTTGGCCGCGAGCATGCGGAACGCGCCGGCGATGCTGGGGCCGTCCATCAGCGCATGGATCGCGACCGCGTTCGGCACGCCGGCCACCGGTGCCAGCCAGAACTTCGTGAAGCGCGGGAATTCCTCGGGCGTCGGCATCGCCGTGTCGATCGCGATGCCGCGCGCCGACAGGCCGTACTGGTCGAGCGCGCCGGAGCTGCGGAAATAGGCGGCGCCGAGAAACGCCAGCCAGTCGGTCTTGGGCGGCGCCATCACGCGGAAGCCGGCAAAGCCGATGTCGCGCGGCAGTTTCTCGTCCCAGCGCTCGCGCGCGAAGGTGAAGAACTCGGGCGAATAGAGAATCTCGCGGGCCTCGCCGCCCTCGACCGCGTAGAGCGCGACCGGCGACTTGAACCACTTGCCGAGGTGGAAGAACTGCACCGGAAACGGCCCGCCGCCCTCGGCCCAGAGCGCGCGGCTCGGGTTGAAGCGGATCGTGTTGTGGTCGTCGTAATCGAGGCGGTCGAGCACGTCGGCGGCGCGCGGAGCCGGATCCGAAAACGGCGCGGCGGCGAGGCGCTTGGCCTCCGCCTTGAGGCGCTCGAAGCTGAAGGGCTGCGGCGGCCCGAAGCGCAATCCGCCGCCGGTCTGGCCCTTGGCCACGCCGGCGAGGCCGGCCAGGACGGGCAGCGAGCAGGCGGTCGCGATGACGGAGCGGCGCGAGGGGCCGGTCGGCATGTCGTTGGTGTCCCCGGAGCGGTTGGGTGCAGGCGGCGTTGCGCCGGAGTGCATGCCGCGAAACGCGGCCAAGCTCAAGGCGGCCAATGGCGCACCCTGGTCTCGCCCGGCGGCGCGGCGCCGGCTTACATGCGCGGGTCGGCCCGCGGCGCCGCCGGCGCCGGGATCTCGCCGTTCCAGAAGCGCAGGTTGAGCCGGGTCATCAGGCTGGCATGCGCTTCCTCGAGGCAGGACCGGAGCGAAGGCGCGCCCACGATCCCGCGTCCGGTCCAATGCCCGTATACGCCGATCGTCTCCCGGCGCCGCGCGGTCTCGTCGGCCACGCGAGTGGCGCACGCTTGGACGACCGGTTGCGCCGCGCCCGCCAGCCGCACGGCGGCGGCCTCGTCGTCGTGGCGAAGAATGTCGAGCGCCCGCGCGAGGTCGCGCGCGACGGCGGCGTCGGCGCTGCCGTCCACGCCCCGCGCGCCGGCGCGCACGGGCCCTGCCACGCGATCGGTATCGGCCGAGAGGCGGGGCGGTCCATGGCGCTCCTGGTGCACCGGCAGCAGCGCCGTCTCCGCGCCGCTGCGAATGCCGATCCGCGCCGCGTCGCCGAGCGCGCGCCGGTCGACCGAGACGCGGACCGCCGTCATGTCGCGCACGCTCGCGAATTGCGCGAGGCCGCGCGCGTCGATCTCGCGCACGCTGCCGTCGGCGCCGGTCACGACGAGCACCAGCACGGCATTGGGCGCCGCCCGGTAGGGCGTGCCCGCCTCGGGCGTCGCCCGGTGCCGCTCGAGGCAGAACGCGCTCAGCTCGGCCGAGCACACGGCGCCACGGCAGTAGAGCGGCACCGTGCCGTCGGTGGAAAGAAGGGCGAGGATCTGCGGCGAAGCCTGCGCGGCGGCGGCCGAGAAGCCGAGTACGGCAAGCGCGATCCGGAGACGCATGGCGAAACCTCCGCGGCGTTGCGTGCTTGTCGAAGCGTCGCACCGCGGCCCCGATCGGTCAAGCGGCGCCGCGGCGCTTGACCTGCGCCGAGCGCGGCGGCCACTCTCCGCCCGCACGCCGCGATCCCCGCGGCCGGGGAGGCCGCCATGGCCGAGTTCGCCAAGTTCGACACGCTCTCGCTGCATGCGGGGCAGCATCCCGATCCGCAGTTCGGCGCGCGCGCGGTGCCGATCTATCAGACGACCTCCTACGTCTTCCGCGACACCGATCACGCCGCGGCGCTGTTCAACCTCGAGCGCGCGGGCCACATCTATTCGCGCATCTCGAACCCGACCGTGGCCGTGCTCGAGGAGCGCATCGCCGCGCTCGAGGGCGGGGTCGGCTGCGTCGCCACGGCCAGCGGGCAGGCCGCGCTGTTCCTCGGCATTGCCACGCTGATGGGGCAGGGTGCCCACATCGTGTCGTCCGCCTCGATCTATGGCGGCAGCCACAACATGTTCACGCACACATTGCCGCGCTTCGGCATCGCGACGACGTTCGTGAACCCGCGCGATACCGACGGGTTCAAGCGCGCGATGCGGCCCGAGACGCGCCTCGTCTTCGGCGAGACGCTGGGCAATCCCGGCCTCGAGATCATGGATCTGCCGGCGGTCGCGGAGATCGCGCACGCGCACGGCGTGCCGCTGATGATCGACAACACTTTCGCGACGCCCTATCTCTGCCGGCCGTTCGAGCACGGCGCCGATCTCGTCATGCATTCGGCCACGAAATTCCTGGGCGGCCACGGCGTCGCGATCGCCGGCGCGCTCGTGGACTCCGGCAAGTTCGACTGGGAGGCCTCGGGCCGTTTCCCGACGCTCACCGAGCCCTATGCCGGCTATCACGGCCTCGACTTCGCCGAGGAGTTCGGCCCCGGGGCGTTCATCATGCGCGCGCGCGCCGAGGGCCTGCGCGATTTCGGCGCGACGATGTCGCCGCAGACCGCGTTCTACATCCTGCAGGGCATCGAGACGCTGCACCTGCGCGTGCCGCGCCACGTCGCCGCCGCGCGGCGCATCGCGGCGTTCCTGAGCGAGAACCCCGCGGTGGAATGGGTGAGCCATCCCGACCTGCCCTCGCATCCCGACCACGAGCGCGCGAAGAAGTTGCTGCCGAAGGGTTCGGGCTCGATCTTCAGCTTCGGCATCAAGGGCGGGCGCGAGGCGGGCCGGCGCTTCATCGAGGCGCTCCAGCTGTTCTCGCACCTCGCCAATGTCGGCGACGCGAAGTCGCTGGTGATTCACCCGGCGAGCACCACGCACCAGCAGATGGATGCGGCCGCGCTCAAGGCGGCGGGCATCGGCGAGGAGCTCGTGCGGCTTTCGGTCGGTCTCGAGGATCCGGACGATCTCATCGAAGACCTGTCGCGGGCGCTGCGCGCTTCGCAGCCGCGCCGCATGGCAGCGGAGTAGGCGGGCCATGGAAATCCGCGTCGAAGGGAAGAGGGTCTACGCGGCGACCGGCGGCAAGCCGTTCGATCCGGCGCTGCCGGCGATCGTGTTCATGCACGGCGCCGGCATGGATCATACGGTCTGGGCGCTGCAGACGCGCTGGTTCGCGTGGCACGGGCGTGCGGTGCTCGCGGTCGACCTGCCCGGCCACGGGCGCTCGGAGGGGCCGGCGCTCGACAGCATCGACGCGCTGGCCGAATGGGTGTTCGCGCTGCTCGACGCGGCCGGCGCCAAGAGCGCGGCCTTGGCGGGGCATTCGATGGGCGCGCTGATCGCGCTCGAGGCGGCCGCGCGGCGCCCCGAGCGGGTGCGCGCGCTCGCGCTGTGCGGCTGCGCGGCGGAGATGCCGGTGAGCGAGAAGCTGCTCAGCGCCGGGCTGGCCGGCGAGCACGTCGCCTACGAGATGATCACCGCCTGGGGCCTCGGCCGCCGCGCCCATGTCGGCGGGGCGGAAGCGCCGGGCACCTGGATTGCCGGAGGCACGCTGCGCCTGCTCGAGCACGGGCGGAAAGGCGTCGTCGGAATCGATCTGCGCGCGTGCGACCGCTACAAGGGCTCGGCTGCTGCCGTGCAAAGGGTGAAGGTGCCGACCGTGCTGGTGCTCGGCGGCAACGACCGCATGTCGCCCGCCAAGGCCGCGGCGCCGCTCGCGCAGATTCCAGGCTCGAAGACGATCGTCATCGAGCAGGCCGGGCACATGATGATGACCGAGCAGCCCGGCCGCACGCTCGATGCTCTGAGGTCGCTGCTGTGAGCGACGCCAGGAGCCCGCCGCGGCCGCCCGAAGCGGCGACGCTCGTCGACCGCGCGCTCGGGCGCCTCAGCGCGGCATGGCGGTCGATCGCGGGCGAGGTTCCGGCGCCCGAAGATCGGCTGAAGCAGCGGCTGCGCGAGCGCATGCAGGAGGCCCTCGACGGCCCCGGCGGCGAGGTGGCGGCACGCGCGCGCACGGCGGCGCTGGGCCACGAATATCTCGGGCTCGCGCCGGCCGAACGCGAGGCGTTCCTGCGCGTGCTCGCCGAGGAATTCGATCCGCCGGCCGAGCCGGTCCTGGCGGCGGCCGAAGCCGTGCGCGCGGCCGCCACCGCCGCCGAGCGGCGCAAGGCGTCCGCGCGCCTGGCCGCGGCGCTCGAATCGCCGCGTCTCAAGCTGCTGACGCGATTCAACGCGCTGCCGCAGGGCGTGAAGTTCCTCGTCGACCTGCGCGCCACGATCGCCGATTTGGCCGAGCGCGACGCGGCGTTCCAGCCGCTGCTCGACGACCTCACCGGCCTCCTGCGCGGCTGGTTCGACGTGGGCTTTCTCGACCTCCGCCGCATCACCTGGGATTCGCCGGCCAGCCTGCTCGAGAAGCTCATCGCCTACGAGGCCGTGCACGAGATCGCGGGCTGGAGCGACCTGAAGAACCGGCTGGATTCCGACCGCCGCTGCTTCGCGTTTTTTCATCCGCGCATGCCCGACGAGCCGCTGATCTTCGTCGAGGTGGCGCTCACCGACGGCATCGCGTCGGCGATCCAGCCGCTGCTCGATCCCGACGCGCCGGTGCTCGATCCCGGCAAGGCCGACACCGCGATCTTCTATTCGATCTCCAACGCGCAGAAGGGGCTCGCCGGCATCAGCTTCGGAAACTTCCTGATCAAGCAGGTCGTCGAGCGGCTGGCGCGCGAATTTCCGCAGCTGAAGCGCTTCGCGACGCTCTCGCCGATTCCCGGTTTCGCGAAGTGGCTGCGGTCGCTCGACGGCGATGCGCTGCTGACCGCGGCGGAGAAGCGCGCGCTGCCGAAGCGCGGCGACGGCAACCAGCATCCGCTGGCGCTCGTGCGCAACCCGGATTGGCACCGCAACCGCGCGCTCGCCGGCGCGCTCGAGGCACCGCTGCTGCGGCTCGCGGCGCGCTACCTCGTTCTCGAGAAGCGCGCCGACGGGAGGGCGCTCGATCCGGTCGCGCATTTCCACCTGTCCAACGGCGCGCGCATCGAGCAGCTCGACTGGCTGGCCGACACGTCGGCCAAGGGGCTCGCGCAGTCCTGCGGCGTGATGGTGAACTACCTCTACCGCATGGCCGAAATCGAGGCGAACCACGAGAGCTATACCGGCGAAGCCAAGATCGCGGCCGCCTCGGCGGTCAGGTCCATGGCGAAGGCGTGACGAGATGAACGATCCGAAACCGGCCGAAACCCGCGCGCGCTACCGGCATTTCCAGAAGATTCCGACGCGCTGGAGCGACAACGACATCTACGGCCACGTCAACAACGTGGTTTACTACTCGTATTTCGACACTGTCGTGAACACCTACCTGATCGAGCGCGGCGCGCTCGACATCGCGAGGAGCCCGGTCATCGGCCTCGCGGTCGAGAGCCTCTGCACGTTCCGGAAGGAACTCACCTATCCCGAAACGATCGACGCGGGGCTGCGCGTGGGCCGGCTCGGCAACACCTCGGTGCGCTACGAGATCGGACTGTTCCGGCAGGGCGAGGACGATCCCGCTGCCACCGGCTATTTCGTGCATGTCTACGTGGACCGCGCGTCGCGCAAACCGGTGCCGCTGCCCGATGCGCTGCGCGGCGTGCTCGCGCCGCTCGCGGCGCCCTGAAAAGAAAAAGACCGCGGCGGGGGGAGGGGGCCCGCGCCGCGGTCGAGGCGCATGTCAGGGAGGAAACACGCATCGCAGATCGTTTTCACGTCCGCGATCGCTGTGCTCGCGGGGGAAAACATACGCGCCGCCGGTAAATCATCGGTTAGGGGGACGTAAAGCTTCGGTAAATTTTCCGGATTCTCGCCCCATTTTCGGCGGCGAAAGGCCGCGGGGCGCGATAGGATCGGCGCGAACGGCGACAGGGGCGGCGGTTTGCACGAACAACAACGGACGGAAGCCTCCGGCAGGCGCTTCGGCCTCGGCGCCGACGATGCGCTGCTGTATCCGCTGGCCGTCGTCGGCGTTGCGGCCAAGACGCTGCTGCGCTGGGCCTGGGAACTACTCGTCCACGTCGTGGACTACCTGTTCCCGATCCTGCTCCAGGTCGTGCGCTTCGTGCTGTTCACGTTTCGCATCCTCGGCGACGGCCTCTCGGCGCTGCTGCGCTTCGCGATCAAGTACCTGCCGCTGCCGCAGTTCCGCCGGCAGGCGTGGCGCGAAGCCGTGGCGCAGGCCTGGTCGTGGCTGCGGCGCAAGATCAGCTACAAGGCCTTCGAGGCGTGGCTGCATCACCTGTTCGAAGACGGCATGGCCTGGGTGTTCCGCACCTGCCGCAAGCTGTCGCCCACCGGCGCGGTGCTCGTGATCCTGCTCGCGCTGGTGTGGGTTCCGGTCTCGTTTCTCGCCGCCACGGCGGTCCATGCGTGGCTCATCGCCGAGGCCGCGAATCTTCCGCCCTGGATGCAGGTTTTCCACGGCGTGGCGACCGTCCTGGCCAAGAGCAAGCTGCTGATGCTTCCCGCCTACCCGGCCGCGTGGCCGCAGGCGAAACGGCACCCGATCGTGCAGGCCGGCATGCGCGTCTGCCGCTTCGTCGCCGACCTCGGCATCGTCCGCAAGGCGATGTACCGCTTCGGGCAAACCGAGGAGGCGGCCGAGCGCTGGGCTTTGGCGCTCGGCCTGGTACAAACGTGGCGCGCGCTGGGCGCGGCCATCGACCAGACCGCGATCGCCATCAAGACGGCGTTTCGGTCGCTGCTGCACGTGACCACGGTGCGGCTCGCAAGGGTGCCGGTGTTGGGGCCGGTGATCCGCAACTACGAAGAACACTACGAAAGCGCGGACGCCGCCCCGCCGCAGCGCCTCAGCCAGAAGGTCAAGGCGTTCTTCCAGAAGTGGGAGATCAAGTTCTCGCCCGCCTACTACGAGGCGAAAGAGAAGGACAAGGCGCATGAGCCGCATGCGGCGAAGGCGGCAGACGCGCCCGCCAAGCAGCCGCCGGCGCCCTGACCGCTATTGCGCGGTCCAGCCGCCGTCGAGCGGCAGCGCGGTGCCGGTGATCTGCGCCGCCGCGTCGGAGCACAGGAACACGATGTAGGCCGCGATCTGCTCGACGGTGACGAGCTGCTTCGACGGCTGCTTGTCGGCGAGCAGTTCGCGCGTGCCCGCGGCGAAATCGCCGCCGACCTTGCTCGCCTTCGCCTCGATCTGCGGCCGGATGAGGTCGGTCAGCACGAAGCCGGGGCAGAACGCGTTGCAGGTGATGCCGCTGCCCGCCGTTTCCAGCGCCACGACCTTGGTGAGTCCGACGAGGCCGTGCTTCGCCGCCACATAGGCCGATTTCTCGACCGAGGCCACGAGACCGTGGACCGAGGCGGTGTTGACGATGCGCCCCCATCCCTTCTTGCGCATGTGCGGCACGGCCACGCGCATCGCGTGGAACGCGGCGGAGAGGTTGACGCCGATGATCGCGTCCCATTTCTCGGGCGGGAAGCGCTCGATCGGCGCGGTGTGCTGGATGCCGGCATTGTTGCAGAGAATGTCGACGCCGCCGAGCCGCCGCACCGCGTATTCGACGAGGCCGGCGACGGCCGCCGGCTGCGAGAGATCGGCGCCGCTCCAGCCGACCTTGACGCCGAACTCGGCCTCGAGCCCGGCGCGCGTTTTCTCGATCGCCTGCGCCTCGCCGAAGCCGTTCAGCATCAGGTCGGCGCCCTCCCTGGCGAGCGCCCGCGCGATCGCGAGGCCGATGCCGCTGGTGGATCCGGTCACGAGCGCAACTTTGCCTTTGAGCATGAACGTTCATCCTGTCTGCGAAAGAGGAGTGAGCCACGGAGACACAGAGGCACAGAGACGGGAGGAAGCGCGCTCTTGGCGCGCAAAGAAAGCTGCTCTGTGCCTCTGTGCCTCTGCGGTCGATCGTCAGAGCGGCGGACGTTTCGCGAACCAGGGCTGCGCGGCCTCGAGCTGCGCGGCGAGGCGGAACAGCACCGCCTCGTTGCCGTAGGCGGCGCCGAGCTGCACGCCCACGGGCAGACCGGTCGGCGTCCAATGGAGCGGCACCGACATCGCGGGCGCGCCGGCGACGTTGTAGACCGGCGTGAACGCGATCTGCCGATGGAGCTCGGCCGCGTACTTCTCCCAATCCGGCTCGCTCATGTTGGGGCGCGCGCCGATGGGCAGCGGCGGGTTCGCCGTCACCGGCGTGCTCGCCACGTCGTAGTTGCGGTAGAACGCCGCGATCTGCCGGCCGATCGCGTGCACGGCGTTGATGCAGCGCGTGTAGTGCCAGATCGGCAGGGTGGCGCCCTTGCGGTAGAGCGCGTGCGTGGCGGGCTCGAGATCGTCCGGCTTCAGCGCGCGGCCGAGCTGCTTCAGGCGCATCTCGACCGTCGCCGCGATGCCGGCGGCGGCCAGCACCCACAGCGCGTCGTAGAGCGCCTCGTGGTCGTATTGCGGCGTAGCCTCCTCGACCCGGTGGCCGAGGCTTTCGCAGAGCTTCGCCGCGTTCGTCGCCGCGGCCGCGCATTCGGGATGCACCGGCACGCCGTTGTTGGGCTTGGTCTGCAACGCGATGCGCAGCCGGCCGGGATCGCGCCCGACCTCGGCGAGGAACGACCGCTCGGGCGGCGGGCACCAATAGGGGTCGCCCTCGGCCGGCCCCGCGGTCGCGTCGAGCGCCGCCGCGGAATCGCGCACGGTGCGCGAGACGACGTGCGCGACCGAAAGGCTCGCCCAGCCCTCGCCGACGAGCGGCCCGGCCGGATTGCGCGCGCGCGTCGTCTTGAGCCCGACGAGGCCGCAATTGCTCGCCGGAATGCGGATCGAGCCGCCGCCGTCGGTCGCGTGCGCCACGGGCACCATGCCGGCGGCTACGGCCGCCGCGGCGCCGCCCGACGAGCCGCCCGGCGAGTGGTTGAGGTTCCACGGATTGCGCGCGGGGCCTAGGTTCGCCGGCTCGCTCGCCATGTTGAGGCCGAACTCGGGCGAAGTGGTGCGGCCGGCGAAGATGAAACCGGCGGCGCGGTAGCGCTCGGCCAGCGTGAAATCCACGGCGCAGGTCATGCCGTCGAACAAGCGGCTGCCGTTGGTCAGCGGCGAGCCCTTGACCTGGAGATAGAGGTCTTTCAGCAGGAACGGCACGCCCACGAACGGGCCGTAGACCCGGCCGGCCGCGAGCTGCCCGCGCGCAAACTCGTCCATGCGCAGCGGCACGCAGCCGACCTTCGGGTTGAGCGCCGCGATGCGCGCCAGCGCCGCATCGAGAATTTCGGGGGCCGTCACCTGTTTCCGCCGCACCAGCTCGGCGAGGCCGAGCCCGTCGTAGTTCGCGTATTCGCGGAAGGCGGTCATGCGGTGCTCCTCACGTCGGCGGCGGCGCCCCAGCGCTGGCGGCCGGGAATGGCGGCGAACAGCGCGCGCGTATAGTCGTGGCGCGGCGCGGCGAAAATCTCGGCGGTGGCGCCGGTCTCCACGACGCGGCCCCGCTGCATCACGGCGATGCGGTCGCAGAGCCGCGCGGCCACGCGAAGATCGTGCGTGATGAACAGCATGGCAAGATTGAATCGGTCGCGGATGTCCTCGAGCAGCGTCAGCACCTGCGCCTGCACCGAGACGTCGAGCGCCGAAACCGCCTCGTCGGCGATCAGCAGCTCGGGCTCCATCGCCAGCGCGCGCGCGATGCACAGGCGCTGGCGCTGGCCGCCCGAGAATTGGTGCGGATAGCGGTCGAGCGCGTTGCCGGAGATGCCGACCGTCTCGACCAGCTCGCGCGCGCGCCGCATCGCCTCGGCGCGCGACAGGCCGTAATTCATCGGCCCCTCGACGATCGACTGGCCGACCGTGCGGCGCGGGTTGAGCGAGCGGTAGGGGTCCTGGAAGATCATCTGCACGCGGCGGCGGACGCCGCGCAGCTTGCCGGGCGGCAGCGCCGCGATGTCTTCGCCGTCGATCCGGATCGCGCCGCCGGTGGGGTCGACGAAGCGCGCCACGCAGCGCGCCACCGTCGACTTGCCCGAGCCGGATTCGCCGACGATGCCGAGCGTCTCGCCGCGCCGGAGGGTGAAATCGACGTTGTCGACGGCGCGCACCTCGCGGCGCGGCTGCAGCATGCCGCCGCCCGCGAAATACTTGCTGACGCCCATGGCTTCCAGCACGCACTCGCCGGCGGCGGCGCGCGCCGGACGCGGCACGAGCTTCGGCACCGCCGCGATCAGCATCCGGGTGTAGTCCTCGCGCGG
>JAEULD010000025.1 GCA_016792765.1 Candidatus Odyssella sp.
CGGCACGGCGCCGGTCGATTGGAACAGCGCGAAGTGCCCGTCGGCGGCGAAGACGATGATGCCCTTGGGCGCCGGGCCGAACGGCGCGAAGCGGCTGCCGTCGGCGCGCTCGCCGGCGACGGCGGCGAGAATCCACGCGCCGACGAGGCGCGAGGCGGGCGACGGCGCCGTACTCTTGGCCGGCCGCCTCGCGGAGCCGCGCGCTGCCGGGCGTTTCATGGCGTCCCTCCCTCGTTTTCCGTCGCGCGCGATCCTTGGGCGCGGCGGCGTGCGATGCAAGGCGAAAGGGTGGGGCGCCGCGCGCCCGCCGATCAGCCCCGCTCTTCCGCCAGCGCGCGCTCGGCGTCGAGAATGAAGGCCACCTGGCGCGGGTAATTGTGCGTGTGGCCCTGCTTCGCTGTGCGGGTACCGCGGTGCGGGTCGAGCAGCTCGATCAGCAATGCGGCCGGCGTCGTCGCGATCACGGTTTCGGGCGCCAGTTCCGGCAGGTCGGTCACGCGCTCCACGCACATGACTTCGTGCGCGAGCCAGAGCCGGATCGCAGCCAGCACGAGCCGCCGCCGTTCGCGCGGCCAGCCGGCGAAACCGGCCATCGCCAGCTTGTCGACGAACATCCACCAGTCGTCCTCGACCGGCGCGTGCAGCAGCTCCGCCACGATGCCGGGCAGGTAGTGGCGCAGCGTCTGCGGCGTGCCGATCGTCGTGATCAGGCACCAGACGAACCAATCGACGACGTCGGACGGAAGATCGCGCCGGCCGTGCGCCACCGCCTTGGCCACGATCTTCTCGCGTCCCGGCGCCGCGCGCGGGCTCGTCTCGAGGTCGTTCGGCTCGTCGAATACCTCGTAAAGCCGCTCGATCAGCGCGCGCACGGCCGGCGAATCGGTGGGGCGCGGAATGGCGGCCATCGGTGTCGCGCCCCCGCGTTCGCCCGCATCACCAGGGCTGGCAGGCGATCAGGCGGATGCCGCGCACGGTCTGGACGCGGACGACCTTCACCCACTTGCCGTCGATCTGCACGCGCTTGCCCTGCTGATCGCACACGCCGGCATGCGCGGTGGAGGGCAGGGCGACGAAACCGGCCGCGCCGGCGACGAGGGCGGCGGCGACGAGCAGTCCGAACTTCATCATGGCGAAATACCCCGGTGTTGGGCGCGGGCGATGCCCGTGCATGCTGGCGCGGGAATATGCCGGGAGCGGACGCCGGCCGCAGTGCGCGCGGTCACAACGCCGAGAAAAGAAGCCGGAAGCGCGCCTATTGGGCGGGCGCGGCCCGCCGGTAGCCTTTCGCGTCCATGCAGGCCCCGATCGAGGCGTGCTCCGGGCGCATGATCGGCGGCGCCGGAATCTGCCGCAGCGGGCCGGGCCCGATCGCCGGCACGTTCTGGCGCCCGGCCGTCTCCACGTCGCGCCGGCACTCGTGCAGGGCCTGGACCAGCGGCATCGCCGGCGCGAAGCGCCCGTGCGGGACGTATTCCGCGTCCGGCCCGGGCCCCGCGGTGGGCGCGCAGGCCGCGGCGAGCGCGGCGATCGAGAGCAGGAGCAGTCTCCGCATTCGGGCCGCCTCTACTCGATGAAATCGTTCGCGCGGTTCATCAGCGAATCGGGCACGCTCGCGCCGATCGCCTTCGCCGTGCGCATGTTGATCACCAGCTCGAACTTGGTCGGCTGGCCGACCGGGAGATCCGCGGGCCTGGCGCCCTTCAGGATCTTGTCGACGTAGTCGGCGGCGCCGCGATAGCGCTCGACGAGGCTCGCGGCGTAGGACATGAGCCCGCCGGTGTCGGCGAAGGCGCGCGTGATCGAAACCGCGGGCAGGCGCCGCGCGAGGCAGAGCTCGGCCACCGGCTTCAGCGGCAGGCTCGGCTGCACGACGAGCGCCTCGCTGTTCGCGTCGGCGAGCTTCCGGAACGCGTCGCCGAGCGCCGCCGCGTTCGGCACGGTCAGGGTCGCGAGCTCGAGGCCCAGCGCCGTCGCCGCGCGCTCGGCGTGCGCGAAGAAGGGCTTGGTCAGCGGATTGCGCTCGAGCGCCAGCACGGCCGCGCGCTTGAGGCCGGGCTTGAGCTCCTTCATCAGCTCCAGCGACTTGCCGGCCAGCTCCGCCGCCTGCGCCGAAAGGCCGGTGACGAGGCCGCCCGGCCGCGCCAGGCTCGCGACGAGGCCAGTGCCGACCGGGTCGCCCGAGGCGGCCATCACGATCGGCGTCGCCGGCGCGGCGTTCTTCGCCGCCTGCACGGCCGGCGTCTCCGAGGCCACGATGATGTCGGGCTTCGCCGCCGCGATCTCCGCGGCCAGCGCCGGCAGTTTCGCCGCATCGCTATTGGCGGCGCGCAGCACGATCTCGACGGTGCGGCCGTCGGCATGGCCGAGCGCGGCGAGGCCTTCGCGGAAGTGCTTGAGGAACGGCTCGGTGCCGCCGAGTAGCAGCACGCCGATGCGCGCGGTGCGCGCCTGCTGCGCGAAGGCCGGCGTCAGCGCCGCGGCGGCCCCGCCGCCGGCCAGCGCGAGAAAAATCCGCCGCCGCATGCCCCCCTCCGCGAATGCCGGGGCGGAACACTAGCACGCGCGCGGGGCCGCGCCCATGCCGGGCGGACGCGATTCGGCACTGGCGCCGAGGCGCACCCGTTCGGCACAATGCGCGTCCGATTCGTAATACGGAACCGGCGACGGAGCACCGTGACTACGCAGCATTTTTCCGTCATCGCGGCGGGACGATCCGGCTCGAGCCGGCTGTGCGACATTCTCGGCCGCCATCCCGCCATCGCCTGCCACCAGGAAATTTTCTTCCCGCGGGAAGTGCAGGCCTATTTCCCGAAGACGCTGGGGCTGAAGATCCTCGACACGGCCCATCGCGACGCCGATCACAAGGCGTTCCTCGACGAGTTCCTGGCCTTCGGCGCCGATTGGTTCAAGAACCGCCGGTGGCACGGCTTCAAGGCGATCTACAGCAACGTGCAGTTTCCGCCGTCGCTGATGATCTGCCGCGACGCCCGCCTCCGGAAGATCCTGCTCCATCGCGACAATCTGCTCGCGAGCTATGCGTCCGACCGGCTCGGCATCGCGACCGGAGTCTGGCAGCGCATCGCAGGCAAGGAGGGCGAACCCGCGCGGCACACGGTCGAATTCGAAAAGGAACACTTCGAGGCCTATTGCGGCCGGCGGCTGATCAGGCTGGCGGCGTGCGAGCGCGCGATGCGCGAGAGCGGCCAGGATTTCCTCCGCATCGAATACGCGGAGTCGCTGACCGCGGAGGGCATGCGCCGCGTCTGGCGCTACCTCGGCGTGGCCGAGACGGCGGAGACGGGCGTCTACCGCCGCAACAACCGGCGCCCGCTGCTCGAGTGCTTCAGCAATCCCGACGCCGCCGCCGAAGCCGCAGAGTCTCTGGGGCGCGCCGATTGGCTGCAGCCCGAACTCCGCGACGTGGCCGCCGACCCGGGAGAGCCGTGACCCGGTCGGCCCGCCGTTGCTCCCGCACGGCGCCGGCCCGGCGCGCCGGATCGGGCGGATCGCGGTATTCCCTCCCCTCGCGCCGCCGTTTCTGACAAAACCGGCGTGTCAGCCGCAGCAGGGGGGCCGGATCATGCAGGTGAAGGATTGCGTCGCGCTCGTCACGGGCGCCAATCGGGGAATCGGGGAGCAGTTCGTGAGGGCGCTGCGCGCGGCCGGCGCCCGGCGCATCTATGCGGCGGCGCGCGATGCCGGTTCGCTGGCCGTCGCGGCGGCAGACCGCGGCG
>JAEULD010000048.1 GCA_016792765.1 Candidatus Odyssella sp.
GCGAACAGATCGCCGACCGGCGCCTCCTCGACGATCTGGCCCGCATACATGACGATCACGCGATCGGCCATTTCCGCCACGACGCCGAGATCGTGCGTGATCAGCATGATCGCGGCGCCCGTTTCCGCGCGCAGCTTGCGCATGAGATCGAGCACCTGCGCCTGGATCGTGACGTCGAGCGCGGTGGTGGGCTCGTCGGCGATCAGCAGCTCGGGATCGCAGGCGAGCGCCATCGCGATCATCACGCGCTGGCGCATGCCGCCCGAGAGCTTGTGCGGATAGTCCGAGAAGCGCCGCTCGGGCGCCGGGATGCGCACGCGCTTCAGCATCTCGATCGCGCGCGCCTTGGCCGCGGCGCGCGTGCCGCCGCGGTGGCGGCGGACCGCCTCGACGATCTGGTCGCCGACCGTGAAGGCGGGGTTCAGCGACGTCATCGGCTCCTGGAAGATCATCGCGAGCCGGGCGCCGCGCAATTCGTTGAGCGCGCCGGCGTCGAGCGCCGTCAGCTCGGTGCCGTCGAAGCGGATGCTGCCCTCGCGCGCCGCCGATTTCGCGAGCAGCCCCATGATCGCCAGCGCGGTGACGCTCTTGCCGCAGCCCGATTCGCCGACGACGCAGAGCGTCTGGTTGCGCGCGAGCGCGAAGCTCACATGCTCCACCGCGCGGATCCGGCCTTCGTCGCCGGCGAAGGTGACGGAAAGATCGTCGACCTCGAGCAGCGCCGGCATCAGCCGCGCGCCTTCGCTTCTTCCGCTTCGGCCGCCAGTCCCGCGGCGATGCCGGCTTCGATCGTCGCACGGTCGAACACGCCGGCGGGATTGGCGCGCGTGGGCAGGAACTGGCGGAAATGCACGAAGCGCTCGCGGCTCACGCGCTCGAGCCGCGCCAGCTCGGGCAGCGGATCGGCGTGGTCGTCGACGCGCAGGCTGAGCAGCGGCCACTCCTCCACGCCCCAAACCAGCAGCGCCGCCGACTGCTTGCCGCGCTTGTCGCCGCCGGCCGCCTCGCCGGCCAACAGCGCGGCGATGAGCCGGCGCGGGAACGGCAGCTTCGCGTTGTCGGCATAGGCCGCGTGCGTGTCGTCCACCACGCGCGGCCCGGCGAGCATGTTGCCGGCAACGGAGTAGCCTTGCGCCACCTTGTGCCCGCACCAATCGATGCAGGCGCTGCCGGTGTAGGCGGCGCCGTCGTCGCGGCCGACGAAGTGGAGTTGGCGGTGATCGCGCCCGTCGTCGGACGAGATCAGCGCGGCCATCACCTGCACCGGCTGCCTTCCCTCGGCCAGCATCCGGAGGCCGCGCGGGCCGAAGGTGGGGTTGACGAGCGCCTGCGTCGCCAGCGCGCCATGGGGCGAGGCGTGCGGGCACAGCGCGCCCACGGCGAAGAACTTCGTGGCGACGGCGACGCCGAACGCGCCCGTCGCGGGATCCCGCGCGACGATCGACCAGGTCATGGCGCCAGTTAGAGGGATTCGCCGCCGAGAAACAAGCGCGGCGCGGTTTCGCTTTAGTCCCCGCTCCCCGTTCCCTTTTCTTTTCTTGACGTTCCCGCTCCGCTATCGTCGCGGCGCGCCGGGTGGGCGCGCCGCACCGAGGGAGAACAACATGGATCGCAACGAGCCGGCGGCGCCGGACGGCGACGCGGGACGCGAGATCGAGCGGCCGATCGGCGAGAGGCCGGCGGTGCTGTTCGGCAGCGATCCGATCGCCGAGACGCTGCGCGACCTCGGCATTCCGTGGATCGCGCTCAATCCCGGCGCCTCGTTCCGCGGCCTGCACGACAGCCTGGTGAACTATCTCGGCAATCGCTCGCCGCAGATGCTGCTCTGCCTGCACGAGGAGAGCGCCGTGGCGCTCGCGCATGGCTGGGCGAAGGTGACCGGCAGGCCGATGGCCGCGGCCGTGCACAGCAATGTCGGCCTCATGCATGCGAGCATGGCCGTGTTCGACGCGTGGTGCGACCGCGTTCCGCTGCTGCTGATCGGCGCCACCGGGCATTTCGACGCCGCCAAGCGCCGCCCGTGGATCGAGTGGATCCACACCGCGCAGGACCAGGGCGCGCTGATCCGGCCTTTCGTCAAATACGACGACCAGCCGGCTTCGGTCGCGGCCGCGCGCGAATCGATCTTGAAGGCCGTGCAGATCGCGACCACGCCGCCGATGGGGCCGGTCTACATCAATCTCGACGTGCTGCTGCAGGAGGCGAAGCTCGACGCGCCGCTGCCCAAGATCGATTTCGCGCGCTATCGCGCGCCGGCGCCGGCGGCCCCCGACCCCGTAGCGCTCGCGCGCGCGGCCGAGATGCTCGCCGGCGCGAAGGCGCCGCTGATGCTGGTGGGGCGCGTGTTCGGCGGCATGGTCGGCGACGAGGACTCGTGGCGCGCGCGCGTGGCGCTCGCCGAGCGGCTCGGCATGCGCGTGTTGACCGACATCAAGGCGCCGGCCGGCTTCCCGACCGACCACCCGCTGCACGCGGCGGCGCCGAGCACCTTCAACACGCCCGAAATGACCGAGGCGATCAAGGCGGCCGACGCGATCCTGTCGCTCGACTGGATCGATCTCGCCGGCACGCTGCGCACGGCCTTCGGCGGCGACGCGATCCCGGCGAAGGTAATCCAGGCCTCGGTGGACCAGCACGTGCACCACGGCTGGAGCAAGGACCATATGGGCCTGCCGCCGGCCGACGTCTATCTCCTCGCCGAGCCCGACGTCGTGGTGCGCGCGCTGCTCGCGGAGCTTGGCAAGAAGCCGGTCGCGCCGAAGCCCGCGCCCGCCGCGAAGGCGCCGGCGGCAGCGCCGGCCGTAGGCGCCGTCATCGACGTGGCGATGGTAGCGCAGCGCCTGCGCGCGGCGGCGGGCAACCGCGCGGTGACCTTGCTGCGCACGCCGCTCTCGTGGGGCGGGCAGATGTGGCATTTCCGCGGCCCCGCCGACTACATCGGCTTCGATGGCGGCGCCGGTATCGGCTCGGGGCCCGGCATGGCGGTGGGCGCGGCGCTGGCGTTGCGCGGCACGGGGCGGCTGCCGGTCGCGATCATGGGCGACGGCGACTACCTGATGAACGTGCAGGCGCTCTGGACCGCCGCGCATTACAAGGTTCCGCTGCTGATCCTCGTCGTGAACAACCGCTCCTTCTTCAACGACGAGATCCATCAGGAGCGCGTGGCGCGCATGCGCGCGCGGCCGGTGGAGAACCGCTGGATCGGCCAGCGCATCGGCGACCCCGAGATCGACCTCGCCGAGATGGCGCGCGCGCAGGGCTGCCGCGGCATCGGGCCGGTGACGGAGCCGGCGACGCTCCAGGCCGCGATCGCCGAAGGCATCCGCGCGGTGGAGCAGGGCCAGGTGTGCGTGCTCGATATCCGCGTGGCCCCCGGCTACGACGCCTCCACCGCCGCCGCGATGGCGAAAGCCGAGAAGAAGTAAGTGCAAGGGAACAGGGAGCCGGCACGATGAGCGCGCCGATTCTCAGGGTCGAGAACGTCGCGAAGCGGTTCGTGACGGCGACCGGCACCGTCGAGGCGCTCGCGGAAACCAGCATCGAGGTGCGCGAGGGCGAGTTCGTCGCCGTGATCGGGCCTTCGGGCTGCGGCAAGTCCACGCTGTTCAACATCATCGGCGGCCTCGACAGCGCCGATGGCGGCCGCGTGCTGGTGGAGGGGAAGCCGATCGCCGGCTCGCACCGCGACATCGGCATGGTGTTCCAGGAGGAGTCGACGTTTCCCTGGCGCACCGTCGTCGAGAACGTGGCGTTTCCGCTCGAGGTGGCGGGGATGGGCCGGCGCGCGCGCGAGGAGAAGGCGATGCGCTTCGTCCGGCTCGTGGGCCTCGACGGCTTCGAGCGGCGCTATCCGGCCGAGCTGTCCGGCGGCATGCGCCAGCGGACCGCGCTCGCGCGCACCTTGTGCGCGGAGCCGCGCATCCTGCTGATGGACGAGCCGTTCGCGGCCCTCGACGAGCAGACGCGCATGCTGCTGGGCGAGAAGCTGATCGAGATCTGCCAGGCGCTCAAGCAGACGACGCTGCTGATCACCCACAATCTTTCCGAGGCCGTGCAGCTTTCCGACCGCGTGCTGGTGATGTCGTTCCGGCCCGGGCGCATCAAGCGCACGGTCGCGATCGATCTGCCGCGTCCGCGCACCTCCGACGTGATCGCCAGCGAGCGCTTCGCCTCTTATCTCGGCACGATCTGGGAAGACCTCAAGGCCGAGGCGGCCAAGGGGCTCGCCGCGCTCGAGACCGCGCGGCGTGCGCCGGCGGGGCGCTGACGCGGCGCGGCGGCCGGGCATTTCGTCCGCAGCGCGGTTTCCCGATGGCGCACGAACTGCCGCAGGGGTTCCGCGTTGATCTGCGGGCACGGGCGAGGGGTTGGAAAACGCCCGCCGCTGGCCCAGACTTCGGCGGAAGGTGCGCATGACCGAGGACATCCTGCTCTACGCGCTGGTGGGCTTCGTCGCGCAGCTCGTCGACGGCGCGATCGGCATGGCGTTCGGCGTGATCTCCACGTCGGTGCTGCTCGCGCTCGGCGTGCCGCCGGCCGTCGCGAGCGCCGGGGTTCATGCGGCCGAGGTCGTCACGACGGCGATCTCCGGCATTTCGCATTGGATCTACGGCAATGTCGACAAGCGCCTGTTCCTGCGCCTCGCCGTTGCCGGCGTGATCGGCGGCGTGACCGGCGCGTATGTCCTGACGCAGATTCCGGGAAAGATCGCGCAGCCGGCCGTGGCCATCTATCTCTGCGCGATGGCGGCCCTGATCGTCTACAAGGCGTTCGTGCGCCGGCCCGCCGTGCCGGTGACGCGCGGCGTGGTCCCGCTCGGCATGGCCGGCGGCTTCCTGGACGCGGTGGGCGGCGGCGGCTGGGGCCCGATCGTGGTTTCCAACCTGGTCGCGCGCGGGAACTCGCCGCGCTACACGATCGGCAGCGTGAATCTTGCCGAGTTCTTCGTGACGCTCGCGATCTCGATCGCGTTCTTCTTCACGATCGCGCCCACCTATTTCGTGGCCGCGGCCGGCCTCATTCTCGGCGGCGCGCTGGCCGCGCCATTGGCCGGATGGATGACCAAGCGCCTGCCCCCGCGCCTGCTGATGCTGTTGGTGGGCCTCGTCGTGCTGTCGCTCGGCACGCTCGGCATCGTGCGGTTGGCGGTTTCCTGATCGCACGGCGTCGGAGAGGCGGGCCTTGGACCCTCGCCGGTACGCAGCCCCGATTTCCTCCTCTGGCAACATGCTCTACTCTCGCTCGCGACGCGGCGCCTCGACCGCGAGGACAGGGAGGATCAGATGACGGTGCGGACGACGATTCTGCTTGCCGCGGCGCTCGCCGCGACGGCGTGGGCGGCGACGGCGGCCGCCCAGGAGAAAATCAAGGTCGCGATCGGCCAGCGCCAGGTGTGGGATTCGCAGGTGATCCCGCTCGGGGTCGAGGCCGGCATCTTCAAGAAGCACGGCCTCGAGGTCGACGTCACCTGGACCGCGGGCGGTGCGGAGACCCTGCAGGCCGTTCTGACCGGCAGCGTCGACTACGCGCTGACCAACGGTGTCGAAGGCGTGCTCGCCGCCTACGCCAAGGGCGCGCCGGTGCGCATCATCGGCTCCGAGATGCGCGGCGCCGGCGACATCTACTGGTACGTGAGGGCCGACAGCCCGATCAAGTCGCTGAAGGACGCCGACGGCAAGACGATGACGTTCTCGCGGCCCGGCTCCTCGACGCACCTCACCGCGCAGCAGATCATCGCCAAATACGGCGTGACGCCGAAGCTGGTCTCCACCGGCGCGATGCCGGCGACGCGGACGCAGCTCGTTTCGGGCCAGATCGACATGGCTTGGGCCGCGGTGCCGTTCGCGCTCGACGCGATCAAGAAGGGCGAATTCCGCATCGTCGCGCGCGGCAGCGAGCTGACCGAGCTCAACGATGTCAGCATCCGCGTGAACGTGACGACGGCGAAGTTCCTCGCCGAGCGGCCGAAGGCCGCGCAGGGCTTCTCGCGCGCCTATGCCGAATCGGTCGAATGGATGTATGCCAACATCGACAAATCGGCCGCCTATTGGGCGGACGTCACCAAGATCTCGCCCGAGATCGCCAAGGAGGGCATCGGCTTCTATCCCAAGGAGCGGATGGTGCCGTGGCCGATCTCCGGGCTCGACTATTCGATCGCCGAGGCGGTGAAGTCGAAGCGGCTCGAAAAGCCGCTGACGCCGGCGCAGATCAAGGAACTCGTCGTCGAAGTGAAATAGCGTCGAGCGAGATCGGCCAACGCCGGCATGTTCCCGAAAAGGATTGAAGGGAGGCGGGGAGACGGGGAGGACATGAATGCGCGCGCTTCGCGCGCCGAAGCCTCTCTCCCCGCCTCCCCGCCTCCCTGCGTTCTTCGGTTACGGCCGCCCGGTGCGCACATTGCTTCACGCACATAGATCAGCGCCGGCGCTCTGGGGGCTCGCCGCGCTCGCTCTGCTGGCGGCGGCGCTCGAGGCGCTGGTGCGGTTCGGCCTCGTGCCCAAGCTCGTGGTGGCGGCGCCGACCGAGACCGTCGTCGCGATCTGGCGCCTCGCGGCCGAGGAAGGGCTGCTGCGCGCATTGGGCGCCACGCTGCTGACCGCGGTCGCCGCGGTGGCCGCGGCGGCGGCGGCCGGCCTGCCGGCCGGCTATTGGCTCTACAAGCATCCGCGCTTCGGCCTTGCCTACCGCAACTGGCTGGGCGCGCTGTTCGCAGCGCCGCTGGTGCTGGTCTACCCGGTCGTCCTCGTGCTGTTCGGGCGCACCTATGCGAGCACCGGATTCATGGGCTTCGTCGTCGGCTTCGTCGCGATCGCGCTCTACACGCGCGAGGGCTTCGCCGCCGTCTCGCCGACGCTCGTGCGCGTGGGCCGCGCGTTCAACCTGACGCCGCGGCAGGAATTCTGGAAGATCCTGCTGCCGGCCGGCGCGCCGATGATCTTCACCGGCCTCAGGCTCGGCACGATCTATGCGCTCGTGAACATCATCGGCGTCGAGTATCTGATCAATTTCGGCGGCCTCGGCTTCCTGGTATCGGAGACCTACGACAAGTTCGATACGCCCGGCATGTATGGCGCGATCGTGTTCGTGATCCTGGTGAGCGGCGGCATGCTGTGGCTCCTGAAGCGGCTCCAGACATGGCTGCGCCCGGCGTGAGCGCGCGGCGCGATGCCGCCCTGATCCGGGTGCTGACTCTGGCCGTCCTCGTCGCGCTGTGGGAGGCGCTCGGGCAGACGCGCCTCGTCTTCGGCGAGGCGCTGCCGCCGGCCAGCGCGGTGGCGGCGGCGGTCGCGCGCGAGATCGCGAGTCTTTCGTTCTATCGCCATCTCGCGGTCACGCTCGGCGAGGTGGCGGGCGGTTTCCTGCTCGGCGCCCTCCCCGGCGTCGCGTTCGGCCTCGCGATGGGCGCGCGCCGCGTGCTCGGCGCGGCGGCCGATCCTTACGTGGCGGCGCTCGCCACCACGCCCAAGATCGTGTTCCTGCCGATCGTGATGCTCGCGGTCGGCATCGGGCCGGGCTCCAAGGTGGCGCTGGGCGCGATCTCCGCCTTCTTCCCGGTGGCGATCGCGGCCGCTTCCGGGATGCGCGCGATTCCGCCCGTGTTCGTGCGCGTGGGCCGCGCGTTCAATCTCCGCGGTGGGCAGATGGTGCGGATGATCTATCTGCCGGCGCTCGCGCTGCCGATCGTGACCGGCCTGCGCCTCGGCCTCGGCGTGTGCATCGTCGGCGTGCTGCTCGGCGAGCTGAAGCTGGCGAGCGTGGGCCTGGGCTTCCTCGCGCGCGACTACTACGACCAGTACGATTTCGCGTCGCTCTACGCCGTGGTCGCGATCGTGTTCGCGCTGGCCTCGCTCGCCAACGGCGCGATGAGCCGCCTCGCCCGCCGCGCCGAGGCGCATCGCTAGCCGGCCCGGCGCCGCTCATCGAAAATTAACCGTTGTGCCGCATCGTATTTTAGGCACCCCGGGTTACGCCTGTTCAACGCCTCGGTACGAAAATGTGGAAGCCCCGGGATGATTTCGTGATGACCCGGACAATGCACGGGGCAGGGCTTCGACGAGAGGAGAGCGGCGTGACCGCCATATACAGGTTTCTGAAGGACGAGAGCGGCGCCACTGCGATCGAGTACGGCCTGATCGCCGCGCTCATTTCCATCGCGGTGATCACCGGAGCGCTTGCCGTCGGAGGATCGCTCGGCGACCTCTACACCATGGTCTCGAGCAAGGTGACCGGCGCCATCCCCTAAGCGTCCGACGCCAGGGGTTTGCCGCCGCCACAGAAAAATCTGCGACACGTGGCGGCGGGCCCCGGACGCGAAGCGGGCGCCAGGGCGCACGCCGTCGCCGCTTGCATCGGGGAAGCGCGGCGGCGCGCGTGCGCCTCTCTTTCGCGGCTCCCCGCGTCAATCCCCTTTCGCCGGCGGCGCCTGCACGTATATGGAGCGCACGGCGAAATGCGAGTTCCGCATCGCCGGATGGCGCGACGAGAACACCTTCTCGTGGTGGAAGTACTTCAGCAGCGCCTTGCGGTCCGCTTCGCTGGTTTCGCCGATGTAGATCGAGAACGGCGCCAGCGGCGGGGCGCCGGCGCTGATCCTGCCGCCCTCGTCGGCCCCGAAGCCCTGAAAATTGAAGGCCCCGCCGTTCATGCGCTCGAGCTGGGCGACGCGAATGCCGACGCGCAGGCCCGACCGGCTGACCCAGTTCTTGCCGCCGATGATGATCGTGTCGATTTTCTTCCCGTCTTCGGAGAACATGACCTCCAGGAAATCGGGCGACTCCGGGAAAACATGTGCGCCCGGCGTTTCGCCGCCTTCGTAGCCGATCTTCTGATACTTGACGTTGGCCGCGCCGTAGATTTTCGCGAGATCGGCGGGATCCGTCTTTCCGATCACGATCGCGCCGACGCGGCCGGGCGCGAAGGTGCGGTCGCGCGCATCGAGCGCGAGGGCGGGGCCGGCCAGCACGAGCAGGGCGGCGAAAACGAGTCCAGCGAGGCGCATGTCGATTCCTTTGTCGGGAGCGGGCGGCGCGGCGTTTCCGGTCAGGGCCCGAAGCCGACCACGATCTGGCTGACGACGACGCCGAGGGTCTTCAACGCCGGATGCCGCGACGAGAACTGGTTCTCGCCCATGACCTGGCGGGCCGCGCGGCTGTCGCCGTTCTTCGTGTAGGCGATCGTGATGCCGAGGCCGCGCAACCCCCGGCCGCCTGCCTTGACGGCGCCGCCGTAATCCCAGCCGAAGCCCGAGAACTGGAATGCGCCGCCGTTGATGCGCTCGAGCTCGGCCAGCGTGGTGCCCACGCGCAGGCCCTCTTTCGTCGACCACGCGGCGCCGACGATGCGCACGAACTCGATCTTCTTGCCGTCTTCGGTGAAGACGACCTGCAGCTCGCTCGACGTTCCCTGGAACAGGATCGCCCCCGGCTGCTGCTGCCCTTCCACGGTATGGATCTTGCCGAGCTTGACGTAGGCGGCGGTATAGACCTTCACCAGATCGTCCGGCTTGGTACTGCCTTTGACGATGGCGCCGACGCGGCCGGGGCCGAACGTGCGGTCGGCGGCGTCGAGCGCCAGCGCGGGCGCGGCCAGGAGCATCACGGCGGCGAAGGCGAGTCGGGCGAGGCGCATGGGCGATTCTCTCGATTGCCGGGCGTATCATGCCGCACGGCCCCGGCGGAAGGAAAGTGCGCGGGATGCCGAGCGGCCCCGAAATCCGCCTTCTTCTCGCCGCCGTCGTTCGTATATCGGAAAGGACCAGGAGGGACCCAGGACGCATGCCCGACCTCAACCTCGCCGTCATCGGCAACAGCATCGTCGCGGCGCTCGTCGACCGGCGCGCGCGGATCGTGTGGTACTGCCTGCCGCGGCTCGACGGCGATCCGGTGTTCTGCAGCTTGTTGGGCGGCGACGACCCCGCGGCCGGCTTCTACGAGGTGGCGCTCGAGAACTTCGCCGAGGCCAGGCAGGAGTACCAGGGCAACAGCGCAATCCTGGTGACGACGCTGACCGACACGCGCGGCGGCGCGGTGCGCATCACCGATTTCGCGCCGCGCTTCAAGCAGCACGACCGCATCTATCGCCCGACCATGCTGGTGCGGCGCGTGGAGCCGGTGGCCGGGCTGCCCGTGGTGCGGGTGCGCCTCCGCCCGGTCTTCGCCTACGGGCACGAGAAGCCGGTGACGACGCACGGCAGCAACCACATCCGCTTCGTGGGCGCCGGGCAGACGCTGCGCCTCACGACCGACGCGCCGCTGGCCTATGTGGAATCCGAGGCGCCGTTCGCGCTGACGCAGCCGATCCACCTGATCCTCGGCCCGGACGAGATGCTCGCCGCCTCGATTCCCCAAATCGTGCGCGAGTTCCACGAGCGCACGCACGACTACTGGATCGAATGGGTGCGCTATCTCTCGGTGCCGTTCGAGTGGCAGGAGGCGGTGATCCGCGCCGGCATCACGCTGAAGCTCTGCGCGTTCGAGGAGACCGGCGCGATCGTGGCCGCGCTCACCACCTCGATCCCCGAGGCGCCGGGCACGCGGCGCAACTGGGATTACCGCTTCTGCTGGCTGCGCGACGCCTATTTCTCGGTGCACGCGCTCAACCGCCTCGGCGCCACCAAGACGATGGAGGATTTCCTCCGCTACATCACGAGCGTGGCCGCCGGCGAGGCGAACGGAGAGCTCAAGCCCGTCTACGGCATCCTGCCCACCGGCTCGCTCGACGAGGTGGAGGTGCCGTCGTTGAAGGGCTATCGCGGCATGGGGCCGGTGCGCATCGGCAACGCGGCGCAGCTTCAGGTGCAGAACGACAGCTACGGCAGCGTCATTCTCGCCGCCTCGCAGATGTTCTACGACCAGCGCCTGCCGAACCGGGGCGACGTCGCGCTGTTCCGCCGGCTCGAGAGGCTCGGCGAAAAGGCGGCCGAGCGCGCGCTCGCGCCCGACGCCGGCATCTGGGAATTCCGCGGCCGCAGCGGCGTCCATACGCATTCGGCCGCCCTCTGCTGGGCCGCCTGCGACCGGCTCGCGCGCATCGCCGGCACGCTCGGGCGCACCGACCGCGCCGAGCATTGGCGGGCCGAGGCCGACCGCATCCGCGCGGTGATTCTCGAGAAGGCGTGGAACGGCAGGATCGGCTCGTTCACCGCCACGTTCGGCGGCGATACGGTGGATGCCAGCCTCCTGCTGCTGCACGAGCTGGCGCTGGTGCCGGCCACCGATCCGCGTTTCCTGGGCACCCTCGACTACATCGGCAAGCACCTGCGCCGCGGCCACCACCTCTACCGCTACGGCACGCCCGACGATTTCGGCATGCCGGAGACGGCCTTCACGATCTGCACCTTCTGGTACATCGAGGCGCTCGCCGCCGCGGGGCGCCGCGACGAGGCGCGCGACCTGTTCGAGAAGATCCTCGCCTGCCGCAACCATGTGGGGCTGCTCTCCGAGGACATCGACCCCGCGACCGGCGAGCTTTGGGGGAATTTCCCGCAGACCTACTCGCTCGTCGGCATCATCGTGGCCGCGATGCGCCTCTCGAAGAGCTGGGAAGAGGGCTTCTGGCGCGGCGGGTGAGCGTTGCAGACGCTCAGCGCGCCAGCGGCACTTCGAGCAGCGCGCCGAACTCCTTGGCGAAATCGACGCTGACGCGCGCATGTACGCGGCCCTGCCGGTCGAAGAAGCGCCCGGCCGCGGCGCAGGGAAACACGCCCTCGTGCCAGACGTTCGGGTGCATGTAGAGGCCGGCGCTGCCTTCGAACCAGAACGTCTTGAAGTGCTCGGGCTTCACGTCGTCGCCGGGCAGCGCCATCGGCACGACGAACGGCTTCCGCTCGAGCGGGAAGAATAGCTGGCCGCCATCGGGGTGGTAGTTCGCGTGCCACAGCAGGACGCGCACGGGCGTGCCCGCCGGCTGCGCCGCCCGCTCGGGCGGATCGGACCAGCCGAGCAGATAGTGGCCGCCCACGGCCTCGTTGCGGCCCATGAGCCGGCCCTCCTCCCACCACGCGTGGAAGATGCCTTCGGTGGTGCCGCCCTCGTCGCCGCTGTCGGTATCGACCGGGCGCCAGCCCTGCGCCGGCCAGCGCACGATCTCGATGCGATGCGCCTTGGCATCGGCCACGAGCTCGCCGTAGCCGCGCAGGTTCTCCGCCGTCGCCGCGACCAGCGGCGCGGTGGCGAGGCGCAGGCCGGGCGGCACGCGCGGGTCGAGATAGTCGGGAGCGGTTGCGGACATGATGCGCGAGACGGTGGGGCGATGCGGATGACGGGCGGCAAAGTTCCGGTTTCGACTTCGCGCAGGAGCTTCCGGCGGCAAAACGCTTCGCCGGCTGGTCCCGGCTATTTGCGCTCCAGCTTCGCGAACATCAGCGTGATGTCGAAATAGAGGAGGCGATCGGCGCCGGATTGCTCCTTCGCCTCCCAGCGGTCGAAGACGCGCCCCGCCTCGCGCGCGACCTCGCGTTTGCCCGGCGTCACGCGCAGCGCGCGCAGCACATGATATTCGTCCGAGACGGTCAGTACGCGCATGGCGGTGGCGGCGGTGCGGCCGTCGCCGCTCGCCAGCACCGCGCGCATCATGCCGGCCCAGACTCGGCGGTGGAACGCCTCGCGCTGCTTGTCGCCGAGCTTGTCGTACGCGACCGCCGCCGCGTAATGCGCCGCAAGGCTCACATAGTAGGTGCCGAGCACCTGGTTCGCGAGCGTGAGGGCGGCCTGGTGATCGCCGGTGCGCGCCATCTGTTCGGCGCGGCTCGCGTTGTTGGCAGCCTCACCGTAGGGCTCGTAGGCGCTCATCTGCGAATAGAGCGCGCGCATGCGGGCGAAATCGACCGAGAGATCGCCGCTCTTCACGCGCTGGACCAGCGCCCGATACTCGGCCTCGACCGGCGCTTGCGCCGCTGCAGACGCGGCGATGCCGAAGGAAACCAGCAGGGCGAAGACGAAGCGCGGACGGAGCACTGACAGGGCCCTCCCGCGACCGAGGTTAGCGCAGGAGCGGCTACCGCGGCAATGCGCGGGGGCTGGGGCCGACGCCTACGCCACCTCCGCCCGCTTGGCGTGGCGTTTCCTCTCGTGGATGTCGAGCCAGCGCTTCCTGAGCCGGATCGATTTCGGCGTGACCTCGACCAGCTCGTCGTCTTCGATGTAGGCGATCGCCTTCTCGAGCGTCATCTTGATCGGCGGCGTCAGCAGCACGTTCTCGTCCTTGCCCGAGGCGCGCACGTTGGTGAGCTGCTTCGTCTTGAGCGGATTCACGTCGAGATCGTTTCCGCGAGAGTTCTCGCCGATGATCATGCCGGCATAGACCGGCACGCCCGAATCGATGAACATCGGGCCGCGCTCCTCGAGATACCAGAGCGCATAGGCCACCGACTTGCCCTGCTCGAGCGAAACCAGCACGCCGTTGCGCCGGCC
Organism: Candidatus Odyssella sp.; assembly: GCA_016792765.1. Classification (GTDB taxonomy): domain Bacteria; phylum Pseudomonadota; class Alphaproteobacteria; order Bin65; family Bin65; genus SBBV01. Next base: position 13,410 of record JAEULD010000048.1, read on the forward strand.
CTGGATGGCACCCTTGTAGGGCGCGTAGCTGTGGAACAGCTTGTTCATGATGCCGGTGCCGCGCGTGTCGGTCATGAACTCGCCGTGATAGCCGATCAGCGCGCGCGACGGCGCCAGGAACGCCAGCCGCGTCTTGCCGCCGCCCGAGGGGCGCATTTCCTTGAGCTCGCCGCGGCGCTGGCCGATCTTCTCGACCACGACGCCGGCATAGGCGTCGTCGACGTCGATGACCACTTCCTCGATCGGCTCGAGGCGCTGGCCGCGCTCGTCGGTCTTGAAGATCACGCGCGGGCGGCCGACCGACATCTCGAAGCCTTCGCGGCGCATCTGCTCGATGAGCACGCCCAATTGCAGCTCGCCGCGGCCCGACACTTCGAACGCGTCCTTGGCCTCGGACTGGCTGACCTTGATGGCCACGTTGCCCTCGGCCTCGCGGCGCAGGCGGTCCCAGATCAGGCGCGAGGTGACTTTCGTGCCTTCCTGGCCGCAGAGCGGCGAATCGTTGACCGAGACGGTCATCGACAGCGTGGCGGGATCGATCGCCTGCGCCGGGATCGGCGCGGTGACCGAGAGATCGCAGAGCGTGTCCGACACCGAGGCTTCCGAGAGGCCCGCGACCGCGACGATGTCGCCGGCCACGCCCTCGTCGATCGGCTGGCGTTCGATGCCGCGGAACGCGAGCACCTTCATCACTCGCGCTTCCTCGAGAAGCGTGCCGTCGCGGCTGATCGCCTTGATCTGCTGGTTCGGCCTGATGCGCCCCGATTCGATGCGGCCGGTGAGCAGGCGGCCGAGGTAGTTGTCGTATTCGAGGATCGTCGAGAGCATCGTGAACGGGCCGTCCGGGTCCGCCACGGGCGGGCGCGGCACGCGCTTGCGGATCGCCTCGAACAGCGGCTCCATGCTGTCTTTCGGCCCTTCGGGCGAGGTCGCCGCCCAGCCCTGCTTGGCCGAGCCGAACAGCGTCGGGAAATCGAGCTGCTCCTCGGTGGCGTCGAGCAGCGCGAACAGATCGAACACCTCGTTGTGGACCTCGTGCGCGCGCTGCTCGGGCTTGTCGACCTTGTTGATGAACACGATCGGCTTCAGGCCGCGCTTCAGCGCCTTCATCAGCACGAATTTCGTCTGCGGCATCGGCCCTTCGGCCGCGTCGACGAGGACGATCGCGCCGTCGACCATCGAGAGGATGCGCTCCACCTCGCCGCCGAAATCGGCGTGGCCGGGCGTGTCCACGATGTTGATGCGGATGCCCTTCCAATAGACCGACGTGGCCTTGGCCAGGATCGTGATGCCGCGCTCGCGCTCGAGCTCGTTCGAATCCATGACCTGGTCGGGGATCTTCTGGTTCTCGCGGAAGGTGCCCGACTGGTGCAGCAGCTTGTCGACCAGCGTGGTCTTGCCGTGGTCGACATGCGCGATGATGGCGATGTTGCGGAGATCCATGACGTCTCGGTTGCGAGCGAAAGCGCCCAAAGCAAAAGGCGGCGCGCGGAAGAAGGGCGCGGCCGCCCGGGCCTCAAAGCGTTGAAGTGAACGGGAAATCCTGCGCCGATATATACGCGATGTTGCGCCGCAAAACAAGGCGCCGCACGGCCGCAGCGGGCGCAGCCCCGGACTTGCGCAGACGACGCCGGCCTTCCGGGTTGCCGGAACGAATGGCAAGCTACCCTCGGTTTCAGGCCACGAGGATTGGACCGCCATGCGAAGCACGATCTTTGCCGCACCGGTTTTCGCGGCCGGCAGCGCCCCGGCGCGGCAGCGCGAGCCGCCATCGGCCGAAACTTCTGCCGAGACCGACTGCGGGCGCCGCGGCGTGACGGGAGACGGCGGCACGCACCGCGCGCTGTTCATCGGCACCCCGGACGCGGCCTGTTCGGCCTGGTAGGAGACGACACAGCGGCCATGCACGGTTTCAGCTATCTGCGGCTCGCGGCGTGGCTGGCGGGGCCGATCGCCGCCGCGCGCTGGATCATCGGCGCGATCGGCATTTACGGCTATTTGCTGCTCGTCGTCGCCGTGACCGTCGGCAGCGTCATCGTCGGATACGACGCGATGTTCGGCGACGGCAAGCCGCGCACCGGCGACGAAGCGCGCATTCTGCTGCTCGTCCTGCCCGTCGCGCTCTTGTGCGTGCTCCTGACCGCCCTGCCGTTCATCGACATGTATGGCCGGCTCGAACAGCAGGACCGGATCGCGATCCGCAAAGGCCGGACGCTGGCGCATTGGCGGTTCTCGCGCGAGGCGTGGCGACGCTTCCAGGCCGCGGACGCGACGGCGGCGGAGCGCGAGGGCGGCCAGATGCTGCTCTACGGGCTGGGCTTCGCGGCCGTGTTCGGCGGGATCGCCGCCGCGAACGGCGGCTGGCGCGCCGGCCTTCTCGTGACGGCGATCGTCGCCGCGGCCGCGGTGCTGGTGGGCATCCGCGATGCGCTCAACCGCCATCGCGCCGCCCGTTCCCCCGAGGTCGAGGTGATCTTCACCGCGGCCGGCCTGCTCGCCAACGGCGCCTATACGCGGCTCAACGCGGTGAGTCCCTCGGGCGAAGGGATCTTCGTCTCCGACGCCAAGGTGGTGCCGGGCCCGCCGGCGCTGCTCGAGCTCACCGTGTCGGCGCTCAGCCATCGCCCGGCCGCGGTGTTCGCGGGCTGGACCACGCTTGGCAATGCGGCCGGCCCCAGCATCACCGTGCGCGTGCCCGTGCCGGACGGGAAAACCGCCGAAGCCGAGGCGCTCGGGAAGAAACTGATCGCGTCGCGGTAGACGCTACCTGTATTTGCGGAACTGCCGGCGCTGCGCCTGGGTGCCCATGGCGGCGGCCTTCTCGTCCTTGTGGCGGAACGTGATGCGGCCCTTGTCGAGATCGTAGGGCGTCATCTCCACCGTCACCTTGTCGCCGGCGAGCATGCGGATGCGGTTCTTGCGCATCTTGCCGCCGGTGTAGGCGATGATGTTGTGGCCGTTCTCGAGCTGCACGCGGAAGCGCCCGTCGGGATAGACGTCGACGACGACGCCCTCGGCCTCGAACAATCCTTCTTTCGACATCGGAAATCCTTTCGCGTGCGGCGCGGCCGCGCGCCGGCGCGAAAGCGCGGGCGGGCGCAGGCCGGCGAGGCACGGCTGTGACCGGGAAGTTGCGCCACATATAGGCCGCGCCCCGCGGCCGCACAAGGCGCCCCCGCGGCGCCGCAGCGGCGCGATTGCCGCGGCTCCGCGCCGCCGCGCGCGGCTTGACGCGGCGGCGCTCAAACTTTACCGTCCGGTCGGTAAAGTTAGGGAGCCGCGATGGCGCGCGAGCCGCGCTGGGACCGGGTGTTGACGAGCGCCGCGCGCCTGTTCGCCGAGGACGGCTTCGCGGCCACCTCGGTGCGCGCGGTGGCCGAGCGCGCGCGGCTCACCAAGGCCGGGCTCTACTATCACATCAAGGAGAAGGAAGACCTTCTCTTCCGGATCTGCGAGCACTCGATCCAGTCGATTCTCGACGGCGCGCGCGCGGCGCTGGCGGCCGAATCCGATCCGGCGGCGCGGCTCAAGGCCCTCATCCGCAATCACTGCGGCTTCTTCTTCCGCCATCCGCACAATCTGACCGTCCTCAACCGCGACATGGGCGCGCTGACCGGCGCGCAGCGCGAGGAGATCCGCGCGCTCGAGATGGCGTATCTCGATCTCGTGCGCGGCGTGTTCCGCGACGGCCAGAAACGCGGGCGGCTCAAGAAACTCGACCCGACCGCGGCCGCGTTCGCGCTGCTCGGCGTGCTCAACAGCTTCGACCGCTGGTACGACCCCGCCGGCGCCGTGACGCCCGACGCGCTCGTCGAGCACGTCGAGACGATCTTCCTCGACGGCGTCGCCGAAGAGCGGCGGAAATGATCACGAGGCGCACATGACCGACGCGAAACTGTTCGACCGCTACATCGAAGGCGAGCGGCCGCTCGACACCGAGACGCTCTCCGGCCTGCCGCTCGACGCGGCGTATGGCCCGCCCGCGGCCGAGAAGCCGGGGCAGTATCCGTTCACGCGCGGCATCCATCCCGAGATGTACCGCAAGCGGTTCTGGACGCGGCGCCAGCAGAGCGGTTACGGCACGCCCCGGGAATCGAACGAGCGCCTGCTGTTCCTGCTCAAGGCCGGCATGACCGGCCTCAACATCGACTACGACGTGCCGACGAAGGTGGCGCTCGACCCCGATCATCCGCTCGCCGAAGGCGACGTGGGCATGGTCGGCACCTCGGTGGCGACCCAGGAAGACGTCGAGGAGCTCTACGCCGGCATCCCGCTCGAGAAGGTGAGCTCGACGCTCATCTGCCAGCCGCCCGCCTCGGCCTTCATCGTCGCCTCCTACGTGCTGATGGCCGAGAAGCGCGGCATCCCCAAGGACAAGCTCATCGGCACGATCATGAACTGCGGCTTCACCCAGCTCGTGGGGCCGACCTACCAGTCGAACACGACGTTCTACCCGATCGAGTTCACCTACCGCGTCGGCCTCGACGTGATGGAGTATTGCGCCGGCGCGATGCCGAAGTGGAACCTCGTCAACGTCAACGCCTACAACATCCGCGAGACCGGCGTGAACGCGATCGAGGAAGCCGCGTTCGCGATGATGGTGGCGAGCCAGCACATCGAGGGCCTGCTCGCACGCGGCCTTCCCATCGACGGCTTCGCGCCGCGCATGGCGTTCTTCACCGCCGCGCACATCGATTTCTTCGAGGAGATCGCCAAGCTGCGCGCGATGCGCCGCATCTGGGCGAAGATGCTCCGGGAGCGCTACGGCGCCAAGGAAGACCGCTCGTGCTGGTTCCGCACCGCGATCCAGACCGCGGCGCTGGCGCTCACCGCGCAGCAGCCGATGAACAACATGGTGCGCGCCGGGCTGCAGACGCTCGCGGCGGTGCTCGGCGGCGCGCAGTCGATCCACACCACCGGCTGGGACGAGGCCTTCGCGCTGCCGACCGAGGAGTCGCACAAGCTCTCGATCCGCACCCAGCAGGTGATCGCCTACGAGAGCAACGTGACGAAAGTGGCCGATCCGCTCGGCGGCTCGTATTTCGTCGAGGAGCTGACCGACCGCATGGAACGCGCGATCGTGGCGCTGATGGACGAGATGCGGGCCAAGGGCGGCTACCTCGCGCTGTTCAAGCAGCGCTGGATCGAAGACCGCATCACCGCCGGGCGCTTCGATCTCAACGACCGCATCGATGCGGGCAGGCTGCCGCTGGTCGGCGTCAACTGCTTCCAGGACGAAGACGAGAAGCCGCCCGAGATGAAGTTCTTCCGCATCGGGCGGCCGATGATCGAAGACCGCATCCGCTACATCCGAGACTACCGCAAGGCGCGCGATGCGAGCGCCGTCGGGCGCGCGCTCGATGCGGTGGCCGCCGCCGCCGGCTCGAACGCCAACGTCATGCCGAGCGTGTTCGACGCCGTGCGCGCCAAATGCACGCTCGGCGAGATCGGCGAAGCCTTCCGGAAAGGCATCGGCCACGCGTTGCCGGTGTAGGGGTTGAAACGATGGCCAGGATTCTCATCGCCAAGGTCGGCACCGACGCGCACGACATGGGCGTCACCGTCGTAACGCGCTGGCTCGGCGAGGCCGGGCACGAGGTGCGCTATCTCGGCCTCTACAACACGCCGGCCCGCGTCGCCGAGGCCGCGCGGGAGTTCAAGGCCGACGTGATCGGGCTGTCGTTTCTCGGCGCCGAGCCGGTCTACATGTCGGGCCGCGTGCTGCAGGAGATGGAGGCGCGCGGCCTCGACGCGACGCCGCTCGTCGTGGGCGGCGTGATCACGCCCGAGATGGCCGAGGAGCTGAGGGCGCTCGGCATCCAGGCCGTGTTCACGCCCGGTACCGCGCGCGACGCGATCGTGGACGGCATCGCCGCGGTGGTGACCGGCGACCGCCGCAACGCGCCCCCGGGGCAGCGCATCAATCCCGGCGGACCGGCTCAGGCGTCGAAAGCCTAGGCCGGGGCGAGCGCCGGCGGCACCCTGGGGCTCGGGCGGAATTGCAACCGGCGGTCAAGTTCGCGGCCGCCGACACGGCCGGCTTCGCGCCTACCAGCCGAGCCATTTCCGGATGTCGTTGGCGGGCACGACGTAGGCGATGCGCGGCGAGCGGTATTGCGGCTTGGTGGTGTCGCCGAGCTCGTAGCCGGCGACCATGCCGATCAGTTCGCCCCTGGCGTTGACGACCGGGCCGCCCGAATGGCCCGACTCCACTTCCATGCCGATCTCGATCGCGTTGTCGAATCCCCAGGCGCCGTAATCCAGCCGCTCGCCGATATTGGGAACGCGCACGCGGCCGACCGAGACGACGCCCCAGACGCGCCGCGGGCTGCCGAGCGCCAGCGCCGGATCGCCGCGTTTGACGGTACGCGAATCGGCGAACAGCAGCGGCTCGGCCTCGGGCAGCGGCGCGGTGCGCAGCACCGCGAGCTCCTGCTTCGCGCTCACCTTCACCACCTCGGCCGGCAGCGTACGGCCGTCGGCGAGACGGATGCGGACCGCGAATTCGGGGCCGCGCGCGATGTGCGCCGCGGTGAGGATGTATCCGTCGCGGTTGAGAACGATGCCGCTGCCGGTGTGCAGCTCGCCGCCGCCTTCGCGTGTCGCCGGATCGGGCTTCGCCAGCAGCGTGACCATGACGTAGCCGCGGGCGGCCCGCTCGGCCACCTTGCGATAGGCCGGGAAACCGGCTTCGGCGCCGTCGAGATAGGGATAGGAAAGCGCCCCCTGGGCGCCCGCTTCCGCGGCGGCGCCGGCCAGCGCCAGCAGGCCGGCAACAACCCCTAGGAGGCGCCTTGCCGCGGCGCAACATATATTGAATTTGTCTTTCAAAGACATAAGGTTAAGCTGCCAGACGGCGCCTCGCGCAGGCAAGTGGCGTTCCTGCCACACTTGGCGAGAATCTGGAATCTTTGGGGGTGCATTCTGTTGACGCCCGAAAGCGGGCCAAAGTACAAAGGTTCGAATCGTCCTGATTCGGGGCCAACCGTTTCCGTCCGTGGACCTAATTTAACGAGGGGAAGAGCATGAAGAAACTAGCACTCGCGGTCGTCCTGAGCGCGGCCGGCGCGGCATGCGCCAGCAGCGCTCATGCATGGAGCTATCTGTGGCCGTTCAACCAGACGGCGCCATTCATGACGCCGTACCAGACCGACAATCTTCGCATGCTCAAGGGCCAGCCCCCGCATGCCACGCCGTTCAACGCGGCGCTGCAGCGCGAGTATGGCGCGCTTGGCGAAGAAGCGCTGGCGGAGTCGGATCACCAGCACGCGGACATGTACATCCGCAAGGGCTTCGCGGCCGGCAACGGCCTCGAGACGTGGCCGGAGGATCCGCGCACGTGGTGGCTGCCGGCCCGCGCCGTGGCCCCGCTCTACGAATGGCACGGCAAGCTCCTCCAGGTGCTGCCGCCGAACCGCACCGCCCGTCCGGCGGCCGCGGCCCGCGCCCAGGCGATGTATGACTGCTGGGTGGAGGAAGAGCACGAGGACGTGTGGATGCGCGACCTCTCGGCCGGCGTCCGCATGCAGGAAAACCTGTATCAGCCGGCGGACATCGCGAAGTGCCGCAATGCCTTCTTCTGCGCCATGTACGAAATGGGCGTGGCGGTGCCGATCCAGTGCGTGACCGCGCAGGACATCAACTTCCGCTTCGATCAGCCGCGCCGCCTCCCGGGCAGCCGCGCCGATCTGTGGCCGGGCGGCGTCGAGCCGCAGACCGGTTCGTCGGCTCCGGCCGGCGCCGCGATGCTCGATGCGCTCATCGCGGGCATGCGCGCCAACCCGAACTCGGCGGTCCAGCTGAAGGGCCACACCGACACGGTCGGCGGCGTCGCCTACAACCAGGCTCTCTCGGAGCGCCGCGCGCTGCTCATCCGCGCGGAGATCATGCGGGCCGGCGTCAACCCCGCGCGGATCACTTACCGCGGCGTGGGCAAGACCGAACTCGCGGTTCCGACGCCCGACCAGCGCCGCGAAGTGCGTAACCGCCGCGTGTCCTACACGCTGCGCTAGACCGCACGTCGAAGCGTACGAAACGCGAGAGGGCGCCGGAAACGGCGCCCTCTTCGTTTTGGGGGGCTTCGTTTTAGGGGGCTTCGCTTTCGGGTCTTCCGCCGCTTATCCTCGCGCCATGCCGCCCAATGCCCGCTACTGGATCGATCTCACCACGGCCGAGTTCGCCGAGTTCGACCGCGCGCGCCTGATCGCGCTGCTGCCGGTCGGCGCCACAGAGCAGCACGGGCCGCATCTGCCGCTCTCGGTCGATTCGCGCATCGCCGCGGCGCTCGTGAAGCGGGTGACGGACGCGCTCCCCGCCGACTTTCCGCTGAGCGTGCTGCCGATGCTGCATTTCGGCGTCAGCCCCGAGCACGCCGACTTTCCCGGCACGCTCTCGATCTCGGCCGAGACGATGCTCTCTCTGCTGATGGACGTGGGGCGCAGCGTGGCTGCCGCCGGCATCCGGAAGCTCGCGATTCTCAACAGCCATGGCGGCCAGCCGCAGCTTCTCGACATCGCCGCGCAGAAGCTCCGCCGCGAGTGCCGCCTGCTCGTCTTTCCGCTGAACGCCTATCGCTATTGGAACGTCGAGACGCATTTCGGCGCCGACGAGGCGGCCACTGGCATCCATGGCGGCGCCGCCGAAACCTCCATCATGCTGGCCATCGCCGAGGAAACCGTGCGGCGCGGCAAGCTCGCCGATTTCCATTCGCTCGCAGCCGACATGGCGAAGCGCTTCAAGCACCTGCGCCCCTATGGCCGCGTCGCGAGCTTCGGCTGGCAGGCGCAGGACCTCAACCCGGCCGGCGCCGTCGGCAATGCCGCGCGCGCCGATGCGGCCAAGGGCGAGGCGCTGCTCGCGGAGGCCGCCAGCACGCTCGGCGAGATCCTGCGCGAGATCGACGCGCTTTCGCCGGACGTGCTCCAGGAGCCGCCGCGGCACGGCCCGTGACTCCGGCGGCGATCCGTCGGCTTTGCCTTTCCCTGCCGGGCGCAGCCGAATCGATCCAGTGGGGCGGCGAGCGCGTGTTCAAGGTGGGCGGCAAGATGTTCGCCGTCATCTCCGCCGCGCGCAATGCCGACGCGATGTCGTTCAAGGCCGGCGACGAGAGTTTCCGGCTGCTGACCGAGCTGCCCGGCCTTTCGCCGGCGCCCTACCTCGCGCGCGCACAATGGGTGCGGATCGCGCCGCTCTCCTCGCTGCCGCCGGCCGACCTCGCCGCCTATCTGCGCCGCGCGCACGCCCTCGTCGCGGCCAAGCTGCCGCGGAAACTGCGCGAGGCGCTGGCTACGAATCGT
>JAEULD010000052.1 GCA_016792765.1 Candidatus Odyssella sp.
AGGAGGCCGATCGCCTCGATCTTCAGCTCGACGTGATGGCGGTCGTTGCCGAAAGCCTCGCCGGCTGGGACGGGTTCGGCCTCGCGGTGCAGGCCTACCAGAAGCGCGCGCCGGCCGTCGTCGACTGGCTCGCCGCCGAAAGCGCGCGCACGGGCCGGCGCTGGATGGTGCGCCTCGTCAAGGGCGCCTATTGGGACACCGAGATCAAGCGCGCGCAGGAGCGGGGCCTCGAGGGCTATCCGGTCTATACGCGCAAGGCCGCGACCGACGCCTGCTACATGGCCTGCGCGAAGGCGCTTCTCGCGAATCCGAAGGCCTTCTACCCGCAGTTCGCGACCCACAATGCGCTGACGATCGCCCATGTGCTGGAGCTTGCGGAAACGCGCCGCGATTTCGAGTTTCAGCGCCTGCATGGCATGGGCGAAGCGCTCTATCGCGACGCGATCGCCGCGCACAAGGCAGCGTGCCGCGTCTATGCGCCGGTCGGCAGCCACGAAGACCTGCTTCCCTATCTCGTTCGGCGCCTGCTCGAGAATGGCGCCAACAGCTCGTTCGTCAACCGCATCGCCGACGAGGCGCTGCCGATCGCCGACCTCGTCGAGAATCCGGTGGCGCGCCTGCGCGGAAAGAAGCGCGTCCCCAACCCGCGCATCGCGTCGCCGCGCGACCTGTTCGGCGCCGAGCGCGCGAACAGCCGCGGCTACGATCTGAGCGACCCAGCGGTCGTGGACCGAATTGCCGAAGCGATGGCGCGCGCGCCGCTGGTCGAACGCGCGGGCCCGCTCGTCGCCGGCGAGGAGCGCGGGCGCGATCGCGCGCGCGAGGCGACGAGCCCGAATGGCGGGCCCTGCACGGTCGGCTTCGTCGCCGACTCCACCGAGGCCGACGTCGCCGACGCGCTGGCCGCCGCGGCGGGCGCATTCCGAGCCTGGGACGCCCTCGGCGCCGAGCGCCGCGCCGCGATGCTCGGGCGCTTCGCGGATCTGCTGGAAGCGCGCATCCCCGAATTCATGCATCGCTGCATCGCCGAGGCCGGCAAGACATGGCCGGACGCGCAGGGCGAGGTGCGCGAGGCGATCGATCTCGCACGCTACTACGCGGCCCGCGCGCGCGAGGGTTTCGCCGAACGCGTCCTGCCCGGGCCGACCGGCGAGCGCAACACCTGGCGGCTGGCCGGGCGCGGCGTATTCGCCGCCATCAGCCCCTGGAATTTCCCGCTCGCGATCTTCGCCGGCCAGATCGCCGCCGCGCTCGCCGCCGGCAATTCGGTGATCGCCAAGCCCGCCGAGCAGACGCCGCTCGTCGCCGCGGCCGCGGTGCGCCTCTTCCACGAGGCCGGCGTGCCGGGCGACGTGCTGCAGCTCCTGCCCGGATCGGGCGAGGCCGTCGGCGCTCGGCTCGTTTCCGATCCGCGCGTCGCCGGCGTCGTCTTCACCGGCGGCACCGAAACGGCGCGCGCAATCCAGCGGGCGCTGGCGGCGCGGCCCGGCCCGATCGCGACGCTGATCGCCGAAACCGGCGGCCAGAACGCGATGATCGTCGATTCGTCGGCGCTGCCCGAGCAAGTCGTCGGCGACGTGCTGCTCTCGGCCTTCAACAGCGCCGGCCAGCGCTGCTCGGCACTCCGCGTGCTGTGCCTGCAGGACGACATCGCCGAACGCACGCTGAAAATGCTGGCCGGCGCGATGCAGGAACTGAGGGTCGGCGATCCCGCGCTGCTCGAAACCGATATCGGCCCCGTCATCGATGCCGAGGCGCTGAAGCTGCTCGAGGCGCACATCGCCAAGATGAAGCGCGCGGCGAGGCTCGTGGCGGCGGTTCCGTTGCCGAAGGATCTCCCGCCGGGCGGACACTACCTGGCGCCGCACGCATTCGAGATCGGTTCGATCGGCGCGCTCGAGCGCGAGGTGTTCGGCCCGGTTCTCCATGTCGTCCGCTTCTCCGCCGCGAAGCTCGAAGCCCTGGTCGACGCGATCGACGCCACCGGCTACGGCCTCACGCTCGGCGTTCACAGCCGGCTCGATTCGACGGTCGAACGCGTGCGGGCGCGGGCGCATGCCGGCAACGTCTACGTCAATCGCGGAATGATCGGCGCCGTCGTCGGCGTGCAGCCGTTCGGCGGGGAGGGGCTTTCGGGCACCGGGCCCAAGGCCGGCGGCCCGCTCTACGTTGCGCGTTTCGCGGTCGAACGCGCCGTCTCCGTCAATACCGCGGCGGCCGGCGGCAACGCGGCGCTGATGGCGCTCGGCGAGGAATAGCGGCGAACGTCGAAGCGCGGGGGCGCGCGGCGCGCCCGCTCGATTCAGTCGTTGCGCCTTTTCGAAACGCGCCCGAGCCATCGCGCGAGGGCGGCGAGGATTTGGGCCTTGTTCGCGCTGCGCCAGAGGAACATCGGCACTCGCTTGCTCTCGAAAATCGGTATCGGGCGGCGCCGCCGTTGGGGTGGGAGGAACGCGCTTGGATCTCGGCCGTCTCTTACCGAAAGCCAACGCCGGCGGGCCGCCCGATGCCTGCGATCAGCGCCAGCCGGCGCGATCGACGATCTTGAGCGCGTCCGCCCGCAGCTCGCCGAGCTTGGCGAGCGGCAGCGCGTCGGCCTTGAAGCTGCCGAAGCCGAGAAGGATCTCCGACGGCTCGATGCCGGCCTTCACCGGATACTCCTGCACCTTGTCGGCATAGATCTTCTGCGCGGCGTCGCTCGAAAGGAACTCGATGAGCTTCACCGCATTGTCCTTGTTCTTGGCGCTGGCCGTCACGGCGGCGCCCGAGATGTTCACATGCGTGCCGCGGCCGCCCTGATTCGGAAAGAAGGGCTTGACCGCCCGCGCGGCTTTCTTCTCGGCCTCGTCCTTTCCGGCGAGCATGCCGGCGAGATAGTAGGTGTTCACGATCCCGATATCGCACACGCCCGCGGCCACGGCCTGGATCTGGTCGCGGTCGCCGCCGGTCGGGTTGCGCGCGAAGTTCTTGGCGAAGCCGTTCGCCCAGTCCTGCGCCTTGGCCGCGCCGTCGGCGGCGATGATCGACGAGGTGAGCGCGAGATTGTAGGTATGGCCGGAACTGCGCACGCAGATGCGCTTCGCCCATTTCGCGTCGGCCAGCGCCTCGTAGGTGGAAAGCTCCTCGGCCTTCACCTTGGCCGGGTTGTAGACGACGATGCGCGCGCGCAGCGACAGGCCGAACCACTTGCCGGACGGCTCGCGATACTGCGCGGGCACGTTCTTCTCGATCGTCGCGGACTTGACCGGCTGGAGCAGCCCGGCCTCGTCGAGCTGCACGAGATTGGCGACGTCGACCGTGAGCACGGCATCGGCGGGGCTGGCCTTGCCCTCGGCCTTGAGCCGCTCGATGCCGGCGTCCTTCACGTAGACGATATTGACCTTGATGCCCGTTTCCTTCGTGAACTCGTCGAGCAGCGGGCGGATCAGCACCTCCTGCCGATACGAGTAGATATTGACCTCGCCGGCGGCGTGGGCTGGGCTGGCGAAGCCCGCCAGCGTCGTGCCGAGCGCCAGCGCGGCAGCGCCGGCGACGAGCAGTGGGCGGGAGGCCGTGACGAAGCAAATCGCCATGTCGTGAACCTTCGGGTTGGCCGTCGGGTGTTGCGAATGAGTTGCAATTGCGGTCTTAGAGCGAGCCGCCGCGCCCGTCAAGCATATTGCGAATGATTTGCAATAGCGCGACAGCCGGCCGCAGCCGGTAAGCTGGCCGCAAGGCCGCGCCGGATACGATGAGCGGTTCCAAGGCGTGCCGCCTGCCGCTAGGGTAAGTATGGGGGCACGCACCCATTTCCCGGAACCGCCGATGCACGAGACGCTGCTCAACGCCGCATTGCTGTTGCTTGTCGGCCTCGTGGCGGGCTTTCTCGCCGCGACGGTGCTCGGCGAGCGGCGGCGCTACGGCATCGTCGGCTATCTCGTCGTCGGCGTGATCGGCGCGCTCGGCGGCAGCTATGCGTTCAAGTCGCTGAACATTCCGACCGCGAGCGCGATCCTGACATTGCTGGCCGCGTTCGTGGGCGCGGTCGTGCTCGTCGCGCTGCTGCGCCTTTTGCGGCGCTGAACGGCTAGGGGCAGACGCGGCGCTCGCCCATCGGCATCTGCGCCATGCGCTGCTGGATGCGCCCCGCGCGCGCGCGCATATAGGGCGCGTCCAGCGCGTCGGCGCGGATGCGCGGGCTCGGCAGGACTCCGGCGATGAGCGCGCCCTGCTGCGGCGTAAGCTCGGCGGCGCGGCGCTTGAAATGCGTGCGCGCCGCGGCCTCGGCGCCGTAGATGCCGTCGCCCATCTCGGCGATGTTGAGATAGACCTCGAGAATGCGGTCCTTGCTCCACAGCGCCTCGATCAGCACCGTGAATCCGGCTTCGACGACCTTGCGAATCGCGCTGCGGCCGGGCCACAGGAACAGGTTCTTCGCGACCTGGTTCGTGAGCGTGCTGGCGCCGCGCGGGTCGCCGCCGGCCTTCCATTCGCGATACACGCGATTGAGCTCCACCCAATCGAATCCGGCGTGGGCGCAGAACCGCTGGTCCTCGGAAGCAAGAACCGCGCGCTGAAGATTGCGCGAGATGCGCGCGAGCGGCACGAAGCGGCGCCCTTCGGGCCACGCGCCTTCCTCGATGCCGCGCAGCCACATCAGCGGCGTCGCCGGCGGGGTGATCAGCCCGTAGGCCGCCACCGACAGGACGCAGGCCGCGCCCAAGGCGACGGCGGCGGCGAGCGCCGCACGCGCGGCGCGGCCAAGCCAGGACCGGCGGGCGGGCCTACGCGCCATGCGCGCGAGCGCGGCCGGCCGCCGCCGCGGCCAGGCCGGCATCGACCGCCTCGTGGAACCACGCCGCGGAATGCTCGAACCGGCCGAAGACGAGCTCCGCGTTCGCGCCGGCGTCGAGCGTCGACTGCTTCGATTCCATCAGCGCGAAATCCTCGGCGAGCGTCGTCCAGAAGATCTGCACGTTCTTGTCCCAATGCGCGCGCGCCTTGTCGGTGGCGGGCGTTTCGGGAATCAGCGTGGCGCCGGTCACGATCGTGCGGCCGGGCGCCACCGGCCAGACTTGCGCGATCTGCACATGATCAGGCTCCAGCAGGACGATCGTGCCCGGAAAGAAGAAATAGAGCGGGCTGCCGTGGTCGCGGATGCGCCAGCCCGCCGGATCCGTGCCGCGCAGCGACTCGATCGAACGCTTGGCGAGGAACAGGCGCTGGTGGACGCCGCAGCGGTCGAAGACGCACAGCGTGTCGAAGAACAGCGGCGCGATCGTGCGCCG
>JAEULD010000134.1 GCA_016792765.1 Candidatus Odyssella sp.
TCGATGGCCTCGGGCTATGCCGGCGTCGAGAACGAGCTGTTCTTCCGCGACAACACGATGATGCTGTTCGCCGACGCCAAGAAGATGACCGAGGAGATCGTGAAGGCGCTCTCCGGCGCCGCGCATTAGGGCTCAGGCCGCGGAAGGGCGCGCCGCGCGCTATTCCTTGATCTCGTCGCGGCGCGCGCCGTCCACCGCTTCGATCGCCCATTGCAGATAGCAGATGAGCTCGGCGTGCTCGAGCGTCACCTTGGGCGCCTTCAGGATGCGCTGCACCAGCGCGCGGCGCTCTTCCACCATCGCGGCGCGCAGCATCGTCAAGCTGGTGTATGGATCCTGCCGCATTCCCTGCCCCTCGCCGGCGCGAGGTTAGGCGCAGGCGGTTAACAATCCTCCCCGCCGCCGCCAATTCACCGGCCGCGTCCGTTCGTTTAGGGTCCCGGCGGCAACGGCGAGGCGGGCAGACACGTGATTCTGGCGGGCGACATCGGCGGCACCAAGACGATCCTCGGCCTGTTCGCGCCGGGCGGCGGCACACTCGCGCTCGTGCGCGAGCACACCTATTCCAGCGCCGCGGCGCCGTCGCTCGAGGCGATGATCGCGGATTTCCTCGGCGCCGGCGGCGCCGCAGCGGTACGCGCCGCGTGTTTCGGCGTGGCCGGCGCGGTGCTGGGCGGGCGCGCGAAGCTCACCAACCTGTCGTGGACCGCGAGCCGCGAGGGCGTGGCCGCGCTGCTGCCCGGCGCGCGCGTGGCGCTCGTCAACGACGTGCAGGCGACGGCGTTCGGCGCGCTGCATCTCGAGCCCGGCCGGCTCCATGCGCTGAACGAGGGCGCGCCGCCGGCCGAGCCCGGCAACGTCGCCGTGATCGCGGCCGGCACCGGACTCGGCGAGGGCTTCCTGGTCTGGGACGGCGCGCGCTATCGCCCGGCCGCCTCGGAAGGCGGCCACGCCGATTTCGCCCCGCGCAACGAGGCCGAGATCGAACTCTGGCGCTTTCTCGCCGCCCGCTTCGGCCGCGTCAGCTACGAGCGCATCCTCTCCGGCCCCGGCCTCGCGGCGCTCCACGAATTCGAGCGCGCGCGCAGCGGCAGGGCGCCCTCGCCCGCGCTCGCCGCCCGCCTCGCCGCCGGCGATCCCGCGGCCGCGGTGACCGAAGCGGCGCTCGCGCGCGAAGACGAATGCTGCGTCGCCGCGCTCGACCGCTTCTGCGAAATCTACGGCGCCGAAGCCGGCAACCTCGCGCTCAAGGTGCTCGCGACGAGCGGCGTCGTCGTCGCCGGCGGCATCGCCCCGCGCATCCTGCCGATGCTGACGCAGAGCGCCTTCATGCAAGCCTTCACCGCGAAGGGCCGCTTCGCCGACATGCTCGCGCGCGTGCCGGTGAAGGTGGTGCTCGAGACGCGCGTGGCGCTGATCGGCGCGGCGCATTTGGCGGCGGAAGAGCCATAGCGCGTCGCACCCGGCTCTTTGGAACCGCATCGCGGTTCCGGCCCAAAGCCCAGGGTTGGCGCGAAGCGCCTACCCTGGGAGTCGACGACGGAATGTTTCAACCCCAACGGGGTTGTGTCCGGCCGAATCAATCCCAGAGGTATTTCTCGTCCGATTCGAGCCCGTGACGTTGCAGCAGAGTCCGCAATTCGCGCTGATAGTCAAATTTCGCGTGATGCTTCTCCTGCTCCGCCACATAAGCCCGAACGCGATCGAGATTGGACGGGCTCACCGAGAACACCGCGTAGCCGCGCTGCCACTCGAAATCCTCGAGCGCCTCGCCCAGCGTCTTCAGCCAGCGCGACGAGACGCGTTTGATCTCTTTCACCAGCTCGGATTGCGAAATCTCGCGGCCCTGACGCACGAGGAGATGAATGTGATCGGCGACGCCGCCCACCTGAATTGGGGGGCAATCCAGTTCGCGCGATACCGCGCCGATGTACTCGTGCAGGCGCGCGCGTATCCCGGGATCGGCCACGCGAGCCCGCCGGTCCTTCGTCGAGAATACGAGGTGGAGATAGACGGCGGAGAGCGATTGGGGCATGGCGTCGAGGGCACAACCCCTTCGGGGTTGAATTGACTCCGTCATGCTACCCAGGGTAGCCGCTGCGCGGCAACCCTGGGCTCGGGGCCAGAACCGCTTCGCGGTTCTCTCGTTTCGTGCCGGTCACCCCGCCTTTGCGCTCTCGTATTTCTTCCTCAGCTCCCGCTTCAGCAGCTTGCCGCTCGGATTCTTCGGGAGCGTGTCGGTGAAGACGACGCGCTTCGGCACCTTGAAGTGGGCCATGTGCTTCTTGCAGTGGGCGATGACGGTGGCTTCGTCGAGCGTCTGGCCGGCCTTCACGACGACGACCGCGGTGACGGCTTCGATCCAGTAGGGATCGGGCAGGCCGACCACGGCGACTTCGGAGACGGCGGGCAGCTCGTAGATCGTCTCCTCCACCTCGCGGCTGGCCACGTTCTCGCCGCCGGACTTGATCATGTCCTTCTTGCGGTCGACGACGGTGATGTAGCCCTCCTCGTCCACCGTCGCGAGGTCGCCGCTGTGGAACCAGCCGCCGTGGAACGCGGCCGCGGTCTTCTCGGGGTCGTTGAAGTAGCCGGAGAGCAGCTGCGGCGAGCGGTGCACGATCTCGCCCACCGCGCCGGGCTTCACGTCGGCCATCGCGTCGTCGACCACGCGCGTCTCGACATTGAGCACCGGCTTGCCGGCCGAGCCGGCCTTGCGGAACTGGTCCTCGGGCTTCAGCACGGTGGCGAGCGGCGCGATCTCGGTCTGGCCGTAGAAATTCCAGAGGCGGACGCCGGGCAGGCGCTGCTGCATCTCCTTCAGCACCTCCACCGGCATGATCGAGGCGCCGTAATAGCCCTTCTCGAGCGTCGAGAAATCCGTCGTCTCGAACAGCGGCGAGCGCATCAGCGCGATCCAGATCGAGGGCGGCGCGAAGAACGAATTCACCCGGTGCCGCGCGATCAGCGGCAGGATCACGTCGGGCCGCGGCTGGCCCGTGATGACGTTGGTGCAGCCGAGATAGATCGCCGGCCCCAGGAACACGTCGAGCTGCGCGCAGTGATAGAGCGGCAGCGCGTGCAGCATCACGTCGCTCTCGCGCATCTCGCCTTCGATCACGCAGCTCACATATTCCCACGCCACCGCCTCGTGCGTGAGCATGGCACCCTTCGGCAGCGATTCGGTGCCGCTGGTGTAGACGATCTGCGCCAGCATGCGCGCGTCGACCGCGACGCCGGGCGCCGAGTCATCGTTCGCGAGCAGCGCGTCGAACGTCTCGAGGCCGGGGGGCGGCGCGGCCGGCGTCTCGCCGGGCAGCCACCATAGTTTCTCGACAGCGGTGCCCTTCCCCGCCGCGGCGCGGCCGAGCTCGACGAAATCCGGCCCCACCGCGAGCGCCCGGGCGCCGGCGCTCTTCAGGATGAACGCGCACTCGTCGGCGTTGAGCATGAAGTTGATCGGCACCAGCACGGCGCCGATGCGCGCCAGCGCGAAGCGCAGCGCCGCGAAGGCATGCGAATTGCGCGCGAGGATCGCGACCCGGTCCCCCGGCCGGATGCCCTCGGCGAGAAGGCCGCGCGCGAGCCGGTTCACGATGCGGTCGAACTCGGCATAGCTCCAGCGCACCTCGCCGCACGCGATCGCGATCTTGCCCGGCACGCGTTGCGCGGTGCGGCGCAGGAAATCGCCGAGCGTGTGCTGGCGGATCGCGGCAGTGTCGGCGGCCGTCGGCGCGGCGGGCTCGCTCATTTCCGTCCCTTTCGGCTTTCGCCCACTTTGCCGAGCGTGCCGACCAGGGATCAATAGGCTACCGCCACGTCAGGGCCGCGCTCGAACTTTTTCTCACGCGGAGTCGCGGAGAGGCCGCGAAATTTCCTCCGCGCCTCCGCGTCTCCGCGCGAACACCGTCTCCTACAGCATCCGGTTGAGCTGCTCGAACAGCGTCTCGAAGCGCGCGAAGGTCGCCGCCGAGATCGCCGGGCTGAGCTGCGCGAGGTTTTCGGCGAAATGGCGCGCGGCGCGCTCGCGGCGGAAGGCCTGATTGTAGGGCAGCGGGTGCTGCGCGAAATGGCTCTCGAGCCGCTTCGCCACGCGCCCGCCCGGCGCGAGGCCGAGCGCGTGCAGCGGGCTCGTCTCCTGCAGGCGATACGCCTCGTTGACGAGGCGCAGGTAGAAGTCGACGTCGAACATGTCCTCGACGTCGGCCTCTTTCCCCCATGTGAAGTCCGCGAAGGTGAGCACACGGCACTTCGCGAGGAGCTGCTTCTTGAACAAGTTCTCCACCGCCTGCGGATCGGCCTGCTGGAGATCCATCAGCACCGCGAGGTTGCGCTGCTCGCGCTGCTGGCGGCCGCCGCGGTCGACGCTCTCGCGCAGCGAGGCGAGCGCGGCGAAGGCCGGGAGCTTCCCGGCCCCGCCCGCGGGCGTCACGGTCCATTGCTTCGCGAGGCCCGGCCGGCCCTTCTCGGCCAACAGCGCGCTCATCGCCTCGAGATAGAACAGATCGGCGATGCCCTCGACCGCGAGCGTGCTGGGCGCCGCGAACAGCGAGCGCGCGATGTCGTGGGCGAGCGCGCCCTCGAGCGGCGAGAGGCTGTCGGGGCTCGCGTCGGCGAGCGCGGCCAGCACGCGCGTGCCGCCCGCCTCGGCCTCGAGCGGCTCGTCGGTATCGATGCCGAGATCCTGCACGATGCGCACGCGGTCGAAGCGTCGCGAATCGACCATGAACGGCGAATGCGTCGAATAGAGGAGCTGGTGGTGGCCCTTCACCTCCGACTCGAAATAGCGGAGCAGATCCTCCTGCGCGCGCGGATGCAGCGAAAGGCCGGGCTCGTCGAGCAGGATCACGACGTTCTGCTTCTCGCGCTGGACGTCGCCGTACCACGAGAGGAACGAGAAGAACCACACGAAGCCG
>JAEULD010000164.1 GCA_016792765.1 Candidatus Odyssella sp.
CGCGACATCGCGAACAGGTCGTGGATGTCGCGCAGCGTCAGGCCCTCGCGCTGCGCCTTCGCATACATGATCTTGGCGTAGGTCTGCGTTCCCGTCGTCGAATCCGGCAGCAGCGGAAACGGCGCGTCCATCGGAAAGGCCGACATGTCGTGGCCGAGCCGCTGCGACATCGAGGCCAGCGCGGCGCCTGGCCGGATATAGCTGCGCAGCATCGCGTATTTCGCGCGCGCCTCCGCCTCGGTGCGCCCGACCACGGGAAACAGGCCGGGCAGGATCTTGAGATGGTCGGGCGAACGGTGGCGCGCCGCCTGCTCCTTCATGCCGCGGTAGAAGCGCTGCGCCTCGCCGATGTCCTGCTGCACCGTGAACACGACCTCGGCGTATCTGGCGGCGAAGCTCTGCCCGGCGGCCGACGAGCCGGCCTGCACGATGACGGGCTGCCCCTGCGGCGAGCGGCCGACGCTCAGCGGACCCTTGACCTTGAAATAGGCGCCGGCGTGGTCGATCGCGTGCCGCTTCGCCTTGTCGATGTATTGCCCGGTGGCGGCATCGGCGATCACCGCGCCGTCCTCCCAGCTGTCCCACAAGGCCTGCACGACCTGCAGGTACTCGTCGGCGATGTCGTAGCGGGTGTCGTGCAGCGGCAGGTCGCGGCCGAAATTGGCCGCCGACGGCGCGTCGGACGTGGTGACGACGTTCCAGCCGACGCGCCCGCCGCTGATCCGGTCGATCGAGGCGATGTAGCGCGCGAGATTGTACGGCTCGGTGAAGGTCGAAGAGACGGTCGCGACCAAGCCCACGCGCGCGGTGCGGGCGGCCAGCGCCGCCAGCAAGATCATCGGCTCGAGGTTCAGCATGAAGCCCGGCGGGCCGTCGGGCGCGGAGGACGGCGCGTCGGCGAAGAAGACGAAATCGAACTTCGCCCGCTCCGCCGTCTCGGCAATGGCCAGCAGCGAGGGGAAATCGTCGGCGCGCGCCAAGGCGCCGGGCATGCGCCAACCGTCGGCATGATGGCCGGTGGCCAGGGTAAACAGGCCGAGATGCAGCTGGCGTCGGCTCGGGGCGGCGGTCATGGGAAATCCAAAAAGAAAGTTGGGACCGGCGCCCAGGAGCGCGTCCGTCGGCGGCACGGGGAGGCCGCGGATCGCCGTACGACGCGCCGCGGTGCCGCCGTTTGCGCGGCGGGTGGCGCAACGTTATCGCTTTCGGCACCGGCAGGAGAAGGCGTATCGTCCGGCGCTACGTAAGAAGGAGAATGATGCGCAATCTTCGCTTCCTCATCCCCGCGCTCGCCGTGCTCGCGGCGGCGCCGGCGGCGCGTGCCGACTTCGCCGGCTGCATCGCGGGACTGAAGCAGGCGGCCATACGCTCGGGCGTTGCGCCGGCCTTGGCCGAGCGCGCGCTCGCGCTCAAGGAGCCGAACGAGAAGGTGCTCGAACTCTCGGCCGTGCAGCCCGAATTCAAGACGCCGATCTGGGACTACATGGCCTTCCTCGTCGACGAAGAGCGCGTCCGCGACGGGCGCGCCCTGCTGCAGCGCCATGCGCGCGTGCTCGCCGAGGCCGAGCGCCGTTACGGCGTCGACCGCCACATCGTCGTCGCGGTGTGGGGCGTGGAATCGAACTACGGCCGCGAGATGGGCGAGCATTTCCTGCCGCATGCGCTGGCCACGCTCGCCTGCGCCGGCGGGCGCCGCGCGAATTTCTGGCGCAGCGAGCTGCTGGCGGCGCTCGCGCTGGTGCAGCGCGGCGATTTCGCGCTCGAGCGGCTGCGCGGCTCGTGGGCGGGCGCGTTCGGGCAAACGCAATTCATGCCCAGCGTGTATCGGCGCCTCGCGGTCGATTTCGACGGCGACGGGCGGCGCGATCTCATCGCCTCGGTGCCCGACGCGCTCGCGTCGACGGCGAACTATCTCGGCCGCGCGAAATGGCAGACCGGCGCGCCGTGGATGATCGAGGTGAAGGTGCCGCCCGGCTATGCGGGCCCGCAGGGGCGCCGCAACCGGCTGCCGCTCGCCGGCTGGGCCGCGCGCGGCATCTTGCGCGCCGACGGCAAGCCGCTCGGGGCCGGTCCGCCCGCCGGCTTGCTGCTGCCGGCCGGCGCCGCCGGCCCGGCGTTTCTCGTGTTCGCGAACTTCGACGCGATCTACGCCTACAATCACGCCGAATCCTATGCGCTGGCGATCGCGCACCTCGCCGACCGCATTCAGGGCCTGCCCGGTTTCCGCACGCCGTGGCCGACCGACGATCCCGGCCTGTCGCGCGCCGAGCGCCTGCAGCTCCAGAAGCTGCTGATCGCGCGCGGGCATCTGCAGGGCGAGGCCGACGGCAAGATCGGCGAGCAGAGCCGCGCCGCGATCCGCGCCGCCGAGCGCGCGCTCGGCTGGCCCGAAACCGGCCGCGCCGGCCAGAAGATCTTCCGCGCGCTCGGCGGGCGGTAGCACCGCAGCGCAAGAGCGCCGCTTGCGGTCGAATCGCGCGCGCGCGATTTGGCGAAGGCACGCCTCTCGGCGCGCGGCCGGGCGCCCGCTTTCGCAGAGGCGGCAAGTTTCGTAGGATTCGCCTGTCACCTGGGAAGCGGGCGCCGCCATGAAGGTCACGATCGACATCGATTGCACGCCGGAAGAGGCGCGCGCGTTCCTCGGCCTGCCCGATTTCGGGCCGCTGCAGCGCGAGGTGATGGAGGCGCTGCGCGAGCGCATGATGAAGGCGATGGCCGGCACCGAGCCGGAAGCGCTGCTGAAGCAGTGGCTGGCCACCGGAACGCAGACCTTCGAGCAGATCCAGAAGGCATTCTGGGATCAGTTCGGAGCGAAGAAATGAGAACGCGGTCGGCCGCGCTGCTGCTCGCGCTGGCGCTCGGCGCGGACGCGGCGGCCTGCGGCGAGCCTTCGGAGGCGGAGCGCTTCATCCAGGGCACATGGTCCTATTCGGGCACCGTGCCGGGCGAGCCGCTGCACCGGCCGATGTCGTTCATGATCGAGTGGACCTTCGCCTCGGGCGCGTTCCGCCAGAGCGGCTACCCGCCGCTTCTGTCCGAAGGCCGGTATCGCGTCGCACGCGCGGAGGCGGCGGCGATCGCGCTCACGCTCTACGCGCAGAAGGGCAATTTCAGCGAATCCGACCGCACGATCTCGATCGCCATCGACCGCGGCGCCAATACGATCTCGGTCGATCAGGGGCCCACGCTTCGCCGCAAGGCCAAGTGAGTGCCGGCCCAAGCCCCGCCGCCCATCCCGAATCCAATCTCAATTTGTTGATAGTCACGAATGAAAGAGTGCCAGACCCTATCCAACGACAAAGTCTGGTCACTGGACGCACGACCCGATTCCGTATGGCCGGGAGTTCGAACTCTGAAACCCCGGCTTGCCGCGGCGCAGCGCACGCCATAGCTTCGCGGCGGACCAGCGGCGGACGCCCATGCTCGACGGCAAGCGCATTCTCCTCGTCATCTCCGGCGGGATCGCGGCTTACAAGAGCCTGATCCTGATCCGCCGCCTGCGCGAGCGCGGCGCCAAGGTGCGCTGCATCCTGTCCAAAGGCGGCGCGCAGTTCGTGACGCCGCTCTCGGTCTCGGCGCTCAGCCACGAGAAGGCCTATCTCGACCAATTCTCGCTCACCGATGAAAGCGAGATGGGGCACCTCCGCCTCTCGCAAGAGGCCGACCTCGTCGTGGTGGCGCCGGCGACGGCCGACATCCTCGCGAAAATGGCGCACGGCCTCGCCGACGAGCTGGCCACCACGGTGCTGCTCGCCTCGGCCGCGCCGATCCTCGTGGCGCCGGCGATGAACCACCGCATGTGGCTGCATCCGGCCACGCTCGAGAACATGCACAAGCTGGAGCTGCGCGGCGTGAAGCGCGTCGGCCCCAACCAGGGCCCGCTGGCCGAAGACGAGATGGGCATCGGCCGCATGGCCGAGCCCGAAGAAATCCTCGCCGCGATCGAGGCGCAATTCCGCGCGGGCGGCCGGCTCGCCGGGCTGCGCGCGCTGGTGACGAGCGGGCCCACGCACGAGGCGATCGACCCGGTGCGCTATATCGCCAACCGCTCGTCGGGCAAGCAGGGCCATGCGATCGCCGCCGCGCTCGCCGAACTGGGCGCCGAAACCGTCCTCGTTTCCGGCCCCACCGCGCTCGCCGATCCGCCCGGCGTCTCGGTGTTCCGCATCGAATCGGCGCGCGACATGCTGACGGCGTGCGAGCGCGCGCTGCCGGTGGAAGTCGCGGTGTGCGCCGCCGCCGTCGCCGATTGGCGCGTCGCGGCCGCAGCCGATCAGAAGATCAAGAAAAACGGCGGCCCCGATGCGCCCTCGCTGACGCTCGCCGAGAATCCCGACATCCTCGCCACGCTGTCGCAGCCCGGCAACCGCCGCCCGCGCCTCGTCGTCGGCTTCGCGGCCGAGACCGAGAACGTCGTCGTCAATGCGCGGGTGAAGCGCGCGAAGAAGGGCTGCGACTGGATCCTCGCCAACGACGTGGCGCCCGGCACCGGCACGTTCGGCGGCGACCGCAACACGATCCACCTCGTCACCGAGAAAGGCGTCGAGACCTGGCCGACACTGGCGAAAGACCAAGTCGCCCGCAAACTCGCCGAACGCATCGCCGAAACCCTCCGCCCCGCCGCGGCGTGAAAACGCAACTCGGCGCCGTCATGCTGAGCGCCCCGCTTGGGGCGCGAAGCATCTCTCGACGATGAGGCTCGCCCATGCCACCGTGCGCCCTGCGCGAGAGATTCTTCGGTCGCCAAGGGGCGGCCTCAGAATGACGACGTGGGACGGCCGCGCATGAACGAGGTCGAGATCGAGATCACGCGCTTGGCACACGGGCGCGAGCTGCCGTTGCCGGCGTATGAGAGCGCGTTCGCGGCGGGGATGGACTTGCGCGCGGCGGTCTCGGCCGATCTCGTGCTGATGCCGGGCGCGCGCACGCTGGTGCCGACCGGCATCGCGATCGCGCTGCCGCCGGGCTACGAGGCGCAGGTGCGCCCGCGCTCGGGCCTCGCCCTCAAAAACGGCATCACGGGATTGAATTCGCCCGGCACGATCGACGCCGACTACCGCGGCGAGAT
>JAEULD010000179.1 GCA_016792765.1 Candidatus Odyssella sp.
GCCGCAGCTTCGGCCTCGAACGCCGGCAGCAGCGCCATCGGCCGGCCGGCGGCGATCGTGGCCAAGGCCTGCGACAGCCCGAACACGCCGCAGAACGGCAGCGCCTGCAGCATCACGGCGTCCGCGGCGCCGTAGCCGAAGACGGGCGCCACCGCGCGCGCATGATCGGCGAGGCTCCGCTGCGTGTGCAGCACGAATTTCGGCGCCTTCGTGGTGCCGGACGTCGTGAAGATCGCGGCTCCGGATGCGGCCGTGCCGGCCGAGGCCGCGAGCCGCGGCGCGGAAACGAGATCGGCATAGCGCAGCACGCGCTTTCCGGCGAGGCGCCCGGGCAGCTTCGCGGGCGCCTCGCCTTCGTCGTAGAGGACGATCGCTTCGAGCCGGTCGAGCGCCGCGGGATCGACGGCCTCGAGGATGCCGAGGAAATCGGCGCCCTTGAAGCCCGGCCACAGCACGAGCGCGCGGGCGCGCGAGCGGCCGACGATGTCGGCGATCTCCACGGCGCGGAAGCGCGTGTTGACCGCGACCGCGACGGCGCCGAGATGCCCGAGGGCGAACAGCGTTTCGAGCCAGGCCGGCGCGTTCGGCATCCACAGCGCCACGCGGTCGTTCGCGCGCATGCCGAGCGCCGCGAGCCCGCCGGCAACGCGCGCCGCGCGGCGGGCGAGGTCGCCGTAGGCGATGCTTCGGCCGGAATAGCGGATCGCCTCCGCGGCGTGCGGCGCGGCGCCGATGAGCGCGGCGAGCGTCGAGGTCATGGGCGTCTCATACCGGCGGG
Source organism: Candidatus Odyssella sp. (assembly GCA_016792765.1). Lineage (GTDB taxonomy): Bacteria > Pseudomonadota > Alphaproteobacteria > Bin65 > Bin65 > SBBV01. Next base: position 779 of record JAEULD010000179.1, read on the forward strand.
CACGAGAATTGAATCACGCGGAGACGCGGAAGCCGCGGAAAGGCAGACATTGCGCCGGCGGCGCGAAAACAATGCCAATGCTCGCTCCGCGTCTCCGCGCCTCCGCGTGGGTCTGAACTTTCGCTCGCCGGTATTACACCGCCGCGAGTGGAATACCCAGGTCGCGCGCCGCGCCATTGAGGCGCTCGTCGTAGCTCGCGAGTTCGACGATCTGGCCGCGAGCACGCAGGAACTCGATCGAAGCCAGATGGAGCGCGTCGAGAGTCCGCACCGGACGCGGGAACGGATCCAGCGCCCGCGCGAGCACGGGTGGCGCCAGTTCGATCAGCGCGACGCGGCCCAGCAGTGAGCGCACGTCGTCGCCATGAGAATGGCCGAGGTTCCGAGCGTGAATGCGGTTCCAGAGTTCATGGGCGAGGAGGCGGCTGGCGATCAACGGCGCTTGCCACAGGCCCGGCGGCGGCGCGCGATCTTCGGCGAGCAGGTGTGCGAGGGCGACCGAGCTGTCGAGATAGATCAACGGTCTTCGCGCGCCTCTTGCAGATCGGCCATGAGTTCGCGAAACGCCATGACGGGCTTGCGTGGCGGCGGGCCGCCGGCCACGAGCGCAGGCGGCGTCACCCAGCCTTCGCGCACCGCTTCCGCGAGCATCGCGTCCGCCAGCAGTTCACTGCGGCCCGTTTGCGGCGGCACCAATTCCGCCACGACGCGATCGCGGTCGGTGACCAGCACCGTCTCGCCACCGGCGGCAAGGCGCACATATTCGCTGAGTTTGTTTTTCAGTACTTTCAGGCCGACGGAGCGCATGCAGAAAAAGTAGCTTCCGGTAGCTACATTGTCAATTGTCGCCGCCGTGGGCGGCGAAACGCGCCGGACACGGCCGCCAGGCCGCGCACATTCACCCGCCCGCATTCAGCGTGCGCCAGCCGTTCCAGATGATCTGGATGCCGATGCACAGCAGGATGAACGCGGAGAGCCGCACCAGCACGTTGGTGCCGCGCTCGCCGAGCGCCGCGGTGATGCGCTCCGCGTAGCGGTAGCAGAGGAAGATCGTGGCGGCGATGGCGGCGAGGCCGGCCACCGCCGCGCCGCCGAGCAGCGCGAGCTGCGCGAGATCGTGCCCCTGCGGCCGCTGGCTGCCGAGCGTGATCGCGACCGAGATCGAGCCGGGCCCCACGGTGAGCGGCATGGTGAGCGGATAGAACGCGTCGAGCGGCGCCGCCGGCGCGCCCGCGGCGCCGCGCCGGTCTTCGAGCTTGTCGCCCTCGTGCAGCAGCTTCCACGCGAAGGCCGAGACCACGACGCCGCCCGCGATGCGCACGACCGGCAGCGTGATGCCGAAGAACTGCAGCACGTGCGAGCCGACCAGCAGCGAGCCGAGCAGGAGGAGGAAACCGTTCAGACCGATGCGGCGCGCGAGCGAATGGCGCTCGGCGTCGCCGAGGTGGCGCGTGAGCCCCAGGAAGATCGGCGCGCCGCCGACCGGATTGACGATCGGGAACAGCGCGGCATAGACGAGCAGAAACGTGTTGAGAGCCTCGCTCACCGGCGCCCCCTCCCCTTTCAGGCCGCGAGGCGCGTAGTTGCCCATGCGCCGCAGACGCATTCAAGAGGTGCTCTCGACCCACTCGACGTGGACAGAATGATATTGCCGTCCCCGCGCAAGCGCGGACCCATGTCAACGCGACGCGATAATTTCGTTTGAGGCACATCGGCGACGCCGATTGCCGGAACCATCGTGATACCCGGCGCCGATCCGTCGCGCGGAGAGATGGGTCCCCGCTTGGGCTGGGACGACAAGCTTGGTCCAGCCGATTTTCCCGCCTGGCGATCCGGACGTTCGAGCCGAGAGCGCGCCGCGCGGCGCTCGAGCCATGCGAAAACGGCATCGCAGCCATTGCCGCCGGGATGGGTTTTTCCACACGCCGGGCTGCGGCCAACGCGGTGCGCGCGAGGGCGCGCGAGGGCGCGATTCTCGGCGGCGCGTTAGAAAATTCTAAGAGAGAATCGAACGCGCGCGGCGAACGCGCGAAAAAGCCAATGAATCCGGGCTAAAAATGAGTGGGCCCGGAGCCGAAGCCCCGGGCCCGACGCGCGTGAGGGAGGAGGACCGCGCGTTTTCTATGCAACCACTATAACGCTCGATTCGCGGAGGAATCTAGCGTCATCGCGACGCAAGCTTCGAAAGCTCAGGCCGCGACCGGCTTGCCGTACTTCTCGACGACCTTGGCGACGCGCGTCTGGATCGGCTCGACGGCTTCGTTCGCGGCCTTGACCGAGAGCTCGGCCATCTTGGTGGCGCCGGCGAACGCCATGTCGAACGCGGCGCGCGCGAAGCCGGTCTGCACTTCGAGCAGATCCTGCACCGACCTGATGCCCTGCAGCGCCTTCACGTTCGCGAAGCCCGCCGCGGCGGCCTTCGCGCCGTAAGCGGCGACCTCGTCGGCGAGCGCGTCGAAGCCCTTGGTGGCGACGGCGGCGCTGGCCATGCTGGCGTCGAGGCTCTCCTTGGCGAACGCCGTCGCCTCGTCGAACTTCGTCACCGCCTGCGGGAAGGTCTTCTCGACCTGCTCGCGCGTGAACGCCGTGCTCTTCTCGAAGCCCTTGAGCGCGGCGTCGCTGCCGGCCTTGTAGAGTTTCTCGGCCGTGTCCTTGCCGGCCTTGAACATCTTGAGCGCCGTCTCCTGGCTCGTCTTCACCGCCGCCTCGATCTGCTCGAGACCGGCGACCTTCGTGAAATCCTGCGCGATCATGGGCTCGTCTCCTGTCCGCGCCGCCGGGTCGCGGCGGCCGTTGGTTGGGAATGGTGCGCTGCAACCGCTATGCTGCGCTGCAACATTGCCCAATATAGGGACGCGCCGCCGTCCGTCAAGGCAAAAATTGTGCGACGCACAAAAAGATCCGCCTATGCGTGGCGTTAACTATTTAAACTATTGCCATTTCATCGATTTTCAGGCCCCGGCCTGCGACATTGCGCACCGGTGGCGGTGTACCTTGGATGTCGCCGGCCGGTCGCCGGGCCTTCACGCAGCCGCGAGATTCTCGCCGGCCAGCGCGCGGCGGACGAGCGCGCGGAACTTGTCGAGGCCGTAGAGCGCGATGAACGTGCCCATGCGCGGGCCCTGGCTCTGGCCGAGCAGCACCTCGTATTGCGCCTTGAACCAGTCGCGCAGGTTCGCGAAGCCGTGGCGCTTGCCGACTTCGTACACCGCGTTCTGGATGTCTTCGGGCGTTGCGCCGGCGGGCAGCGCGGCCAGCGCCTGCTCGAGATCGGCGAGCGCCGCGCGCTCCTGCTCGCTGGGCGCGCGATACTTCTTCGCCGGCTTCACGAAGTCGCGGTAATAGGCGAGCGCATGGCCGACGAGGCGGTCGAGGATCGGCATCTTCTCGGGGCTCGCGCCGGGGCGGTAGCTGGCGATGAAGCCCCACAGCACGTCCTTCGACTCGGCGTTCGCGACGCCGGCGAGGTTCAGCAGGATGCCGAACGTCAGCGGCAGCTCGGCCACCGGCGGCTTGCCGTCGTGGATGTGCCACGCCGGATTCTCGAGCCGCTTCGCCTCGTCCTCGCCCGCGAACGCGTCGAGGAAGCCGAGATATTCGTCCACCGCCTTCGGGATCACGTCGAAGAACAGGCGCTTCGCGCGGCGCGGCTGCTGGTACATGAACAGCGCCAGCGATTCGTGCGGCGCATAGTGCAGCCACTCCTCGACCGACAATCCGTTGCCCTTCGACTTCGAGATCTTCTCGCCGTTCTCGTCGAGGAACAGCTCGTAGGTGAAGCCTTCGGGCGGCTTGGCGCCGAGGATGCGGCAGATCTGGCTCGACAGCCGCACCGATTCGATGAGGTCCTTGCCCGACATCTCGTAGTCGACGCCGAGTGCCGCCCAGCGCATCGCCCAATCCGCCTTCCACTGCAGCTTGCAGTGGCCGCCGGTGACCTTCTGCTCGAAGCGGCCCTCGACCGCGTCCTCGAACACGATCGTGCCGGCGTCGGGCCTGACCTCGACCGCGGGCACTTCGAGCACCTGCGGGCGCCCGTCGCGCACGCGGATCGGCAGGAACGGGCAATAGGTGGCGCGGCGCTCCGGCCCGAGCGTCGGCAGGATCACGTCGTTCACGTCGTCGATATGGCGCAGCAGTGCCAGCAGCGCCTCGTCGAAGCGCCCGCTCTTGTAGGCCTCGGTCGAGCTCACGAACTCGTATTCGAAGCCGAACTGGTCGAGGAAGCCGCGCAGCCGCGCATTGTTGTGATGGCCGAAGCTCGGATATTCGTTCGAGAACGGATCGGGGATCGACGTCAGCGGCGAGCCGAACGAGCGCCGCCCGTCGGGCGCCTTGTCGCCGATGTAGCGCGCCATCATCTCCTTGTTCGGCACGTTGTCGGGCACCTTCCTGAGCCCGTCCATGTCGTCCGAGAAGGCGAACAGGCGCGTCGGGATGTCGGGGCAGAGGCGCCGGAACGCCTGGCGCACCATCGTCGTGCGCACGACCTCGCCGAACGTGCCGATATGCGGCAGGCCCGAGGGGCCGTAGCCGGTCTCGAACAGCACATAGCCTTTCGCCGGGGTTTTCCCGCCGATGCGCTCGACGATCTTGCGCGCCTCTTCGAAAGGCCAGGCGCGCGCCGCCTCGGCCAGTGCCCGTTCGCCGCTCATCGCATGTCCGCTGAATTCGCGCGCAAGCTAGGCGCGGCTGCCGGGCCAGTCAACGCGGCTGCCGGCCGCGCCACGCGAGCCACGCGAGCAGCAGGCCCATCAGCACCGCGTAAATCAGCGTCCAGGCGAGCAGCGCCTGCTGCCAGCCCGCGCGGCCGAGGCCGAACGCGTCGCGCGCGGCCAGATAGATGGGAAAGTTGCCGACGAAGTGCAGCGCCATCGCGCCGAGCAGCCCGGCCGGAAGCAGCGCCGGCCTGCGCGCCGCGGCGGCGACCGTGACGGCGACGAAGGCCGGGTGCCAGACGCACACCAGCACGCGCTCGAAGACGAAGCCGGCGAACGCTTCCGGCGGCAGTGCCGCGATCGCCGGCGCCCGCGCCACCTGCTCCGCGAGGAAGCCGATCTCGCCGAGGCCGAACCCGATGCCGAGCGCCAGCGCGATGCCCGCGGCGTTGTCGCGGCCGAGCCGGCGCCAGACGAACGGCAGCAGCAGCGGCCACAGCTTCGCCGGCTCCTCGGTGAGCGGCGCGTAGAGCATCGCGAGCAGCGCGTAAGCGCCGCGATCGGCGACCGCGCCGGCCAGCCAGCCGTCGAGCGGAGCGCGCAAATACCGGAACGCGGCCCAGCTCATCGGCAGTTCGACCGCGAGGAGCAGCGCATAGAGCCAGCGCCGCTCCGGCTTCGCGAATACGAGCCAGAGCGCGACCGCCGCCGCCAGCACGATCCCGGCGGCGGCGAGCGCGGCGACGTACAGGCCCGGCATGGCGGCGGCGGGCCGGCGCGGACCCGGCTCAGCGCCCGGCGCGGGCCCAGGCGAAGTACAATTCGCGCGCCTTCGTCGCGACCGGGCCCACCGGAAGCGTGCGGCCCTCGACGCGGATGCAGGGCTTCACCTTGGCGTAGTTGCCGGTCGAGAAGACCTCGTCGGCCGCCATCACCTCGGCGAAGGTGACGCGGCGTTCCTCGACCGTCAGGCCCGCCTCGCGCAACAGCACGATGACGCGCTGGCGCGTGATGCCGTTCAGGAACGTGCCGTTGATCGCCGGCGTCGCCGCCACGCCGTCCTTGACGATGAACAGGTTCGACGAGGCGAATTCGGCGACGTTGCCGGCCGGATCGAGCACGATCGCGGCATCGAAGCCGCGCCGCTTCGCGTCCGCCTCGCAGCGCGCGACGTTGGGGTAGAGGCAGCCGGCCTTCGCGTCGGTCATCGCCATGTCGGTGGCCGGGCGGCGATAGGGCGAAAGGCACGCGGAGAATCCGGCAAAGGCCGGGATCTCCATCGGCTCGATCGTGAGCGCGAATTTCGTGCTGTCGGCATCGGGGATGACGAAGCCCGAGCCCGCCCACATCAGCGGGCGGATGTAGACCTCGGTGCCCTTCGGGAATTTCGCCAGGCCTTCGCGCGCGAGCCGCTCGATCTCGGCCGCCGTGACCGGCGGATTCATGCCGAACAGCTTCGCCGACGCGATCGCGCGCTGGCAATGCCTGTCGAGATCGGGCGCCACGCCGTCGAAGCCGCGCGCGCCGTCGAAGATCGAGGCGCCGAGCCACGCGGCCGGGCTGTGGACCGTCATGACCTTGATGTCGCCTTCGTGCCAGCGCCCTTCGAACCAGGTGATCGGCGGGAGCGCATTCGGCTTGGGCGCGTGATCCGGTTTGCCGGCGGACGTCGTAGGAGGTGCGGAACTGGACATGGCGATGCGACGGGTTTCCTCGGCCTCGGAGCGGCTTAGCGCGTTCCGGCGGGGAGACCAAGAGGGCATGGGCGAAGTGTCCTGTGACATGCTTCGCAGCCGGCCATTCCCGAACGGACTAAGAATAGCGCCAAGACAACGCAGCGGAGCAAGACGTCCATGCCCACCAAGCAAGCCAAGATCGACTGCCGGCGCGAGGCGCTCGAGTGCCTGGGCCCGATCGCGGTGAAGGCGATCGCGCTGATCGCCGGCACCGCCGTGTTCGTGCCGCTGGTGGCGGCATTCGCCGCGGGGCTCGCCGCGCCGTTCGTCGGCTGAGCGGCCTATCGCGCCCGCGACAACGCCGCGCGCCGATACGACAGCGCGCTTTCGCACAGCCGCCCGACGGCCTCCGCCACGCCCGATGCGCCGAAGCGCCGGAGGCGCGCCAGCGCGCCGAGGCAGGCGCGCAGCCGCGCTTCGGCCAGCGCCGCGTCGGCGCCGCGCGCGAGGCGGCGCCGGGCGCCGGCGCCCCAGCGCGCCGTTCCGAGATCGGCGGGCGGGGCCGGGCCGTCATGGGCCAGCCAGAGGTTTCGCAACGGGTCGGGCATCCACCGTCCTGCGCTTCCGGACCCGAGATTGGCAAATGTTCCATTTTTGTTCAAGAGGGCGGCGCAGCGTCCCGGGGCCGCAGTTTTTCTGGACGCCCCCGCTCCCGGCGCCTATATCTCCGGCATCGCGACAACCGAATTCCATGCCGGGACCGGCTGCGCGAAACGGCGAGGAAGCCGCCGTTTCCGAAGGAGCAAACCCATGTCCCAACCGATGATGCCCAAGGCCACCGCGCTTTGGATGATCGAGAACACCGGCCTTTCGTTCAAGCAGATCGCCGATTTCTGCGGCCTGCACGAGCTGGAGGTGCAGGCGCTGGCCGACGGCGACGTGATGGGCGGCATGGCGCCGCTCGATCCGGTGCTGAGCGGCCAGATCACGGCCGAGGAGATCAAGCGCGGCGAGTCCGATCCCGAGGCGCGGCTGCGCATCGTGAAGACCGAGATCCCCGAGCCGCTGCAGCGCGCCAAGGGCGCGCGCTATACGCCGATCAGCAAGCGGCAGGACAAGCCCGACGGCATCGCGTGGATCCTCAAGAACCACCCCGAGCTGTCCGACGCGCAGATCTGCAAGCTGCTCGGCACCACGAAGAGCACGATCGCCGCCGTGCGCGACCGCACGCACTGGAACTCGCAGAACATCCGCCCGCGCGATCCGATCGACATCGGCCTGTGCACCTACATGGATCTCTCCAAGGCCGCCGAGATCGGCCGCGCCCGCGCCGCCGCCAAGAAGGGCGAAGAGGGCAAGCGCGA
>JAEULD010000184.1 GCA_016792765.1 Candidatus Odyssella sp.
CGCGATTAGTAGTTGTTGTAACCGTAGTAGTAGTGGCCGAAGCAGCGCGCCTTGATGCGCTTCGCCTGCCAGTAGCCGAACCACTGGACGAGCTTGAAGAACGGCATGTAGCAGAGGCGGCCATGGCCGAAGTGGTGGCCGTAGTGGAACGCCGGCGTCACCGCGCTTTCGGCGGTCACGCCCGGGAGGCCGATCTCGAGCGCCGAGGCGGGCGCCGCGCTGGCCGTGCCGCTCGAAAGGGCGGCGGCGATGGCGAGCGTGCCGGCGATGGCGAGGTTGCGGAGGGTCTTCATTTTGGGCTCCATCGAGGGATGAGGGCGTTTCGTTCGTACCCGACGGGCGCGCTTATACGCGAAGCCCCGTGAACCGAGCCTGAGAGCCGCGTTCAGCCGGAGTTCAGGGCAAGAAAAATGCGGCCGAAGCAACGCTCCGGCCGCATCGATGGCGCTCGGGGGCGCGCGGCGCCCCGCGTGCGGGCGCTCAGTACCAGGGACGATGGGGATAATGCGGGTGGCCGTAGTGACGGCGATAGGCCGGCGCGCAGCGATGGCCGACGTAGCGGTAGCGCCAGCCCCAATGCGTCCACACCCAGCGATGCACGGGCCAGCAGCGCGGATGCCAGTGGTGCACGGGGGTGACGGCGCTTTCGGCGCTTGCCGGCGGCGCGACGAGGCCGGGATTGCCGGGCGCCGCGGCGGCCACGCTCGCGGTTCCGGCACCGGCGGCGACGAGCGCGGCGCCGGCGAGCAGACGCAGACCCATCATGAGCGATCTCCTTCAGCGTTGCGGGGATCACGAAGGAACTCGTGACGCGATTCGACTAGCCGCCCGCGGCTGAACTCCGGATGAGCCCGGCGTTCATCCGGGGTTCAGGCGGCGCCGCGCGGGCCCGCGCGTCAGCTTCCGGCGGCCGGCGGCCGGGCCGCGCGCTCGCGGCCCCACAGCCAGACGAGCAGCGCGCCGAGCGCGTCGACGGCGGCGACGGCGAGGAACGCGAAGCCCCAGCCCTGCACCGTGCCCGGCCCGGCCAGATCGAGCACCGCGCCCATCGCGAGCGCGCCCAGGAACGCCGCGCCGAAGCCGAGGCCCGAATGCACGGCCATCGTGGCCCCGCGATAGCCGGCCGGCGCCGCGGCGAGCGCGCCCGCGGTGAGCGACGCCGAATCGAACGTCATCATCATCGCGTGCAGGATCAGCAGCAGCGCCACGACCGTGTAGGGCAGCGCGGCGGCCCAGCCGATCGACGAGACCAGCGCCGCCGTGGCGAGCATCACGGCCAGGACGAACCGCCGGCGCCCGAAGCGCATCGCCACTTCATTGCCGAGGATGCTGGTGACGACGCCGAGCAGCGTGGCCACGCCGGCCACCACCGGCGCGCTCCACACCGTGGCGCCGGCCGGCTGCAGCGACTGGCTGAAGACGAGGAACGTGACGATCCAGCCGCGCAGCGCGAACAGCTCGAAATTGTGCGCGGCATAGCCGAGCACATAGACCATGGCGGTGCGGTTGCGGAGCACGGGCCGCACGTCGAGCAGCCGCAGCAGCGGGCGCGTGTCCGCGGTGGCGCGCGCGCCCGGCGGCACGAGGAACGTGAGAGCCGCGGCCGCGACCGCGCCGGCCGAAGCGAGGCCGAACGCATAGCGCCAGTCGAGGAGCGCCGCGGCCGCGCCCGTCACGACGAACGAAACCGACGCGGCGATGCCGAAGCTCGACGTGTAGAACGCGACGAAGCGCGACTGCTTCGGCCCGGTCACGTGGTCGGAGAGCAGCTTCAGGCCCGGCATGTACATGCCGGCGAGGCCGATGCCGGCCAGGACCTGGAAGACGAGGCCGATCGCGAAATCGCGCGCGAGCAGCGCGAGGCCGAGATTGGCGAGCGCCGCCAGCAGCGTCGCGCCCCGATAGATGCGGCGCGCGTCGTAGCGGTCGGTGAGCGCCGTCAGGATCGGCACCGCCACCATGTAGCCGGCGAAGAACGCGCCGGTGAGCGTGCCCGCCTCGGTGGCCGAAAGCCGCCACGCCGCCTGCAGCTCGGGCAGCAGCGCCGGCACCGCCGAGAAGCCGAGCATGCCGAGAATTTCGGCGGCGCACAGCGTCGCCGTGATGCGCGCGTTCGGCGGCGGCGATGTCGAACCGGGCATGGCGGCGAGCGGAGAGCGCGAGCCGCGCTAGATCTGCCGCGCCCTGCCCGCCACCGCCAGCGCCGCCTCGCGCACCGCTTCGTTGTAGGTGGGATGCGCATGGAAGCTGCGCGCGAGGTCCTCGGCCGCGCCGCCGAACTCCATGACGTTGACGACCGCGTGGATCATGTTGCCGGCCTCGGCGCCGATGATGTGCGCGCCCAGGATGCGGTCGGTCTTGGCGTCGGCGAGGATCTTCGCGAAGCCCTCGCGCTCGTCGTTGCAGATCGCGCGGCTGTTCGCGGTGAACGGGAACTTGCCGGATTTGTAGGCGATGCCGGCGTCCTTCAGCTGCTCCTCGGTTTTCCCGACGCTGGCGACTTCGGGCCAGGTGTAGACGATCCCCGGCACGGTCTCGTAGTTCACGTGCCCGGCCTGGCCGGCGAGGATTTCGGCGAGCGCTACCCCCTCTTCCTCGGCCTTGTGCGCCAGCATCGGCCCCGGGATCGCGTCGCCGATCGCGTAGATGCCGGGCACGTTCGTCTGGTAATGCGCGTCGACCTGGACGAAGCCGCGCTTGTCGCGCGCGATCCCGAGCGCGTCGAGGCCGAGGCCCTCGAGATAGGGCCGCCGCCCGATCGCGACGAGGACGATATCCGCCGCGAGCGTTTCGGCGACCGCGCCCTGCGCGGCGCCGCCTTTCGCGTCCGCGGCCTTCGCGGCCTCGATCGTCAACGTCACGTCGCCGGCGCCGGCCTTGGCGGCCGTCACCTTGCTGCCGAGCCTGAAGACGAGGCCCTGCTTCTCGAGCACGCGCTGGAAATGCTTCGCCACCTCGCCGTCCATGCCCGGCGTGATGCGGTCGAGGAATTCCACGACCGTGACCTTCGCGCCGAGCCGGCTCCATACCGAGCCCAGTTCCAGCCCGATATAGCCGGCGCCGATGACGATCATCGTCTTCGGTACCTCTTTCAGCTCCAGCGCGCCGGTGGACGAGACGATGCGCTTCTCGTCGACGGTGACGCCGGGCAGCGGGGTCGATTCCGAGCCGGTGGCGATGACGATGGCCTTCGCCTTGATCTCCTTGCCGTCGACCGCGAGCACGCCCGGCGCCTTGATCGTGCCGTGGCCCTGGAGGTGGTCGATCTTGTGCTTCTTGAACAGGAACGCGACGCCCTTGGTGAGCTGGTCCACCACGCCGTCCTTGCGCTTCATCATCGCCGGCAGATCGAGCGCGACGGTGGCCGCGATGCCGTGCTTGGCGAAGCTGTGCGTGGCCTCGCGGAATTTCTCGGAGCTCTGCAGCAGCGCCTTCGAGGGAATGCAGCCGACGTTGAGGCAGGTGCCGCCGAGCTTCGCGCGCTTCTCGACGACGCCGACTTTCATGCCGAGCTGGGCTGCGCGAATGGCGCCGACATAGCCGCCGGGGCCGGCGCCGATGATGACGAGATCGTAGCTCTCGGCCATGGGATGCTTCCGCTGCGTTTCTTGGGGACGAAGAGAGGCTGACCGCTTGGTAACTAGCCTTCCCGCCCCTTAATATCCAGCGGCCGCGGCGCCGCAATCCTCCTTCGCCCGAAGGGCTACGGCGGCGGACGGCATTGAGGGGAGACACGCGCGCATGGAAGCCATCATCCAGAGCATCTTGAGCGGGGCGCCGGTGCTCGCGCTGCATCTGGTCACGACCTTCGCGATCCTCATCGGCGGCATGGGGATCTACATGTGGCTGACGCCCTACGAAGACATCAAGCTGGTCCGCGAGGGCAACACGGCGGCGGCGGTGGCGCTGGGCGGCGCCTTTCTCGGCCTGGCGATCCCGCTGGCCGGATCGATGTCGGGCAGCGTCACATCGCTCGACATCCTGATGTGGGGCATCGTGACCGTCGTGGTGCAGCTCGTCGCGTTCAAGGTGGTGGACCTCGTCCTGCGCGGCCTGCCGAAGCGCATCGCCGACGGCGAGATGGCGGCCGCCATCTTCCTCGCTTTCGTGAAAGTCGCGGCCGGCACCATCGTCGCCACGTCGGTTTCGCGCTGACGCGATGCGCGGCTCGCTGCTCACCGTCCTGGTGATCGCCGCGCTCGTGGCCGTGGGCCTGCTCGGCCAGATGGGCGGGTTCGGGCGCGAGACGCCGCGCCACGAGCCGGGCCGCCCCGAGCCGGAGACGCCGCGCCGCCCGCGCCCCGACGCCGCGCCGCGCCCCGACGGGGCGCGCCCGCTGCCGCCGCCGTCCACGGGCGATCCCGCGGTCGACATCGCCGTTCCGGCCGAGGCCCGCTCGTCCACCGGCACCGCCTTTTCGCTCGACGGGCGCGGCGTCTGGATGACCGCGCGCCACGTCGCCGACGGCTGCTCGCGCATTTTCGTTCTGACCGGCCCGCGCGTCGGCCATCTCGTGCGCGGCGTCTACATCCACCGCACCGCCGACGTCGCCATCCTGCGCACCGACCGCGGCGCGCCGCACATCGCGTTCTCGCGCGAGGAGCCGCGGCTCAGCCAGACCGCCTACCACTACGGCTATCCGAAGGGCGAGCCCGGCGCCGTGATCTCGACGCTCATCGGCCGCGCCACGATGCGCGCGCGCGGGCGCTACAACACGAACGAGCCGGTGCTGGTGTGGGCCGAGAAGGAGCGCGTGCCCGAGGGCGACGAGCATCTCGGCGGCATCAGCGGCGGGCCGGTGTTCGACGCGACCGGGCGCGTGATCGGCACGACCGTCGCCGGCAGCACGCGGCGCGGCCGCGTGTTCACCTCCGACATGAGCTCGATTCGCGCGGCGCTGCAGCGCGCCAGCGTGACGCCCGCCGAGGAATCCTCGGCGACCCTGCCGCGCCCGAACGCGCGCAACTGGGTCGAGATCGGCTCGCAGCTGCGCGGCCGCCTGACGGTGGCGAAGGTGGTGTGCCTCGTCGACCAGCAGCAGGGCTGGCGGCCGCGCGGCACCGCGGCGCCGGGCCTGTGACGCCGATCCGGCGCTGACCGCCCTTCCGGCGGGGCGAAATTCCCCCGGCCCGGGGGATAACGATTTCTTGGCTCGCGGCGTATGAAATGGCAGGCCGGCGGGATCAAGGGGCTCGGCCGAACGGGGCATGACCAGGGGTTACGCGAGGAAACCGAGCCGTTCTTGCGCGCGCGCCATGGCGGCGGCGGCGGTTGCCGCCTGCGCGCTGGGCGCGGCGGCGCCGGTCCGGGCCGAACCCTCCGGCACCGTCGCGGCGTTCGATGCGGCGTTCCGCGACTGGATGCGCCGGCACAAGGTCGAGCGCGGCGTCATCGCCGTGAGCCACGCGAACCGGCTGGCGCTGGTGAAAGCCTATGGCGGGCTCGACGCCGCGCAGCCGCTGCCGCTCGCCAGCCTGGCCAAGGCCATCACCGGCGCCTGCGTGGCCACGCTCGTGCGCGACCGCAAGCTGTCGTTCGAGACCCGGCTCGGCGACGTGCTCGGGCCGTTCTTCCGCCGGCACGGCGCGCCGGCCGATCCGCGCGTCGCCGCGATCACGGTCGAGCAGCTGCTCGCGCACCGCAGCGGCTTCAGCCGCAAGGCCAATCCCGACCCGGCTTCGGGCGTGGCGCTGGTGGCGCATCTGCGCGAGCACGGCAGCGCCGCGGCGCACGTCGCCGAGGCGACCAGGCGCGCGCTGACCTACCGCCTCGCGCGCCCGCCGGGCCAGGCCTACGAATACGTCAACGCGAACTACCTGCTGCTCGGCGCCGTCATCGAGCAGGTGACCGGCCGCGGCTACGAGAGCTATTGCCGCGACGCGGTGCTGACGCCGCTCGGCGTTTCGCAGGCCAGGCTCGGCAAATGGGCCGCGCTCTCGTCCTACGGCGGCTGGAGCCTTTCCGCCGCCGAATACCTCGCCTTCCTGCATGCGTTCGACCGCGACGCCGGAATCCTCGACGCCGCGACCCGCCGCTGGCTCGTCTCGCCGGCGCGCAAGCAGTTCGCCGGGCGCAGCGATCTCGCCTATTCGTTGGGCGTCGTGGCGCGGCTCGATCCCGAGGGCCCCTCGGTGTGGCACACCGGGCTCTGGACGCACGCGCAGCGCGACGTGCGCGGCGGCGCGCTCTACGACAGCCACGCGACCTTGGCCGTGAAGACCGCGCGCGGCGCCGCCTGGTTCGCCTACATGGAGCCGCAGCCGCCGCCGGCCGCGCGCCACGCGCTCGATGCCGCGCTGTGGCGCGCCGCGGAATCGGTGCGCACGTGGCCGTCGCACGACCTCTTCGCGCGCTACGGCGTCGGCAAGGCGGCCCGGATCGCGCCGGCCGCGGCGCCGGCGAAGCCCGCCGAAACCGGCCTCGCCGGCGAGAGCCCGGCCCGGAATTAGCGGCGCGGCGCCGCGCCCTGCCAGGCGTGTTTCGCGCCCGGCCACAGCCAATCGAACAGCGGCACCAGCGGCGTGAGCAGGAAGAGGCCCCAGACCGGGCCGTTGGTCTCGAACAGCAGGAACTGCCAGACGAAGGCGAACGCGGCCACCAGCGCCGCGTAGACGAGCCTCGGCGCGCGGCGATTGGGCGTCGTCATCGGGTCGCTGATCATGAAGAACGTGAACAGCAGCAGCGCGCCGCCGCTGAGCTGATGGATCAGCACCGCGGGCGGCTGCCCCAGGATCAGCATGCGCGCCGCCAGCAGCGCGGCGTAGGCGCCGAGAAACGCCCACGCGACGTCGAGCCGCTTCGCGCCGGTCGTGACCGTGACGCCGAGGCACACGAACCAGAGGCCGATCAGCACGTCGGACCCCCACTGGCCGGGCGAGGCCCAGGCCCCCGGCACCGCGGCGATCGCGAGGATCACCGCGAGGTTGGCCGGATTGAACACGTGCTTGCCGCGGATGCGGATCGCGAATTTCGACGACATCGCGACGGCGGCGAGCAGCGGATGCACCCAGAGCGAATCCGCGCGCACCAGGATGCTGGTGCCGAGGCAGGTGACGAGCGCCGAGAGATAGCCGGCGTTGCGCAGGCCGAGCGCCCTGATCCAGAACGCCTGCGCGGCGAGGCCGGCGGCGAAGGCGAGCGCCACCTGCTCCCAGCGCAACGCGAAATCCCGCAGCAGCGCGCCGAACAGCAGCAGCGAGCCGAGGAACAGGATCTGGAACAGGCGCGCGTCGAGGCCGCGCCAGGCCTGCCAGGCGCGCGCGGCCGGGCGCGGCGCCGGCGCGGCGGAAGCGACGGCGCCTCCGCCCGCGCCGGCAACGGCGATCGCGGGCATGGCTAGCGGCTCTGCCGGCGGCGGATGTCGGCGATATCCCAGCCGGTGAGACTCGCGAGCTGCTGTGCCGCGCGCTCCTCGCGCTCGGCCACCGAGCCGCGATAGCGCCAATAGGCATCGAGCGCGCCGACGCACTGGAAGACGCTGCCCTGCCACGGATGGCGCAGCACGTAGCGCGTCTGGAAATTCTCGCGATCCTTGGTCTCGTGCAGCACGAGGTCTTCGGGGAAAGTCTCCTTCGTGTAGCGCACGTGGAGCCGCGTGAGCACGACCGGTTGCGCGCCCGGGCCGCGCCGTCCGCCGTCATCGGCGACCCAGGTGACGCCGGCTTCGCGGAGCTCCGCGGCGGTCAGCGGATTCGCCGCGCAGGGATCGCACCACGCCATGTCCCAGAAATACTCGGTGAACACGACGCTGTGCTTCTCGCGTCCCGCCTGGCGGTCGAACATCGCGCGATAGAAACGCGTGAACTCGCCGGGCTGCTTCAGGAAGGTGGGCAGCTCCATGTTCGCGGGCAGCTTGACCGTGCGGTAGTTGGTCGATTCGACGCGGCCGACGCGCGAGAGCACGTAGACGATGAGGTCTTGCGGCCCCTGCGCGTTGATCATGCCGAGCCGCACCGGCAGCATGAAGCGCGCGCTTTCGAAGCGGAACTGCAGCGGGCGCAGATACGAATAGCCGGTCTTCGCCTGCTCCTTCAGATTCACCTTGGCGACGAAGAACTTCATGTTCTGCTGGATGTAGGGGCGCAGCGCGCGCGCGGCGCCGGCGGGAATCCGGTAGCCGTTCTGCACGAGCCAGGTCTCGAGCCCGTCGGACTGCGAGGCCGAGAGGATCACGATGTCGTACTCGCCGACGGTGTAGCGGGCCTCGACCTCGACGCCGAGCGCCTTCTCTTGCGATCCGGAGCGCCCCGCGCTCGGGCGCGGCGCGGATTCGACGCGCATGCGGTCGTAGAGGCGCCGGTCGCACGGGTTCGCGTCGTAGTATTCGGCGAGGCGCGGCGCGGAATAGGCGTCGATCCGGTCGAACACCGCCTTGTCGGCGACGCGGATGTCGTCGCGCTTCAGCACCGCCGGCACCGGCACCACCAGCGCGAATTCGGTGAGCGCGCCCTTGTAGTCGTTGAGCATGGTCAGCGTCGTCTTGCCGCCGTCGCGGACCATGACGACCTGCGACGCTTCGTTGAACAGCGAGGCGTCGGCCTTGCCGACGAAGAAGCCGCAGAACGCGGCGGCGGGCGGAGCGAACGCGGCGGCGGACAACGCGGCGAGCGCCGCGGCAGCGGTGATGCGCATGATGAACCTCCTCAGGACCAGTCCTCAGGAGGCCGAGACCAATCGGCAATTGCGGCGCGGCGCGGGCGCCGCCGCGGCGCGCTCGCGCCGGTTCGCGTGAATCAGCGCGGCGCCGTTCCCGTAATCTGCGCGGTTCTCGCCGCCGCTACGGGCGGGAAGCCGGCGGCACGGCGCTCGGTCGCGCGGCGGGCGCGACCGCGCCGAGCGACAGGTAGTCGCCGTCGACGCGCTGGCCCATCTCGCAGAGCGCGGCGCAGCCGTTCGACTGCACGTTCGCGCGGCCGCGATCGAGCTGGATCGCGACGCGGCAGCCCGGCAGACCCGCCGGCCGGCCCTCGATCGCGCCTTCCGAAACCTGCGTGTCGATCCGCGTGCCGCAGGCCCGTGCGCCCTCCGCCGTCACCATGGTGAAGTGGACGCTGGCGCGGCCCGGTTGCGGCCCTTCGACGACGGTCATGCTGCCATTGCCGGGCCGGCCCGTGAGCCGGTAGGTGCCGGCGAGGCGGCCGCCGGCCATGCGCGAGAGCTGCACGAGACGCCGCTCGTAGCGCGCGCGCAGGCAATCGTAGATCGGGCCGTCGTAGACCGTGGTGGCGCCGGCTTCGCAGCTTTCCAGCTGCGCGACCCAGGCGCCCTGGTCGGCGCCGCCCGGCAGCCCTCCGGCGAAGCGCGCGACGTCGCGGTCCATCGCGACGAGATCGCCGTTCTTGCAGATCGTCTGCTGCACGCGCGATCGAGCGCGCGCGCAATCGCGGCCGAGATCGGTGCGGTCGGCGCCGACGCCCGGCGGCGAATCGGGCGCCGGTAGCACCTGCGCGCCCTCGGGCAGGACCGGGTCGCGATGGGGCGCCGACGGCGGCTGCGAGCGCAGCAACGGCCCGTCGCGCGGCGGCTCGGTGGCGGTCTGGGCGGCGACGGAGCCGGCGGCGGCCAACACGGCGGCGGCGCAGGCGCCCGACAGAAGCTTGAGGGTCATGGCTTTCGCTCCCGGCTTGCGGCAACACGGATCGCGCGGAAACGCCGGCGACCGGCGGCGCCGGGGTTCGGCGCACGCACCCTTGACAACGCGCGAGCGCGCGATCCGTTCGGGAGAAAGCGGCGAGAGGATGCGCGGCCGGCCGCGCGCCGCGCGCGCCGCTCGGCCTACATCTCGAGCAGCAGCCGCTGCGGGTCTTCGATGTTTTCCTTGACGCGCACGAGGAACGTCACCGCTTCGCGGCCGTCGATGATGCGGTGGTCGTAGGACAGCGCCAGGTACATCATCGGGCGAATCTCGACCTTGCCGTCGATCGCGACGGGCCGCGGCTGGGTCTTGTGCATGCCGAGGATGCCGGATTGCGGCGGGTTGAGGATGGGCGTGGACATCAGCGAGCCGTAGACGCCGCCGTTCGAGATCGTGAACGTGCCGCCGGTGAGGTCCTCGATCGTGAGCTTGCCGTCGCGCGCCTTCCGGCCGAGGTCGCCGATCGTCTTCTCGATCTCGGCGAAGCCCATGCGGTCGGCGTTGCGCAGCACGGGCACGACGAGCCCCTGCTCGGTGCCGACCGCGACGCCGATGTCGTAGTGGTTCTTGTAGACGAGGTCGTCGCCGTCGATCTCGCCGTTGACGGCGGGAATCTCCTTGAGCGCCTGGATGCAGGCCTTGACGAAGAAGCTCATGAAGCCGAGGCGCACGCCGTGCTTCTTCTCGAAGCCGTCCTTGAACTGCTCGCGCAGCTTCAGGATCGCGCTCATGTCGACCTCGTTGAAGGTCGTGAGCATCGCGGCGGTGTTCTGCGCCGATTTCAGGCGCTCGGCGATGCGTTTCCGGAGCCGCGTCATGCGCACGCGCTGCTCGCGCGGCTGCGAAGCTGCCGCCTCGCCCGCCGCGCGCGGCGCTTCGGGCGCGGGCGCCGGCGGCGCCGCCGGCTCGGGCGCGCGCTGCGTCATGCCGCTGCGCGCGGCCGGCTTTTCCATGAAGGCGAGCACGTCGCCCTTGGTAAGGCGGCCGTCCTTGCCGGTGCCGGGAATGGCGGCAGGCTGCAGCTCGTTCTCGGCGACGAGTTTGCGCACCGCCGGCGAGAGCGGCGCGGCGGCGGCCGGCGCGGCGGCCGCGGGCGCCGCGGCCGGCGCCGGCTTCGCGGCAGCGGCGGGTTTCGCGGCGGCGGAAACCGCGCCCTCGGCGATCACGCCCAGAATCTGGCCGATTTCGACATTGGCGCCTTCGGCGGCGCGGATTTCCTGGAGCGTGCCGGCAGCCGGCGCGTTGACCTCGAGCGTCACCTTGTCGGTCTCGAGCTCGCAGAGCGGCTCGTCCTTGGCGACCGCGTCGCCGACCTGCTTCATCCACTTCGCGACGGTGGCTTCGCTGACCGATTCGCCGAGGGCGGGAACTTTGATCTCAATCATGACCGATCTTTCGAACGAGAGCCTCTGCGATCGTAGGGGCGCACGGCTGTGCGCCCCCTCGCCGCCCCCATGATGCTGGGACAGGGCGCACAGCCGTGCGCCCCTACAACGACAACGCTTCGTCGATGAGCTTCGCCTGCTCCTTGGCGTGGCGGCTGGCGAGGCCGGTGGCCGGCGAAGCCGCCGCCGCGCGGCCCGCGTAGCGCGGACGGCCGCCCATGCGCAGCTTGCCCATGACCTCCTCGATCAGCGGCGCCACGAAGAACCAGGCGCCCATGTTGGCCGGCTCTTCCTGGCACCAGACGATCTCGGCCTGCCGGAAGCGCCCGAGATCGTCGGCCAGCGACTGCGCCGGGAACGGATAGAGCTGCTCGAGCCGGATGATGACCACGTCGTCGTTGAGCTTGCGCTCGTCGCGCGCCTCGAGCAGGTCGTAATAGACCTTGCCGGAGCAGAGCACGACGCGCTTGATCGTGTCGTCCGGGCCGATCCCGCTGCCGTCGAACAGGACGCGGTGGAACGACGAGCCGGGCCCGAAATCGTCGAGCCGCGAGATCGCGAGCTTGTGGCGCAGCAGCGATTTCGGCGTCATCACGACGAGGGGCTTCCGGATCTTGCGCCGCATCTGGCGGCGCAGGACGTGGAAATAGTTCGCCGGGGTCGAGCAGTTCACGACCTGCATGTTGTCTTCGGCGCAGAGCTGCAGATAGCGCTCGAGCCGCGCCGAGCTGTGCTCCGGGCCCTGGCCCTCGTAGCCGTGCGGCAGCAGCATCACGAGGCCCGACATGCGCAGCCACTTCGATTCGCCGGCGGCGATGAACTGGTCGATGATCACCTGCGCGCCGTTCGCGAAGTCGCCGAACTGCGCTTCCCACAGCACGAGGCAATGCGGCTCGGCGAGCGAGTAGCCGTATTCGAAGCCGAGCACGGAGGCCTCGGCCAGCGGCGAATCGATGATCTCGAAGTTCGCCTGCCCCGGCTTGACGTTCGCGAGCGGGATGTATTTCCGCTCGCTCTCCTGATCGACGAGCACCGCGTGGCGCTGGGAGAACGTGCCGCGCCCGCAATCCTGGCCCGAGAGGCGCACCGGCGTGCCCTCGGCGAGCAGCGTGCCGAAGGCGAGCGCCTCGCCCGTGGCCCAGTCGATGCCCTCGCCGCTTTCGATCGCCTTGCGCTTGGTCTCGAGCTGGCGCGCGATCTTGCGGTTGAGGTTGAAATCGCCCGGCACTTCGGTGAGGCGCCGGCCGACGAGCTGCAGGGCCTCCGCCGGCACGCCGGTTTCGCCGCGGATGTATTCGCCGCGCGCGGCCTCGAGGCCGGTCCAGGCGCCTTCGAGCCAATCCGCCTTGTTGGGGCGGAAATTCTTCGCCACCTCGAAATCCTGCTCGAGCTGCTTCTCGAACGAGGCGATGAGGCCGTCGCCGTCTTCCTTCGTGACCACGTTCTCCGCGGCGAGCTTCTGCGCGTAGACCGTGCGCGTCGTCGGCTGTTTCGCGATCGCGCGGTACATGAGCGGCTGCGTGAAGGCCGGCTCGTCGCTTTCGTTGTGGCCGTGGCGCCGGTAGCACCACAGGTCGATGACCACGTCTTTCTGGAATTCGTGGCGGAACTCGGTGGCCACGCGCGCGACGTGGACCACGGCCTCGGGATCGTCGCCGTTGACGTGGAAGATCGGCGCCTGCACGGCCTTGGCCACGTCGGTGCAATAGGGGCCGGGCCGCGAATAGGTGGGGTTGGTCGTGAAGCCGATCTGGTTGTTGACGATGAAATGGATCGTGCCGCCGGTGCGGTAGCCCTTGAGCTCCGACAGCGCGAGCGTTTCCGGCACCAGGCCCTGGCCGGCGAAGGCCGCGTCGCCGTGCAGCAGCAGGCCCATCACTTCCTTGCGCGCGCGCTCCAGATCGCCGCGCTGCATCTGCTTCGCGCGCACCTTGCCGACGACGACGGGGTTCACCGCCTCGAGATGCGAGGGGTTCGCGGTCAGCGAGAGATGCACGATGTTGCCGTCGAAATCGCGGTCCGACGACGTGCCGAGGTGGTACTTCACGTCGCCCGAGCCCTGCACGTCCTCGGGGTTGGCGGGATTGCCGCTGAACTCCGAGAAGATCGCGCGGAACGGCTTGCCCATCATGTTCGCGAGCACGTTGAGCCGGCCGCGATGCGGCATGCCGATGACGATCTCCTTCGTGCCGAGCTGGCCGCCGCGCTTGATGATCTGCTCGAGCGCCGGGATCGTCGCCTCGCCGCCCTCGAGGCCGAAGCGCTTCGTGCCGGTGTATTTCTTGTCGAGGAAGCGCTCGAACGTCTCGGCCGCGGTGAGGCGCTCGAGGATCGCGCGCTTGCCGTTGACCGTGAAATCGGTGTGGTTCTCGATGCGCTCGATGCGCTCCTGGATCCAGAGCCGCTGCGCCGGCTCCATGATGTACATGTATTCGACGCCGATGCTGCCGCAATAGGTGTGCACGAGGCGGTCGATGATCTGCTGCAGCGTGGCCGTCTCGCCGAAGCCCAGGATGCTGTTGATGAAGATCGGCCGGTCGAGATCGGCCTCGGTGAAGCCGTAGCTCTTGTAGTCGAGATCCTTGTGATAGGTGCGCTCGGCGATGCCGAGCGGATCGAGATTGGCGATCAGGTGGCCGCGCGAGCGGTAGGTGCGGATCAGCATGAACGCGCGGATCGAGGCGAGCGCCGCCGCGCGCAGTTGCTCGGCCGACGCCGCCGGCGCGGCGGCCGCGCCGTTGCCCTTGGCCGGCTTGGCCGGCGCGGCGCCGCCGTCGGCGCCGATCACGCGCGTCGTTCGGGGCGCCCAGGCGGGGCCGGCGAGCTCGGC
>JAEULD010000219.1 GCA_016792765.1 Candidatus Odyssella sp.
GACAGAGCTTTGGTTTTAAGTCCTTCTTCGCATATATATAATGTTTCATAAGAGGATTGGCTCCGGGCGACCAACAGGCGGGCCGGGTCGACTCCGGCGGCTTGCAGACCGGGGGCGAACAGGTCGGTCCGGCAGCTCGCCCATAACACGGTCCGCCCGGGAACCCGGCTCTGGAAATTGGCCATCAGGCGGGCGGCGAACCCCATGGCGGCGCCATCGGCGGGGTCGGGCGAGTGGATCTCGTGCAACGCGCCCTCGAGCAGGCCGCCGCCGGGCAGGGCGGCATCGATCGCCGGCCAGCCGGTCGGGCAGTAGCGGGCCGTTCCGGGCGTGGAGAAGCCCTCGAGGCGCGCGATCTCCGCACGGAGCTGCTGCAGCATGATCTCTTTATGTTCTCTATATGTTTTCGATCTAGTCCGATCCGGCCCGGCGATCAAGATGAAAAGCGTCTTGGCGTGCCCTGCGCTACAGTCGATCCGCACACGGGGGAGAGCCATGCGCATCGCGCTCGTCAATCCGAACACGTCGGCCGAAACCACCAACGCCTTCGCCGCCATTGCCCGCGCCGCCGCCGCGCCGGGCACGACGATCGTGCCCGTCACCGGCGCATTCGGCGCCCGGCTCATGCTCACGGCGGCGGAATACGAGATCGGCACCCACGCGGCGCTCGCGGCACTCGCCGAGCACGCGCCCGGCTGCGACGCCGCCATCGTCGCTGCTTTCGGGGATTTCGGCGTTGCGGCGGCACGCGATCTCTTCCGCATCCCGGTGCTGAGCATGGCCGAGGCGGCGCTCAAGGCCGCGGGCCTCGCCGGGCAACCCTTCGCGATGATCACGATCGCCAAGAGCGCCGTGCCGCGCATGTGGTCGCTGGCCAAGGCGCACGGCGTCGCCGAGCGCCTCACCGACATCCACGTTCTGGAGCCGATCGCCGATGCCGAGGCCTACGCGCGCAGCACGATCGAATTGTGCGCGAAGCTCGCCGCCGGCGATGCGGGCGAGCTTGTCGTGCTGTCCGGCCCGCCGCTGTCGGCGCTCTATCCGCGCATCCACGGCAAAACGGCGCTGCCGCTGATCGAGGGCGCCGCGGCGGCGGTACGGCTGCTCGAGGCGATCGTCGGACTCGGCGTGAAGCCGGTCGCGCGCGCCGAACGCGAGCCGATGATCGCGCCCGAGCTGAGCGGAATTCCGGAGGCGCTGGTCGAAGCGATCCGCCGCCGCAGCCGGCGCGGCCTGTCTTGAGCCGCGCCGGGACGAACGAAGAAGCGGGCCGTTACGCGGCCTGCTCGTTGCGCGGCTTCCGGAGCATCTTCACGCCGCCGAAGATCGCCATCACGGCGCCGACGCCGGCCAGAATGCCGAGGACCGCGACCTTGCCGCCGGCCTCGTAGACCAGCTTGATCAGCGAGTGGACGCGGCGCGTGCCGCCCTCGGCCTCCATCGCGGCAAGATCGTAGAACTCGTAAACGCCGAGGCCGATGGCGGCGAGGCCGAACAGCACGATGAAGATATTCTGGCGCATGGCGGAACGCTCCTGGAGGTTCGAGTTCGGGAGCGCGGAAATACGCCATGCCGGGTTACGGCGCTGTGAAACCGGTCACAGGCGCGGCACCGGCCGGCGAAAAAGTGCTTGATTCGCCCGGCGCACGCCCACAGATGATCGCCCTTTCCGCGGCGCAGGGGGCCGGAGGCGTACCAGGTGAAGATCGGCGGCAGGCATTACCGCAGCGTCTGGGTCGAGCCCGACGGCTGGTCGGTCGGCATCATCGACCAGACGAAGCTGCCGCACGAATTCGCGCTGCTGCGCCTCGCCGGCGCCGAGGACTGCGCACGCGCGATCAAGACGATGCAGACGCGCGGCGCGCCGCTGATCGGCGCGGTCGCCGCCTACGGCCTCTGCATGGCGCTGCGCGCCGATTCGTCCGACGCGGCGCTCGACCGCGCGCACGCGATGCTGCTCGCGCAGCGGCCGACCGCCGTGAACCTGCGCTGGGCGCTCGACGCGGTGCGCGACGCGGTGCGCAACCGGCCGCGCGGCGAGCGCGTCGCCGCCGCCTACGCGAAGGCCAAGGACATCTGCGACGACGACGCCGCCACCTGCGAGGCGATCGGCGAGCACGGCCTCAGGCTGTTCGAGCAGGCATGGGCGAAGAAGGGCCGGCGCGGCAAGCTCGACGTGCTCACGCATTGCAACGCCGGCTGGCTCGCCACGGTCGATTGGGGCACGGCCCTCGCGCCGATCTACAAGGCGCACGACGCCGGCATTCCGATCCACGTCTGGGTCGACGAGACGCGCCCGCGCAACCAGGGCGCGGCACTCACCGCGTGGGAGCTGGGCCAGCACGGCGTCGATCACACGGTCGTCGTCGACAATGCCGGCGGGCACCTGATGCAGCACGGCATGGTCGATCTCTGCATCGTCGGCACCGACCGCGTCACCGCCAATGGCGACGTCTGCAACAAGATCGGCACCTACCTGAAGGCGCTCGCGGCGAACGACAACGGCGTGCCGTTCTATGTCGGCCTGCCGCACAGCACGATCGACTGGACGCTCGACGACGGCATGAAAATCCCGATCGAGGAGCGCGGCGCGGAAGAGGTGACCGAGATCGCCGGCCGCGCGCCGGACGGCACGCTCACGCGCGTGCGCGTGCCGCCGCAGGGCAGCGCTGCCGCCAATTACGGCTTCGACGTGACTCCGGCGCGCCTGGTGACGGCGCTGATCACCGAGCGCGGCGTCTGCCCGGCGACGCGCGCGGGGCTGCGCGCGCTCTACGACAGTCATCCCAAACGGTGAGGAGCGGGCGGGCAAGATGGACACGACCCAAGGCGCCGCGATCATTCCCTGCCAGCGTCACCTGTTCGACATTCCCGACGACGTCGCCTATCTCAACTGCGCCTACATCTCGCCGCTGATGAAGTCCGCGGTCGCGGCCGGCGAGGCCGCCGCGCGCCGCAAGGCGCGGCCGTGGGAGATCTTCCCGCATCACTTCTTCGTCGAGGCCGAGGAGGCGCGCGCGCTGTTCGCGCGGCTGGTGGGCGCCGCCCCCGGCGACATCGCGATCCAGCCCTCGACCAGCTACGGCGCCGCGATCGCGGCGGCGAATCTCGAATTCGCGCGCGGCGCGCGCATCGTCGTGCTGCACGAGCAGTTCCCGTCGAACGTCTATGCGTGGCGCGAGGCCGCGCGCCGCAGCGGCGCCGCGATCGACACGGTGCCGCGGCCGGCGGACGACGACTGGACGCCCGCGGTGCTGGAGCGCATCGGCGCGGGCACCGCGCTCGTGGCCGTGCCGCACGTCCATTGGACCGACGGCGCGCTGCTCGATCTCGTCGCGATCGGACGGCGCGCGCGCGAGGTGGGCGCGGCGCTGTTCGTCGACGCGACGCAGTCGCTCGGCGCGCTGCCGCTCGACGTGCGCGCGGTGCAGCCCGACTACCTCGTGGCGGCGACCTACAAATGGCTGCTCGGCCCCTACGGCATGGGCTTTCTCTACGTCGCGCCGCATCGGCAGGCGGGACGGCCGATCGAGGAGCATTGGAGCACGCGGGCGGGCAGCGAGGATTTCACGCGCCTCGTCGATTACCGCGACGACTACCAGCCGGGCGCGCGGCGGTTCGACGTCGGCGAGAAGGCCAACATCCATCTCGTGCCGATGGCGATCGCGGCGCTGACCCAGCTGCTCGCCTGGGGCGCGGCGAACGTCCAGGCCAGCCTGCGCGCGATGACGGACCGCCTCGAAGCCCGCCTCCGGCCGCTCGGGCTCGAGACGCTGCCGCGCGCCTTGCGCGGCGGCCATTATCTCGGGCTGCGCTTCCCGAGCGGCGTGCCCGACGGCCTCGCCGCGCGCCTCGCCGCCGAGAACGTGCATGCCAGCGTCCGCGGCCGCGCGGCGATGCGCGTGACGCCGCATCTCTGGGTCAGCGCGCGCGACGAGGACCGCTTCGTCGACGCGCTGACGCGGGCGCTGCGCGCGCGTCCGTAGCCCGCGTCACGCCGGGGCGGCGGGGGACGCGGCGCGGGACGCGGCCTTGCGCTCGGCGGCGATCTTGCGGATCGATTCGTCGAGTTCCGGGTGCTGGCGCGCGAGCTCGTGGAAATCCCGGCCGCTCAACTCCAGCAACTTGCATTCGCCGGAAGCGCGCACGGTCGCGGTGCGCGCCGCGCGCTCGATCAGCGCCATCTCGCCGAAGAACTGGCCGGGCCCCAGCGCGATCGCGGGCCGCCCGGGCCCGAGGTCCACTTCCACCTCCCCCGAGGCGATGATGTACATCGAATCGCCGTCCTCGCCCTTGCGCACGATGATTTCGCCCGGCTGCGCGAAGCGCGGGCGCAGCACGCGCACGAGATCGGCGATGCGCGGCGCCATCAGCCTCTGGAAAAACGGCACGTCGGCGAGAAGCTGCCAGGTGACCACGAAATCCCGCCGCTTCGCCTCCTCGATGAACGCGCTCGCGATGATGCCGGTCGGCAGCGCGATCGCGCCGATCCCGAGGATCGCGACGAAGCCGGCGACGACGCGC
>JAEULD010000239.1 GCA_016792765.1 Candidatus Odyssella sp.
CACGGAGATGGTGATGCCCGGGGACAACATCCGGATGGAAGTGGAGCTGATCCAGCCGATCGCGATGGACGAGGGCCTGCGCTTCGCCATCCGCGAAGGCGGCCGCACCGTCGGCGCCGGCGTCGTCGCCAAGATCATCAAGTAACGCGAGGGAAGGGACAGGGTTTGGAATCCGGAGAGCGCGTCACTATCTGTTCTCCGTGTTCCGACTAGGGGTGTAGCTCAATTGGCAGAGCGTCGGTCTCCAAAACCGAAGGTTGGGGGTTCGAGGCCCTCCACCCCTGCCAGACCCGCGAGATAGACGAGGACATGGCAAACCTAATCAGATTCTCCCGCGAGGTGCGTCAGGAAACGGCCAAGGTTACGTGGCCGAGCCGGCGCGAGACGCTGCAGGCGACGCTCATGGTGTTCGTCATGGTCACGCTGGTGGCGATCTTCTTCCTCGCCGCCGACACGATCCTGAGCTTCGTCATGAAGTCCGTCCTGGGACTGGGCCGCTAGACCATGGCGCAGCGCTGGTACGTCGTTCACGCCTACTCCGGCTTCGAGAAGAAGGTCGCGCAGTCGATCAAGGAGCAGGCGGAGGCCAAGGGGCTCGCCGACCTGATCAGCGAGGTGCTGGTGCCGACCGAAGAGGTCGTGCAGATGCGCCGCGGCGCCAAGGTCTCGGCGGAGAGCAAGCTGTTCCCCGGCTACGTGCTGATCAAGATGGAGCTCAACGACGACACCTGGCACCTCGTCCAGAACACGGCGAAGGTCACGAATTTCCTCGGCGCGCACGGCAAGCCGCTGCCGATCAGCGACCGCGAGGCCGAGACGATCCTGAAGCAGGTGCGCGAAGGCGT
The DNA here is from genome assembly GCA_016792765.1 of Candidatus Odyssella sp. Lineage (GTDB taxonomy): Bacteria > Pseudomonadota > Alphaproteobacteria > Bin65 > Bin65 > SBBV01. Next base: position 846 of record JAEULD010000239.1, read on the forward strand.
CGAGCGGCCGAAGAGCTCGATCGTGTTCGAGGTCGGCGAGGCGGTCCGCGTCAGCGACGGCCCGTTCGAGAGCTTCAACGGCGTGGTCGAGGAAGTCGACAGCGAGCGCAACCGGCTCAAGGTGTCGGTGTCGATCTTCGGCCGGCCGACGCCGGTCGAGCTGGAATTCAGTCAGGTCGAGAAGACCTGAACGCCGGGAAGTTCCCGGTTTCGGGAACGACGGTGACGGTGCGGGAGGCAGGCCAAAGCCGGACCGCGCAACGCAGGAAGGCGGCGTATCCGCCTTCGCAAAGGGCCGGACGGCCCGCGTAAGGAGACGTGGCGATGAAGAAAGTGGAAGGCTTCGTGAAACTCCAGGTGCCGGCCGGGCAGGCGAATCCCTCGCCGCCGATCGGCCCCGCGCTCGGTCAGCGCGGCCTCAACATCATGGAGTTCTGCAAACAGTTCAACGCAGCGACGAAGTCGATGGAGCCGGGCACCCCGGTGCCGGTGATCATCACCGTCTACTCGGACCGCAGCTTCACCTTCGTCTCGAAGACGCCGCCGGCCAGCTACTACATCAAGAAGGCCGCGGGCATCGAGAGCGGGTCGAAGACGCCGGGCCGCGGATTCGTCGGCAAGGTGACGAAGAAGCAGCTGGAAGAGATCGCGAAGCAGAAGATGAAAGACCTGAACGCGAACGACGTCGAGGGTGCGGTCAAGCAGCTCGCGGGCTCCGCGCGCTCCATGGGCCTCGAGGTGGTGGAGTAGGGCCATGGCCAAGCACAGCAAGCGTTTCCGCGCCGCGTTCGGCACCGTCAGCCGCGAGAAGCTCTACAGCGTCGCCGACGCCGTGAAGCTCGTGAAGAAGAACGCGACCGCGAAGTTCGACGAGACGATCGAGATCGCGTTCAACCTCGGCATCGATCCGAAGCAGTCGGATCAGACCGTGCGCGGCGCCGTCACGCTTCCGGGCGGCACCGGCAAGACCGTGCGCGTCGCCGTGTTCGCCAAGGACGCCAAGGCCGCCGAGGCCAAGGCCGCGGGCGCCGACCTCGTCGGCGCTCAGGACCTCGCCGAGAAGGTGGAGAAGGGCGAGATCAATTTCGACCGCGTGATCGCCACGCCGGACATGATGGCCGTCGTCGGCAAGCTCGGCAAAGTGCTGGGTCCGCGCGGCCTGATGCCCAATCCGAAGCTCGGCACCGTCACGCCGAACGTGACCGAGGCGGTGCGCGCCGCCAAGGGCGGCCAGGTTCAGTACAAGGCCGACAAGTCGGGCGTGGTCCATGCCGGCATCGGCAAGGCCAGCTTCAGCGAGAAGGCGATCGAGGACAACGTCCGCGCGATCTGCGCCGCGATCAACGCGGCGCGGCCGCAGAACCTCAAGGGCACCTACATCAAGAAGGTGAGCGTGAGCTCGACCATGGGGCCGGGGCTCCAGATCGATCCCGCGGAAGTGGGCGGCGGAGGCCCCGCCCCGCAATAGGAATTCGCCGCGCGTTGCGTCTTTCGGGACGCAACGACGGCGTCTAACGGGGCGGCGCGGGCTTCGGCCCGATCCGCTCCGGCCCTGTCCGAGACTGCAGGTATCGGACGGTCGCAGGCGGCTTACGGCGCTTCGCGACCTTCGACCTAAGCCCGCGAGGGGCCTGCAATAGACGGAGGTGAAAGGTTTCGTCGTTCGCGAGAACAGCGCGACCTCGAACGTCCGGGACAGGCGATCGAGTCGATGGGTGAAGCAGCCCATCAGCCGTGAACCGCCCGCCGAAGCGCCGCCGGCGCCGAGGCGGGCATGTGCAAGGAGTGGTCAAGGTGGATCGAGCGGCAAAAGCGAACCAGGTCGCTCAGCTGCGCGACATTTTCGGCAAGGCCGCCCTCGTCGTCGTCACCCATCCGAGCGGGCTGACGGTCGCCGAGGCGACGGACCTGCGCAAGAAAGTGCGCGCCGCCGGGGCCCGGTTCAAAGTGACGAAGAACCGGCTCGCCCGTCTCGCCCTCAAGGACACGAAGTTCAGCGGCCTCGCCGATCGCTTCAAGGGACCCACGGCCATCGCCTACTCGACCGATCCGGTCGCGGCGGCGAAGGTGGTGGCGGCATACGCCAAGGACAATCAGAAGCTGCAGATCGTTGCGGGCTGCCTCGACGGCAGCCTGCTCGATGCGAGCGGCGTCGATTCCCTGGCGAAACTGCCGTCCCTGGACGAGCTGCGTGGCCGACTGATCGGCATGATCCAGACCCCGGCCCAGCGGCTGGCGGTCCTGGCGCAGGCCCCCGCGTCGCAACTGGCGCGGGTCTTCGCTGCCTACGGGAAAAAAGAGGCGGCCTGAGCCGTCACGCAACCAACCAAGTTCGAGGAGTAATGCGATATGGCCGATCTGGCTAAGATTGTGGACGACCTTTCGAGCCTGACCGTCATCGAGGCGGCTCAGCTCTCGAAGATGCTGGAAGAGAAGTGGGGCGTGTCGGCGGCGGCTCCGGTCGCGGTCGAGGCGGCGCCCGCGGCGGCTGCGGCCGAGAAGAAAGAGGAGAAGACGGAGTTCACCGTCGTCCTCGCCAACGCCGGCGCCAACAAGATCAACGTCATCAAGGAAGTGCGCGCGATCACGAGCCTCGGCCTCAAGGAGGCCAAGGACCTCGTCGAGGGCGCGCCCAAGCCGGTCAAGGAAGGCGTTGCGAAAGACGAGGCCGAGAAGCTCAAGAAGCAGCTCGAAGCGGCGGGTGCGACGGTCGAGCTCAAGTAAGCTTGGCCGCAGCGCTTTCCGAACGAAGCACGAGGCGGGGGCTGCCGGACACGCGTCCGGCGGCCCACCCGCCGTTTTGCCGTCTCCGGCCGGCGCGGGGCGCGCGCCGGCGGAGCGGATGACGGGACGGACGTCGAGGAATTTCCGCCCGGGGCGCTTCGCCCCGGCGGCGTGATCGAAGAGCGGGGCCCGAAGGCGGGCTCCATTTGAGGAAGAAGCAATGGCGAAAGCGTTCACCGGTCGCACGCGCATCCGCAAGACCTTCGGCCGCATTGCCGAAGTGGCGCCGATGCCGAACCTGATCGAGGTTCAGAAGAATTCCTACGATCACTTCCTGCAGGCCGAGACCCCGCCGACGCAGCGCGGGATGTGGGGCCTCGAGGAAGTGTTCCACACCGTCTTTCCGATCACCGATTTCTCCGGCAAGGCCACGCTCGAATTCGTCCACTTCGAGCTCGAGACGCCGAAGTTCGACGTGGAAGAGTGCCAGCAGCGCGGCATGACCTTCGCCGCGCCGCTCAAGGTGAAGCTGCGCCTCGTCGTGTTCGACGTCGACGAAGAGACGGGCGCCAAGTCCGTCCGCGACGTCAAGGAGCAGGACGTCTACATGGGCGACATGCCGCTCATGACCAAGAACGGCACGTTCGTCGTCAACGGCACCGAGCGCGTGATCGTCTCGCAGATGCACCGCTCGCCGGGCGTCTTCTTCGACCACGACAAGGGCAAGACGCACTCCTCGGGCAAATACCTGTTCGCCGCGCGCGTCATCCCGTATCGCGGCTCGTGGCTCGACTTCGAGTTCGACGCCAAGGACATCGTGCACGTCCGCATCGACCGGCGCCGCAAGCTGCCGGTGACGACGCTCTTGATGGCGCTGCCGGGCGAGGGCTCGGAGAAGCTCGTCGAGGATCGCAAGAAGGCGGGCAAGCCGGTCGATCCGACCGAGATCTCCGGCATGACGCAGGAGGAGATCCTCAACTATTTCTTCGAGCAGGTCGTCTACAAGCGCGCCGACAAGGGCTGGGTCACGAAGTTCGACCCCGAGCGCCTGAAGGGCATGAAGCTCGAAGGCGACATGCTCGACGCCAAGACCGGCAAGAAGATCGCCGATGCCGGCGAGAAAATGACGCCGCGCTTCCTGAAGCGCCTGCAGGAGCAGGGCGTCAAGGACCGCGTCGCGCCCAACGAAGAGCTCTACGGCAAGCACGCCGCGGTGGACATCGTCAACGAGAAGACCGGCCAGATCCACGTCGAGGCCGGCGACGAGATCACGCCGCAGATCATCGAGAAGCTGATGGCGGCGGGCGTCAAGGAGCTGCCGATCCTGGCGATCGACCACATCAACGTCGGCCCCTACATCCGCAACACGCTCGCGGCCGACAAGAATCGCAACCGCGAAGAAGCGCTGCTCGACATCTACCGCGTGATGCGGCCGGGCGAGCCGCCGACGGTGGAGGCGGGCGACACGCTGCTGAACGGCCTGTTCTTCGACGGCGAGCGCTACGATCTCTCCGCGGTCGGCCGCGTCAAGATGAACATGCGCCTCGGCATCGAGGTCGCCGACACGATGCGCGTGCTGCGGAAGCACGACATCCTCGCGATCGTGAAGGTGCTCGTCGATCTCAAGGACGGGCGCGGCGAGATCGACGACATCGACAATCTCGGCAACCGGCGCGTGCGCTCGGTCGGCGAGCTGATGGAGAACCAGTTCCGCATCGGCCTCCTGCGCATGGAGCGCGCGATCAAGGAGCGCATGTCGACGGTCGAGATCGATTCGGTGATGCCGCACGATCTCATCAACGCCAAGCCGGTGGCGGCGGCGGTGCGCGAGTTCTTCGGCTCGTCGCAGCTCAGCCAGTTCATGGACCAGACCAACCCGCTCTCGGAGATCACGCACAAGCGGCGTCTCTCCGCGCTGGGTCCGGGCGGCCTCACGCGCGAGCGCGCCGGCTTCGAGGTGCGCGACGTGCACCCGACGCATTACGGCCGCATCTGCCCGATCGAGACGCCGGAAGGCCCGAACATCGGCCTCATCAACTCGCTCGCCACCTACGCGCGCGTGAACAAGTACGGCTTCATCGAGACGCCGTACCGCAAGGTCGAGAAGGGCAAGGTGACCGAGCACGTCGACTATTTCTCGGCGATGCAGGAATCGCAGTACACGATCGCGCAGGCCAACGCGCCGCTCGACAAGAACGGGAAGTTCACCGAAGACCTCATCCCGTGCCGCAAGGCCGGCGACTTCGTGATGGTCACGCCCGAGGGCATCGACTACATCGACGTCTCGCCGAAGCAGCTCGTCTCGGTCGCCGCGTCGCTGATCCCGTTCCTCGAGAACGACGACGCGAACCGCGCGCTGATGGGCTCGAACATGCAGCGCCAGGCGGTACCGCTGCTCCAGGCCGAGGCGCCGCTCGTCGGCACCGGCATGGAGGCGGTGGTGGCGCGCGATTCGGGCGCCACGATCGTGGCGCGCCGCGCCGGCACCGTCGACCAGATCGACGCGACCCGCATCGTCATCCGCGCGCGCGGCGACGACAGCAACGCGCCGGCGGTGGACATCTACAACCTGCTCAAGTTCCAGCGCTCGAACCAGAACACCTGCATCACGCAGCGTCCGCTGGTGAAGGTGGGCGACCACGTCGACAAGGGCGAGATCATCGCCGACGGCCCGTCGACGAGCCTCGGCGAACTGGCGCTCGGCCGCAACGTGCTCGTCGCGTTCATGCCGTGGAACGGCTACAACTTCGAGGATTCGATCCTCATCTCCGAGCGCATCGTGCGCGACGACGTCTTCACCTCGATCCACATCGAGGAATTCGAGGTGATGGCGCGCGACACGAAGCTCGGGCCGGAAGAGATCACGCGCGACATCCCGAACGTCGGCGAAGAGGCGCTCAAGAACCTCGACGAAGCGGGCATCGTCGCCATCGGCGCCGAGGTCAATCCGGGCGATATTCTCGTGGGCAAGGTGACGCCCAAGGGCGAATCGCCGATGCCGCCGGAAGAGAAGCTGCTGCGCGCGATCTTCGGCGAGAAGGCCTCCGACGTGCGCGACACGTCGCTGCGCGTCCCGCCGGGCGTCACCGGCACGGTCGTCGAGGTGCGGGTGTTCTCGCGCCGCGGCATCGAGAAGGACGAGCGCGCGATGGCGATCGAGCGCCAGGAAATCGCGCGCCTCGCCAAGGACCGCGACGACGAGAAGGCGATCCTCGAGCGCAACTACTACAAGGCCCTGTTCGACCTCCTCAAGGACGAGACCGCCTCGTCCGGCATGAAGGGCATCAAGGCCGGCGCCAAGCTCACCGGCGAGATGCTGAACGAGATGGCGCCCGGCAACTGGCGCAACATCTCGGTCAAGGACGACAAGGTGATGCAGAAGATCGAAGACCAGACGCGGGTCTTCGATGCCGCCGTCGCCCGCATCGAGGCGCGCTTCGCCGACAAGGTGGAGAAGCTGCAGCGCGGCGACGAGCTGCCGCCGGGCGTCATGAAGATGGTCAAGGTCTTCGTGGCCGTGAAGCGCAAAATGCAGCCGGGCGACAAGATGGCCGGCCGCCACGGGAACAAGGGCGTCGTGTCCAAGATCGCGCCGATCGAGGACATGCCCTATCTCGACGACGGAACGCCGGTCGATCTCGTGCTCAATCCGCTCGGCGTGCCGAGCCGCATGAACGTCGGCCAGATCCTCGAGACGCATCTCGGCTGGGCGGTCGCCGGCCTCGGCAAGCAGATCGGCGCGATCGCCGAAGAGGCGGCGCGCGGCGCCCGGGCCGAGGCGGTCAAGAACATCCGCCACATGCTGCGCGAGGTGTACGGCGAAGCCGAGTACCGCAAGCACTACACGCAGATGACCGACGAGGAGCTGCTGCGGTTTGCCGAGACGGTGAAGGGCGGCGTTCCGGTCTCGACGCCCGTCTTCGACGGCGCGCGCGAAGACGACATCGTCCAGCTGCTGAAGGCGGCGGGCCTCGATTCGTCGGGGCAGGTGACGCTCGTCGACGGGCGCACCGGCGAGCCTTTCGAGCGCAAGGTCACGGTCGGCTACATCTACATGCTGAAGCTGCACCACCTCGTGGACGACAAGATCCACGCGCGGTCGATCGGCCCCTACAGCCTCGTCACCCAGCAGCCGCTGGGCGGCAAGGCGCAGTTCGGCGGCCAGCGCTTCGGCGAAATGGAGGTGTGGGCGCTCGAGGCTTACGGCGCCGCCTACACGCTGCAGGAGATGCTCACCGTCAAGTCAGACGACGTGGCCGGCCGCACCGACGCCTACCAGAAGATCGTGCGCGGCTCCGACACGTTCCAGGCGGGCATCCCCGAAAGCTTCAACGTGCTGGTGAAGGAGCTCCGCTCGCTCGGCCTCAACGTCGAGCTGAAGCAGAGCGACACGCAGAAGATCGCGCAGCAGCAGTAACGGCGCTCACGAAACGAAACTTCAGCCTTTCAAGGAAGGCAGCATCACATGGCGATGAACGAGCTGATTACGAGCGTGTTCGGTCCGGTCAAGAAGACCGAGGATTTCGACCAGATCCGCATCTCGATCGCGAGCCCGCAGCAGATCAAGCAGTGGTCGAGCGGCGAGGTGAAGAAGCCCGAGACGATCAACTACCGCACCTTCAAGCCGGAGCGGGACGGCCTGTTCTGCGCGCGCATCTTCGGCCCGATCAAGGACTACGAGTGCTTGTGCGGCAAGTACAAGCGCATGAAGTACAAGGGCATCACCTGCGAGAAGTGCGGCGTCGAAGTCACGCTGCAGAAGGTGCGCCGCGAGCGCATGGGCCACATCGAGCTGGCCTCGCCGGTGGCGCACATCTGGTTCCTGAAGTCGCTGCCGTCGCGCATCGGCCTGTTGCTCGACATGACGCTGCGCGACCTCGAGCGCGTGCTGTATTTCGAGCAGTACGTCGTCATCGAGCCCGGCCTCACCAACCTCAAGATGCACCAGGTGCTGACCGAGGAGGCGTACCAGAAGGCGCAGGACGAGTTCGGCCCCGACGCGTTCACGGTCAGCATCGGCGCCGAGGCGCTGAAGCAGATGCTCTCGGTGCTCGAGATGCCCGAGGAGAAGGTGAAGCTGCGCGAGGAGCTGCGCGAGACGAAGTCGGAAGCGCGCCGCAAGAAGCTCGTCAAGCGCCTGAAGCTCGTCGAGGCGTTCGTCGAATCGGGCAGCGAGCCCGAGTGGATGATCATGGACATCATCCCGGTGATCCCGCCCGAGCTGCGCCCGCTGGTGCCGCTCGACGGCGGCCGCTTCGCGACGTCGGACCTCAACGACCTCTACCGCCGCGTCATCAACCGCAACAACCGCCTGAAGCGGCTCATCGAGCTGCGCGCGCCCGACATCATCATCCGCAACGAAAAGCGCATGCTGCAGGAGGCGGTCGACGCGCTGTTCGACAACGGCCGCCGCGGCCGCGTCATCACCGGCGCCAACAAGCGGCCGCTGAAATCGCTGTCCGACATGCTGAAGGGCAAGCAGGGCCGCTTCCGCCAGAACCTGCTCGGCAAGCGCGTCGACTATTCGGGCCGCTCGGTCATCGTCGTCGGGCCCGAGCTCTTGCTGCACCAGTGCGGCCTGCCGAAGAAGATGGCGCTCGAGCTGTTCAAGCCGTTCATCTACGCCAAGCTCGAGAAGAAGCTGCTCGCCACCACGATCAAGGCCGCCAAGCGCAAGGTCGAGAAGGAGCTGCCCGAGGTCTGGGACATCCTCGAAGAGGTGATCCGCGAGCACCCGGTGCTGCTCAACCGCGCGCCGACCCTGCACCGCCTCGGCATCCAGGCGTTCGAGCCGGTGCTGATCGAGGGCAAGGCGATCCAGCTCCATCCGCTGGTCTGCACCGCGTTCAACGCCGACTTCGACGGCGACCAGATGGCCGTGCACGTGCCGCTCTCGCTCGAGGCGCAGCTCGAGGCGCGCGTGCTCATGATGTCGACGAACAACATCCTGAGCCCCGCCAACGGCAAGCCGATCATCGTGCCGTCGCAGGACATCGTGCTCGGCATCTATCACCTCTCCTACGAGCGCGTCGATCTCGTGGGCCCGAAGGCGAGCGTGCCGTCGCAGGACGCGCTCGGGCACGGCCTCGCCAGCGGCAGCCTCGTCGTGCGCGATCCCGAGCACACGATGCGCGAGCCCGATCTCGCCGATCTCGGCGCGGTCTGGAAGGCGGTGAAGTCCGGCAAGTTCACCGCGCATCGCGTGCCGTTCTTCGGCGACGTGGCCGAGATCGAGCACGGCCTCGCCTCCAAGGCCATCCACCTGCACACGCGCATCCGCTCGATCTTCCGGACCGCCGACGCGGCCGGCAAGCCGATCGAGCAGAAGGTGGTCACGACGCCCGGCCGCATGATCCTGTCGCAGGTGCTGCCGAAGCACCCGGCCGTGCCGTTCCGGCTCATCAACCAGGTGCTGACGAAGAAGGAAATCTCCAACGTCATCGACATGGTCTACCGCCACTGCGGGCAGAAGGAGACGGTGATCTTCGCCGACCGCGTGATGGGCCTGGGCTTCAGCTACGCCTGCCGCGCCGGCATCTCGTTCGGCAAGGACGATCTCAAGATCCCGCCGGCGAAGGAGAAGCTGATCGCGGAGACGCAGACCAAGATCAAGGACTACGAGCAGCAGTACCAGGACGGCCTGATCACGCAGGGCGAGAAGTACAACAAGGTGGTGGACGCCTGGACGGCGTGCACCGACCGCGTCGCCGAAGCGATGATGAAGGAGATGCAGGCGATCAAGCCGGGCGAGCCGCTGAACCCGGTCTACATGATGGCCCACTCCGGCGCGCGCGGCTCGCCGGCGCAGATCAAGCAGCTCGCCGGCATGCGCGGCCTCATGGCCAAGCCGTCGGGCGAGATCATCGAGACGCCGATCATCTCGAACTTCAAGGAAGGCCTGACCGTGCTCGAGTACTTCAACTCGACGCACGGCGCCCGCAAGGGTCTGGCCGACACCGCGCTCAAGACCGCGAACTCCGGCTACCTCACGCGCCGCCTCGTCGACGTGGCGCAGGACTGCATCATCAACGAGGAAGACTGCGGCACGACCGAGGGCATCCACATCCGCACGATCGTGGAAGGCGGCGAGGTCGTGGTGTCGCTGGCCGAGCGCATCCTCGGCCGCACGGCGGTGGAAGACATCGCCGATCCGGCCAACCGCAAGAAGATCCTGGTCAAGGGCGGCGAGATGATCGACGAGGCCGCGGCCGAGCAGATCGAGAAGGCCGGCATCGACCTCGTGCGCATCCGCTCGGTGCTCACCTGCCAGACCAAGATCGGCGTCTGCGGCAAGTGCTACGGGCGCGATCTCGCGCGCGGCACGCCGGTCAACATCGGCGAGGCGATCGGCGTGATCGCCGCGCAGTCGATCGGCGAGCCGGGCACGCAGCTCACGATGCGGACGTTCCACATCGGCGGCGCCGCGCAGCGCGGCGCCGAGCAGAGCACCGTGGAGGCGCCGCTCGACGCCACGATCACGCTCGCGAACAAGAACGTCGTCAAGAACAGCGACGGCCGCCTGATCGCGATGAGCCGCAACCTCGAGATCGTGCTGAAGGACGAGAACAACCGCGAGCGCGCGCGGCACCGCGTGCCGCACGGCGCCAAGCTCTACGTCGACGACGGCGTGAAGGTGACGAAGGGCCAGCGCCTCGCGGAATGGGATCCCTACACGATCCCGATCCTCACCGAGCGCGAGGGCACGATCGAGTACGTCGATCTCATCGAGGGCACCTCGATGCGCGAGGTGACCGACGAGGCGACCGGGATCTCGAGCAAGGTCGTCGTAGACTGGCGCCAGCAGGCGCGCGGCGCCGATCTCCGCCCGCGCATCCAGATCAAGGGCGCCAACGGCAAGGTGCTGACGCTCCCGAACGGGGCCGAGGCGCGCTACTTCCTCTCGGTCGACGCGATCCTGTCGGTCGAGAACGGCGCCGGCGTCAAGGCCGGCGACGTGCTCGCGCGCATCCCGCGCGAAACCTCGAAGACGCGCGACATCACCGGCGGCCTGCCGCGGGTGGCCGAGCTGTTCGAGGCGCGGCGCCCCAAGGATCACGCGATCATCGCCGAGACGGCGGGCCGCGTGGAGTTCGGCAAGGACTACAAGGCCAAGCGCCGCATCGTCGTGCGTCCGCAGGACGGCGAGCCCAAGGAGTATCTGATCCCGAAGGGCAAGCACATCACCGTGCAGGAAGGCGACGTGATCGAGAAGGGCGACCTTCTGATGAGCGGCAACCCGGTTCCGCACGACATCCTCGCCGTCAAGGGCGTGGAGGCGCTGGCCGAGTACTTGATCAAGGAGATCCAGGAGGTCTACCGGCTCCAGGGCGTGAAGATCAACGACAAGCACATCGAGGTCATCATCCGCCAGATGATGCAGAAGGTGGAGATCATCGACGGCGGCGACACGACGTTCCTCGTCGGCGAGCAGATCGATCGCGACGAGTTCGACGAGGTCAACGCCCGCGCCCTCAAGGAGAAGCTCAAGATCGCCGAGGCGCGGCCCGTTCTCCAGGGCATCACCAAGGCCAGCCTGCAGACCAAGAGCTTCATCTCCGCCGCCTCGTTCCAGGAGACGACGCGCGTCCTCACCGAGGCCGCCGTCAACGGCAAGCGCGACGACCTGACGGGCCTGAAGGAGAACGTCATCGTCGGCCGCCTCATCCCCGCCGGCACCGGCAGCGTGATGAAGCGCCTGCGCTACGACGCGATGGAGCGCGACCAGAAGCTCATCGCCCAGCGCAAGGAGAAGGAAGCCCGCGAGATGGAGAAGGCGACCGCCGCCGGCGCGAGGTAGTACCGCTCACCCGAAAACGCTGGCGCCCTTCGGCTTCGTCAGTTGCGCGAAGCGAGTTTGGGCGCCAGCGTGAGAGCGAGGCGGATCAGCTCCGATTGCCGAGACACGCCCGTCTTCGCAAAGATGTGCGCCAAGTGCGTCTTGGCCGTCGTCAGCGCGATGTTCAGGGCCTCGGCGGAATCGCCCAGGCTGCGCCCTGACGCGAGTTGACCGAACAGGGCGCTTTCGGCCGGCGTCAGCCCGAAGCTCGCGGCGATGGAAGCCACGGGGACGGCGCGGTCCATCTGCGCCGTCGTCACGAAAACCGCAGCGCATCCGCCCGCGGCGAACGGCGACCGGGAGGCGGTGTCGCCCACCGGCAAGATATGGGCGAGGGCGGGCGGATCGGCGGCGGCGTTCAGGCCGATTTCGAATGGCGGGCCCGCGGCATCGTAGCGGCGGCGCGTGGCCCATGCGATCGCGTCCTGCAATTCTGCGTTTGCCTTGTCGTAGGTGGCGGTCAAGCGGCCGTTCGAGAGGACGATGGGCCATCCCTTCCGGCCCATCTGCCTCGCCGCCGCATTGGCTTCGATCACGCCGCCGCGGGCGTCGACGACGACAACGCCGGCCGCCAGGAGATCGAGCGCGCCGGACAAGACCTGCGCGCGCATCGCCCCGACGCTCATGATGTCGGCGATCGCGACCGCCCGCCGGAGATGCGGCGCGAGCAGCCGAAGCACGAGGAGTTGCGCGTCGGTGACCGGGCCGTCGCGCTCGGCCCGGACGAAGGCGATCGACCCGAGGCGCGCCGGTTCGTTCAGAACCACGACGTTGGCGGCGTCGCCGAAGCCTTGGGGGCGAGCCCACTCGGTATACATCGGCGAGCGCTGAAACGCCGCAAGATCGAAGGGACCGCGCGACAGCGTCAGCGGTTCGTCGGGCTCCGGAACCAGCGCCAGGGCCTGCCGAAACATCGCGGCCGAGCTCGCCGCGAATTTCTCGCGAATTAGCTTCAGGTAGTGAAGTTCGCAGTTCCAGGCGGCGAGATGAAATTGCTCGTCGGTCCGGAAATCGACCATGAGCATGGTGCTCGCGATGAAGCCGTATTCGAGCCCGATCGCTTGCAGCGTCGCCGGCCAGTGCGACGGATCGAGTGCGCATTCGTAAGTGCGTTCGATCAGCCTCGACAATCGCGTGACGTCGAAATTCGACGCGCTAACCGGCATGTCCGTGATTCCCCGGCGGGCGGTTGTATTCGCCTGTTCATCCGTTCGTATGATGCCCGCCGGCCGGATTTCCGACAAGCTCGCGCGTGCAGCGACGGAAGAACTTCGATCGACGGTCGCACCGGGCTTGGGCCGCACCGTCGTCGACGGGCGGGGCGGCCGCTTCGGCCGGCCCCGACGCAGCTGCGGTGGCGAATGCATCGCGGGGGGATGGCCATGCTTCAGCGCGTCTTCGGTGCGTGCCCGCGGGGCGCCTGCCTCGCAGCCGGCCTCATGCTGGCGGTGCCGTCGCCGGATTTTCCCGCTCACGCTCAGGTTCCGTCGTCGCCCTGCGCGGATCTGCCGACGCCGGCGGGCTATGGGCGCCCGGCCGTCGCGATCGAGGGCGAGCGTCCGCTGCTCTTCGTCATCGTTCATTTCGCGGATCGCAAGGTGGTGCGGAGCCAGGGCTATTACAAAGCTCTGATGTTCGAGCCCTCGCGGGCGACCCGCACGTCCGTCGACGGGCTCTACCGCGCCATCTCCGCGGGCAGGTTTGGCTTCACGAAGGCGGGCATCGTGGAAGTTCTCTATCCGAAAAGCCTGGAGGAAGCCGCGAAGGGCTCGGCCCTCGAATACGACCGCATCGTCACGAAGCTCACCTCCCAGAAGTTCCCGATGTTGGACTACGACAGGAATGGGGACGGCGTCGTCGACGAGCGCGAGCTCGTGGTCGTTCGCGTGGGCCCCACGGCGCCGGGCGGCACCGGGCAGACGCGCTGGCACGACAGCGAGCTGCTCTTTCAGGTCGGCGCGAGAGGCGCCCCGCGCAGCTACCGCTTCCGCGGCCGGACCGCGAACCTGGACGAGGATGTCGATATCAGCGTGTTCGCGCACGAGATATTCCACGTGCTGGGCTTCCCCGATCACATCTACGGGCCGCGCGCGCTCAACGACCGCGCATCGTTCTTCGGGGGGTTCTCGCGCAAGGTCGCGTCGACCGACAATCGGGCGATACTGCTCGACCCTTATCATCGGTTGCGCAGCGGCTGGATCGCCCCCCGCTTCGCGCAGATCGGCCGTTCGGGCTCGGTCGCGGTCTGGGCGGCGTCGCGCCAAGCCCGGAGCCAGGAATTCGGGCCCGTCGTGCTCTATCACCCCGCACGCTGCAGCAACGAGTTCTTCATGCTCGAATTCCGCAACAACCGCGATGTCAACGACAACTTCGCCCCCGCGTCGGGCATTGCCGTGTGGTACGTGGCCAAGAACACCGACCATTCGCTGGTGAAGTTCCGCTGGCCGCCGCCGCTCACGGCCGCGAACGTGAACGCGTCGAACTTCGACATGTTCGCGACATATCTGGTCGGCACGCGCGGCCCCGGCGATGGGCCGTTCCTTCCGTCGGGGCCGAACGAGTTCGAGCCGGTATGGGGCGACGGAACCCCCTCGGGCGTGCGCCTCGAAGTGAATTTCGATCTTCGTGCCGCCCCGCCGACGGCGTCGGTGCAATGGCGCCCGGCAGGCGCTCCGTTCGAAGCCGTCGTCGGCCGCGCAAGCGTGATGCCGGGGGTGAAGATTCGCGGCCATGTCGTCACCGCGAGCGGCACGTTTCCGGCGGCCCGCGACGGGATCGTCGCGACCCTGCGTCCGACGCGCGGCGCCGGACAGGGCGTGGCGTTACGGATCGAGCGGATGACCGTCACGGAACTCAGGGCGCATTACGACGGCAGGATCGAGCCCGGCACCTACTCGCTGACGCTCGAGCGCGGCGGCGCGCGACCCGTCGTCAGCCGATCGTCGCCGCAGGCCGTGCTGACGGTGCGCTGAACCGGCCGGCCCCAAAGCGAATCGACGACGCCATACGAGGAACTGGAAAAAAGGAGACGATGGCCATGCACGAAGCACTCATACGCGGACTCATCGCCGTTTCTTTCGGGCTATGCGGATCGGCGGCCGCTCAAGACCGCCTGAACGGCAATGTCGGCGTCACGGCGCTGACGGCGTCGGTGACCGGCAAGCAGTTCGTGTGCAGCGCGACGATCCAGAACATCCACGACGATACGGCCCGCGACGTGACGCTGGTCGTGCTGATGCCGGTGGAAGTCATCACCGCGCGCCTTCCGGCGGGGTGCGCCGCCGTGACGACGCCAAAAGCCGGGAAGAACTACACCGGTTTCGTGCAGTGCCGCTGGGCGGAGCTCAGGGTCGGGCAGTCCGCGAGCGTGCAGATCGGGTCGACGATATCGCCGGTGGCCACGAGTCGGACCTGCGGCGCATTCGTGTGGAACCGCCTGCCGGATATCGACCCGTCGAACAACTACAAGACGGCGACCGCGCCCTGACCCGCACCGCCGGTTCGCCGGGGCCGGGTCGGTAGCGAGGCCGTGCTGGGCCCGCCCGATCCGCTGCCTTGTCCCGGTCCATCCGACAGTTTGGCCGGGCCATCCCGGCCGGGAACGGCGCGGCTCACTTTCTCTCGCATAAGAGCCGTGCTGGGCGCGAAAGGCCGCGCCTGTAGGCGCGCGGACCCTTCGTGGCAGGGTTTTAGGGCGCCCATGCTGCACTGCGACAGAACGCGCGCGGTGCGGCATGGGAGGGGTGCCGTTTTGGGGCCCGAAACCGCCGCGAAGCGCTTGACGTAACGCACTGCCGCGATTAGGTTCCGCCGCACTTCAGCAGGACCGAGCGGGGCAACGGCAGGCGCCGAGGCGCAGCCGAGTCCCGCGGCTGTTTTTAGATCCGAGCTTCACGCCCTGACTTGCGCCCCTTCGGGGGCCTCCGAGGAGCGGGCGTCGCTGCACCGGCCGAAACGAGCCCGAACGGGCTTTTCGGTCGGTATTTTTGTCCGGCCGCCCCCGATGGGACGCGCTTGGGCAGAGGAAGCGAAGGATCGGGAGAAAGGCGCTGCCCGCCAAGGCCGCGCCCGACGGGCAAAACGACGAGAGGCATCGAATGCCGACGATCAACCAGCTGATCCGCAGCGCGCGGTCGGCGCCAAAGTCGCGGAGCAAGTCTCCGGCACTCGAATCGTCGCCGCAGAAGCGCGGCGTCTGCACGCGCGTCTACACGACGACGCCCAAGAAGCCCAACTCGGCGATGCGCAAGGTCGCCAAGGTGCGCCTCACCAACCAGTACGAGGTGGTGAGCTACATCCCCGGCGAGGGCCACAACCTCCAGGAACACTCGGTCGTCATGATCCGCGGCGGCCGCGTCAAGGACCTCCCCGGCGTCCGCTACCACATCATCCGCGGCACGCTCGACACGCAAGGCATCGCCAAGCGCCGCCAGCGCCGCTCGAAATACGGCGCCAAGCGCCCGAAGTAAGGAAACCATCCCATGGCCCGCCGCCGCCGCGCCGACAAGCGCGAAGTCCTCCCCGATGCGAAATACGGCGACGTCGTCGTCGCCAAGTTCATGAACACCGTCATGTCGCGCGGCAAGAAGTCGGCCGCCGAGCAGATCGTCTACGGCTCGTTCGACATGATCGAGAAGAAGACGAAGAAGAACCCGGTCGAGATCTTCCACAACGCGCTCGACAACGTGAAGCCGCACATCGAAGTGCGCTCGCGCCGCGTCGGCGGCGCCACCTACCAGGTGCCGGTGGAAGTGCGCCCCGAGCGCTCGCAGGCCCTCGCGCTGCGCTGGCTGATCACGGCCGCGCGCGCGCGCGCCGAGCGCACGATGGCGCATCGCCTTTCGACCGAGATCATGGAGGCGGCGGAGAATCGCGGCACGGCCGTCAAGAAGCGGGAAGACACGCACAAGATGGCGGAGGCCAACCGGGCCTTCTCCCATTACCGCTGGTAACCGGCAAAACGGCGGATACGGCAATGGCCCGAACGCATCCCATCGAGCGCTACCGCAACATCGGCATCATGGCCCACATCGATGCCGGCAAGACCACGACGACGGAGCGCATCCTTTATTACACCGGCAAGTCCTACAAGATCGGCGAGGTGCACGAAGGCACCGCGACGATGGACTGGATGGAGCAGGAGCAGGAGCGCGGCATCACGATCACGTCGGCCGCGACCACCGCGTTCTGGCGCGACCACCGCATCAACATCATCGACACGCCGGGGCACGTCGACTTCACGATCGAGGTCGAGCGCAGCCTGCGCGTGCTCGACGGCGCCGTGGCGCTGTTCGACGGCGTGAACGGCGTCGAGCCGCAATCCGAGACCGTGTGGCGCCAGGCCGACAAGTACGGCGTGCCGCGCATCTGCTTCGTCAACAAGATGGACCGCGTCGGCGCCGATTTCTTCATGTCGGTCGACACGATCCGCGACAAGCTCGGCGCGAACGCGCTGGTCCTCCAGCTCCCGATCGGCCACGAGAGCCAGTTCAAGGGCGTCGTCGATCTCGTCCGCATGAAGGCCATCGTCTGGACCGGCGAGGAGCTCGGCGCGAAGTTCGACGTCGTCGACATCCCGGAGAGCCTCCAGGACCAGGCCAAGGAATACCACGAGAAGCTCGTCGAGGCGGCGGTCGAGACCGACGACGCGATCCTCGAGGCCTATCTCGAGGGCAAGCATCCCTCGGTCGAGCAGCTGATGGCGTGCGTCCGCAAGGGCACGATCGCGGCGAAGTTCGTGCCGGTGATGCTCGGCACCGCGTTCAAGAACAAGGGCGTGCAGCCGCTGCTCGACGCCGTCGTCGACTATCTGCCGGCGCCGAACGACCTGCCGGAAGTGAAGGGCACCAAGCCCGGCACCGACGATCCGATGGTGCGGCAGAAGACCGACGAGGAGCCGTTCTCGGCGCTCGCGTTCAAGATCATGAACGACCCCTATGTCGGCACGCTCACCTTCGCGCGCATCTATTCGGGCGTGATCGAGGCGGGCAACGGCGTCATCAATTCCACGCGCAACAACAACAAAGAGCGCGTCGGCCGCATGCTGCTGATGCACGCGAACAATCGCGAAGACATCAAGGAAGCGCGCGCGGGCGACATCGTGGCGTTCGCCGGCATGAAGGACGTGCGCACGGGCGACACGCTCTGCGATCCCGCCAAGCCGATCGTGCTCGAGCGCATGGAATTCCCGGAGCCCGTCATCGAGGTGGCGGTCGAGCCCAAGACGAAGGCCGACCACGACAAGATGGGCCTGGCGCTCCAGCGCCTCGCGGCCGAGGACCCCTCGTTCCGCGTCAAGACCGATCAGGAAAGCGGCCAGACGATCATCGCCGGCATGGGCGAGCTCCATCTCGAGATCATCGTCGACCGCATGAAGCGCGAGTTCAAGGTCGAGGCCAACGTCGGCGCGCCGCAGGTGGCGTATCGCGAGACGATCACGCGCACGGCCGAGATCGACTACGTGCACAAGAAGCAGACCGGCGGCTCCGGCCAGTACGCGCGCATCAAGGTGCGTTTCGAGCCGCAGGAGCCGGGCGTGGGCTTCGTGTTCGAGAACGAGATCAAGGGCGGCAACGTCCCCAAGGAGTTCATCCCGGCGGTCGAGAAGGGCCTCGAAAGCGCCAAGGAGACCGGCGTGCTCGCCGGCTTCCCGGTGATCGACTTCAAGGCCGCGCTCTACGACGGCGCCTACCACGACGTCGATTCGTCGGCGCTGGCGTTCGAGATCGCGGCCCGCGCGTGCTTCCGCGAGGGCATTCCGAAGTGCGGCCCGGCGCTGCTCGAGCCGCTGATGAAGGTCGAGGTGGTGACGCCCAAGGAATACTACGGATCGGTCAGCGGCGACCTCGCCGGCCGCCGCGGCAAGATCACCGGCGAAGAGATTCGCGGCAACGCGAACGTCATCCAGGCGCTGGTGCCGCTCGCCAACATGTTCGGCTACGTGAACACGCTGCGCGGCATGAGCCAGGGCCGCGCCACCTACACGATGCACTTCGACCACTACGCCCGGGTGCCCGCGGCGATCGCGGAAGAAGTGAAGAAGAAGATGGCCTGAGCGCCGGAACGCTGACAACGACACGCTCTCGAGGATCAAGAGGACGCCATGGCGAAGGAAAAGTTCGAGCGGACGAAGCCGCACTGCAATATCGGGACGATCGGTCACGTCGATCACGGCAAGACGACGCTGACGGCGGCGATCACGAAGGTGCTGTCGGAGACGGGCGGGGCCACGTTCATGGCCTACGACCAGATCGACAAGGCTCCCGAGGAGAAGGCGCGCGGGATCACGATCAACACGGCGCACGTGGAGTATCAGACGGAGAAGCGTCATTACGCGCACGTCGATTGCCCGGGCCACGCGGACTACATCAAGAACATGATCACGGGTGCGGCGCAGATGGACGGC
>JAEULD010000240.1 GCA_016792765.1 Candidatus Odyssella sp.
GTCGTCCACCTTGCCGCCCGCAGCCTTGACGCCCGCCGCGATCGCGCCCGGCGCGTCGTAGGCCTGCGCCGCGAAGTTCGACGGCATGTGGCCGAATTTCGCCATGTAGTCCTTGACGAACTTCTCGTTCTTCGGGCTGGCGATGTCGTTGTTCCACATCGTAGGCACGATCGCGCCGAGCGCGGAATCGCCCATGGCACCGAGCGTCACGTAGTCGACGGTGAAGGCCGAATAGAGCTTCATCTCCTTGCTGAGGCCCGACGCCGCCCACTGCTTGACGAACGCGATGCCCATGGCGCCCGGCGCGAACAGGAACACCGCCTCGGGCTTGAGCGCGCGCACCTTGGCGAGATCGGCCTGGAAGTCGCTCTCGCCGAGCTTGTAGAAGATCGTCTCGACGATCTTGCCTTTGTAGAAGCGCGAGAAGCCGGCGATGCTGTCCTTGCCGGCCTGATAGTTGGGCGCCAGCGCCACGACGGTCTTGACGCCCTCGCGCTGCACGAGCTCGCCGGCCGCCTCGTGGTTGTCGTCGTTGGCCCACGAGGTCGAGACCATCAGCGGATTGCACAGCGGGCCCGCCAGCGGGGAGGGCCCCGCATTGGTGCCGACGATCACCACCTTCGCGTCGAAGATCGGCTTCTGGATCGTCATCATCACGTTCGACCAGATCACGCCGGCGACGATCTGGACCTTGTCCTGCTTCAGGAACTTCTCGACCTCCTTGAGGCCGACGTCGGGCTTCACCTGGTCGTCGGCGTAGAAGACCTTGGTCGCGACGCCGCCCAGCTTGTCGCCGTCCTTCGTCCAGCCCTGGTGCTCGAGCCCGAGCTTCCAGCCGTTTTCCATGTGCCTGCCGATCAGCGCGCCGCCGCCGGTCGTCGTGTTGAGAAAGCCGATGCGCAGCTCCTGCGCGAAGGCGGGCGTGGCGGCGAAAGCGGCCGCGGCCGCGGCGGCGAGAATCGTGCGTTGCATGGATCGTCCTCCGGTGTCGCTGCAGTGCAACAGGCGCGCAAGCTAATCGGCGCGTTGCGGCGCGGCAAGGCGTTCCGCCCGCCTGCAATCGCCGCGGTACCTAATGTTCGCAGGGTGGACAGCGCGGATCGCATCGTGCTATGTCGACGGTGAATTCTAACGGATATTAGAAAAATGGCCGCGCACAAGACCGACGCCCGCCCGCCCTTCCGCGCCGAACATGTCGGCAGCCTGCTGCGCCCGGCCGAGCTCCGCGTCGCGCATCGCGCGCGCGCCGAGGGCAAGATCGGCGACGCCGAGCTGGCGGCGATCACGGACCGCTGCGTCGTCGAGGCGATCCGCCTGCAGGAAGAGGCGGGCATGGAGGCGATCACCGACGGCGAGTTCCGCCGCGGCTCCTGGTTCCTCGGCTTCGTGCAGGCGGTGGAAGGCCTCTCGACCAAGCCTTCGCTGTTCCGCTTTCAGGGCGATCACGGCGCCTGGGAGTGTCCGCACGCGCACGGCAAGGTGCGGCGCACCGGGTCGATCACCGTCGACGATTTCCGCTTCGTGCGCGCGCACACGGCGCACACGCCGAAGGTCACGATGCCGACGCCGTCGGCGATGCTGTTCTATCGCGGCGCCGAGGCCGCCGACCGCAAGGTCTATCCGCGCCTCGAGTCGCTCTACGACGACCTCGTCGCCGTGTATCGCGCCGAGCTGCGCGCGCTCGCCGACGCGGGCTGCACCTACGTTCAGCTCGACGAGGTGCCGCTCGCGATGCTGTGCGATCCCGCGGTGCGCGCGCAAATCGCGGCGCGCGGCGAAGACCCCGCGGCGGTGATCCGCCTCTACGTCGATCTCATCAACGGCGCGCTCGCCGAGCGTCCGCACGGCATGACGGTGGGCCTCCATCTCTGTCGCGGCAACTACAAGGGGCAGTGGATGGCGGAGGGCGGCTACGCGCCGGTGGCCGACGAGCTGTTCGGACGCGCCGCGGTCGATGCGTTCTTCCTCGAATACGACAGCGAGCGGTCCGGCGATTTCGCGCCGCTCGCGGCGCTGGCGCCCGGCAAGCGCGTCGTCCTCGGCCTCGTCTCGACCAAGGCGCCCGAGACGCCGTCGGCCGACGATCTCGTGCGCCGCGTCGAGGCGGCGGCGAAGATCGTGCCGCTCGACCGCCTCTCGGTGAGCCCGCAATGCGGCTTCGCCTCGAGCGTCGGCGGCAACCCGATCACGCTCGCCGACGAGCGGAAGAAGCTCGGGCTGGTCGCGGAGGTCGCGCGCCGCATCTGGGGGTAGATGCCGCCGAACGTCTTGCAGGACGACCGCAAAAGGCGATAATCCTCCGTCACGGACAACTGGAGAGCGCCGGGCCCGGCGAGGGCGGCGGCGCGGATGGCAATCGGCGGACAGCCGAAGCGCAAAGGGCGCGCCATCGAGGAAACTCTCCGCGAATCTGCCGTTGGCCGGGCCACGCGGCCCGGGTGCGCGCACAGCCGGTTGCCGGCCGAGAACTGCTCGGCCGCGGATCGGCTGGCGAGGACGTCGACATGGTGAACGGAAGGCTGAGCGCCGAAGACCGGCCGCTCGACACGATCTTAGAGCCGCCGCTTTCGGTGTTGCGCGACTATTGGCGCGACGCCGCCGCCGGGCGCGCGGTGCTGCCGAGCGGCGAGCTCCGGCCCGAGCGCTTCGCCAAGGCGCTCGAGCACACCGCGCTCCTCGAGCGCGTGGACGCGCCGCGGCGCGGGCATCGCATCCGGCTCTGCGGCTCCGACATGGAAAACCGCGATTTCGGCATCGTGCGCGGCGCGTTCATCGAGGACGTGCGGCCCTCGTGGTATCGCGATCATCTCGTCGAGCAAATCGCCGCCGCGATGGCGCGGTCGGCGCCGATCTATCAGCGCGTCGCCGCGGTGGTCGACGGCAAGGCGTTCGCGTTCACGCGGCTGATGCTGCCGCTCTCGAGCGGCGCCGGCGCCGCCTGCGACATGCTGCTCGTCGCCACCGTGCGCCCCTCCGATCAGGTCGTGAGCGCGATCCGCGCGCGGATGACGCTGGCCTGACGCGGCTCCGGCGCGGCGCTACAGCGCCGCCTCGTAGATGCGGACGGCGTCCGCATACGCCACCTCGCGCGGATTGTTGACCAGCAGGCGCGTCTGCTTCATCGCGTCTTCGGCCAGCATCGGCACGTGATTGTGGCTGATGCCGACCTGGGCGAGCTTCGTCTCGAGGCCGATTTCCGCGATCAGCGCGGCGAGGCCGTCGATCATCGCCTCCGCCTTGGCCGCGTCGGTGGCGCCGCCGATCTTGGGGAACACGATCGGCGCGAGCTCCGCATACATCGCGGCGGCGGCCGGCGCGTTGAAGCGCATCACGTGCGTCATCACCAGCGAATTGGAAAGCCCGTGCGGCACGTGAAAATGCCCGCCCACCGGATAGGCGAGCGCGTGCACGGCAGCCACCGGCGCGTTGGTGA
Organism: Candidatus Odyssella sp.; assembly: GCA_016792765.1. Lineage (GTDB taxonomy): Bacteria > Pseudomonadota > Alphaproteobacteria > Bin65 > Bin65 > SBBV01. The sequence continues at coordinate 3,434 of JAEULD010000240.1, forward strand.
AGGCCATGCCGGCGAGCATCGCGCCCAGCAGCATGCCGGCGCGGGCCTCGCGGTTGCCGCCGTCGAAGCACGCGGCGCGGATGTTGCCGGCGAGCAGGCGCAGGGCCTCCTTGGCCAGCGTGTCCGACATCGGGTTCTTCTTGTGCCGGCTCGTGAAGGCCTCGATCGCGTGGACCATGGCGTCGATGCCGGTGGCGGCGGTGACGTGGCGCGGCAGGCCGAGCGTGAGATCGGCGTCGAGCACCGCGACGTCGGGCAAGAGCTGCGGCGAGACCACGCCCTTCTTCTCCGACGCGCCGGTGGTCACGATCGAGATCGGCGTCACTTCGGAGCCGGTGCCCGCCGTCGTCGGCACGAGCACGAGCGGCAGCCGCCAGCCCTTGCAGAAGCCGATGCCGTAGATCTCGCCGAGCGTCTGCTCGGACTTCAGGAGAAAGGCGACGAGCTTCGCCGTGTCCATCGACGAGCCGCCGCCGAACCCGAGCACGCCGTCGGCGCCGAAGCGCCGCCCGGCCTCCACCGCCGCGAGGACCATCGCTTCCGGCGGGTCGGCGACGACGTCGGTGTAGATTTCGTGCGCGACGCCCGCCGCGCGGAGGCTCGCCAGCGCCGCGTCGAGCAGCTTCGCCTTCACGATGCCGGCGTCGGTCACGATCAGAGCGCGCGCGGCACCGAGGCCCTTCATCAGCGCGCCGATCTGCGCCGAGGCGCCCGGCTCCGACACGATCTGGCGCGTCGTCTGAAACGTGAAGCCCTTCATGGCGGTTCCTCCATTCCTGCAGGGTAGATACCACCGCCGCGGCGGGCGCCGGAAGCCGCCGTGCGCGCTAGAGTGCGGCCAACAGAGGGAGGAGACCCATGACGGCGGCGCTCAAAGTCGATCTATCGGGGAAGACCGTGCTCGTCACCGGCGCCGGGCGCGGGCTCGGCCTGGCCTATGCGCGGGCGTTCGCGGCCTCGGGCGCCGCGGTGGCCGTGAACGACATCGACCCCGCCGCGAGCGCGCGCGCCGCGGACGAGATCGCGCGCACGGGCGCCCGCGCCCTCGCCGTGCCCGGCGACATCGCCGACGAGTCGGCCGTGGCGGCGATGGCGGCGGCGGTGCGCACGGCGCTGGGGCCGGTGGACATCCTCGTCAACAACGCGGCGCTCTATGCCGGGCTCGGCCGCAAGCGCTTCGACAAGATTCCGGTGGCGGAATGGCGCCGGCTCATCGACGTGAACGTGACCGGCTCCTATCTCTGCGCGCGGGCGGTGCTGCCGCACATGCTCGAGCGCCGCTGGGGCCGCATCGTCAACGTTTCGTCGAGCACGGTGCCGCTCGGCCGCCCCGGCTTCACGCACTACGTCACCTCGAAAGCCGCGATCCTCGGCATGACCCGCGCGATGGCCCGCGAGCTCGGCGCCGAGAACGTCACGGTGAACGCGGTGATGCCCGGCCTCACCGACACCGAAGGCTCGGCGGGCACCGACGAGGCGATCTGGACCGTGGTCACGCGCGGCCAATGCATTCCGCGCCGCGAGCAGCCGCAAGACGTGGTCGGCGCGGTTCTGTTCCTCGCCTCGGATGCGGCGTCGTTCATCACCGGCCAGACCATCGTCGTGGACGGCGGCTCGGCGCATCTCTGAGCGGACGTGCCGCGTCGGGTGCGGACCGCGGCTAAGGCGCCGCCGTCGCGGCCTTGCCGAGGCCCAGAAGCGCGTCTGCGGCTGCATTGCGCTTGAGCGAGCCGAGACCGATGCGGCATTCGCGCAAGGCCGGATGACCGACGAAGGGCCGGAGCGCCTCGGGCTGCAACTGATTCATCGCGATGAGGTGCAGCGACTCGAGCGCGGGCGCCTTTGCGATCGGCGCAAGGTCGGTGATCCCCTTCATTGTCTCCAGGTGGACGCGCTTCAACCGCGGCAGGCCGGACAGGTCGGGCAGCGATTTGACGCGCGCGAGCGACTGGAGAAAGAGTTCCTCCAGCGACGCCTGCGCCGCCAGACACGAGAGGTCGGTGAGCCCCGAAACCATCCAGATCTCGAGGTATCGGAGGCGTTCCAAACGCGGCAGCAGCGATAGGTCGCGCGTTCCGCCCAGGCGGAGCTCGAAGCACTCCAGATCCTCGAGCGGCCGCAGCGGCTCCAGACCGGGCAGCGTCACCGACCGAAGGGCGAGCCTCCGTAGCCCGCGCTTCGAGGCGAGCAAATCGGCAAGGCCGTTCGCATGGCCCTCGAGTGCGAGATCCTCCAGCCCATCGAGATGCGCCAGGACGCGCAGATCTACTGCCTTGGATTTGGTCCTGCCGATGCCGAGATACCGGAGCCCCGGCGGGAGGTGACGGAGACCGCCGAAGTCTCCGAGATCGTAGAGGTCGGCGTGAAATCCCGTCAGCTCGCGATAGTGCTCGAGAAATTCGAGGGAGCGGATCCGCGAACGGCCGAAGTAGCAGAATGCCCGCAGATAGGCGTGGGGATGGCCGGCGAGCAGGGCGGCGAGTTTCTCGTGCTCGCGCGGCGCCAACTCTTCCGAAAACTGAACCTGGACGAAACCGCGCGGCGGCAACGCGCGGGGCAAGTTGCCCGGCCCCACCTCCACGATTTCGCGATCGGCATCGAATCGCTCCCGCCACAAGGCGGCCATGAGCATTCTCCCGCGCCGTTTGCGGGGCCTATAGCGCCCAAGTCGTTAACGATTGCCTGCGCCGCCGCCCGCCGGCGCCGCGAACTCGGCCCGCAGCGCCGCGCCGTGCTCGTCGAGCGCGGGGATCGGCTTGTAGCGCGCCGGCGTCGGACCGCGGCGGATCGGGGAGGCGACCAGCGCAAGCTCGCCGCGCTCGGTCGGCTGCGCGACGCGGCGAAGCTGCGGATGCTTCGCGAGATCGGCGACCGTGTTGAGCGCGCCATAGGCGATATCGGCAGCACGCAGCTTCGCCGCCAGCGTCTCGCGCGGCAGCGCCGCGAAGATCGGCGCGATGATCGCGTTCAGCGCCGGCAGGTTCGCGACGCGCCCCGGCATGTGGTTGAAGCGCGGATCGTCGACGAGCGCATCCCGCCCGAGCACGCGGCGGCAGAAGCGCTCCCATTCGCGGTCGTTCTGGACGGAGATCACGATCTGGCCGTCGGCGCAGTCGTAGAGGCCGTAGGGCTGCACCGAGGGGTGCGCGAGCCCGACGCGCGGCGGCGCCTTGCCGGTGTGCTCCTGATAGAGCAGCGGAACCGTCATCCAGTCCGCCATCGCGTCGAACAGCGAGACCTTGATCGTCTTGCCGCGCCCGGTGCGCGCGCGCTCGAGCAGCGCTTCCAAGATGCCCATGTAGGCGTACATGCCGGCGGCGACATCGACGACCGAGACGCCGACGCGCCCCGGCCCTTCGGGGCGGCCGGTGATCGAGGCGAGTCCGGTCTCGGCCTGGATCAGCAGGTCGTAGGACTTCATCTCGGCATACGGGCCGTCTTCGCCGTAGCCCGAGATGTCGCAGGCGACGAGACCGGGATTCGTCGCGCGCAGCTCGTCGCCGCCGAAGCCGAGGCGCGCCGCCGCGCCGGGAATGAGGTTCTGCACGAACACGTCGGCCTTCGCGAGCATGCGGCGGAGCAGCGCCGCATCGTCGGGCCGCTTCACGTCGAGGACGATGCTCTCCTTGCCGCGGTTCAGCCAGACGAAATAGGCGGAGAGGCCGCCGGCCACCGTGTCGTAATGGCGCGCAAAATCGCCGCCCGGCCGCTCGACCTTGATGACGCGCGCACCGGCGTCGGCGAGGCGCGAGGTGCAATAGGGCGCCGCCACCGCCTGGTCGATGGCGACGACGAGAATATCGCTCAGGGAACCGTTCATCCGTCGAATCCGTTGGAGGGCTTCGGCGGGTGCAGTCTATCACCGGCGCGGCACCGGGTGCGATGCCGCCGCAAGATCTCCGCCATGCGTCGCTACGCGCCCGCCTTCCTCTCGCCCGGCGCGACGAAATTCGCGGCGCCCGCGTCGCGCGCGCGCACCGCCTGGTCGCGCAGGATGCGACGCAGCACCTTGGCCGCGGCGTTGCGCGGCAGCGTGTCGACGAAGAAATAGGCGCGCGGGCGCTTGAACGCGGCGAGCGCCGAGGCGCGGCAATGCGCGTCGAGCGAGGCGGCCAGGGCGGCGCCGTCCGCCGCCGGGTCTTTCTTCACGATGCAGGCCACGGCGATCTGGCCCCAGCGCGCGTCGGGCAGCGCGATCGCCGAGGATTCGGCCAGGCCGGAATGCGTCTTCAGCGTGTCCTCGATTTCCTCGGGATGGATGTTCTCGCCGCCCGACCGGATCATGTCGTCGACTCGGCCCATCAGCGTCCACATGCCGCCGGGCTCGCGCCGCACCACGTCGCCGGTGAAGTACCAGCCCTCGCGGATCTTCTCGGCCGTGGCGTCGGGCCGGTTGAGATAGCCGAGGAAAATCGTGTCGACCTGGGCATCGGCGATGAGCTCGCCTTCCTCGCCTTCCGCCACCTCGTCGCCGGGGCCGCCGCCGAGCTTCACGACGCGCGTCACGGTGTAATAGCCGGGACCGAGCGTTGCGAGCGCGTCGCCCCGCGGCTCGGGGTTGTAGCCCGAGCACATGGTCTCGGTCGTGCCGTAGATGTGCCGCAGCGTGCAGCCGGGCCAGTTCGCCTGCATGTGCTCGAACAGCTCGGGCGGCATCGCGCCGCCGCCGAAATTGACGAGGCGCAGCGACTGCATCGCCTCGGCCCTGTAGTTCGGCGCTTGCGTCACCGCGTGTAGCAGCGTCGGGACGGCGAACAGGTAGCTGATCTTGTTCGCCTCGATGCGCTTCACCGCGTCCACCGGGTTGAACTGCGTTTGCAGATACACCGTGCCGTCCATCGCCCAGGTGACGAGCACGACGCCGTAGAATCCGATGCAGTGGCTCATCGGCATGAAGGCCAGCGTGCGGTTGTGCCCGCCGTGGCGCAGCCCGGCCTGGGTCGCGATCCACAGCACGCGCGGCTCGGCGGCGCGGTGGGGGACGACCGCGCCCTTCGGCAGCCCGGTCGTGCCCGAGGTGTAGAAGATGAAGCCGGGGTCTTCCGGCGCCGGCTTCGGCACCGGCGGCAACGTCTTGGCGTCGCCGCGGCAGGCGGCGAAAGTCTCGGCGCCGTCGACCGCGCGGCGCGGGCCGTCGCCGACCGCGAGCAGCGGCGCTCCGGCCGGCAGCGCGGCCTTCACGGCCGCGGCGAGGTCGGCATTCGCGTGGATCACCGCGCCTTCGAGCCCGCCGTGCTGGATCAGCTTCGCGATGTCGGGCGGCGTGAGACGGAAGTTCAGGAGGGCCGGCACCGCGCCGAGCCGCTGCAGCGCCATCAGCACCAGCGCGTGCTCGAGGCAGTTGTTGAGCACGGTGGCGATGCGCGTGCCGCGCCCGACGCCGCGCGCGGCGAGGCCGGCGGCCACGGCATCGAGCTCGGCGATGAGCTGCGCGAAGGTGAAAGCGCGCGGCGAGAGGTCGTCGACCAGCGCGAGCCGGTCGGGCGCGCGACGGCTCGCGAGCTTCAGGATGTCATAGGCTGTATGCACGGCATTTCCTCCCTCGAACCGAAAGCATAAAAGAGCCGCGCCGGAACTGGCAACAGAAGTTTGAACGATCGTTCAATAGAGGGAGGAGACATGCTGACGGGCGACATGCTGCGCCGCGCCGCGCACCGCCATCCGGCGAAGGCCGCGATTCTCTGGAACGACACGGCGCTGTCCTATCGCGACCTCGACGCCGCGGCGAACCGGCTCGCGCACGCGCTGCGCGCCGCGGGTCTGCCGCGCCAGGCCAAGGTCGGCATGCTGTCGCGCAACCGCGCCGACTACGCCGTCGTCTTCTTCGGCGTCGCCAAGAGCGGCTGCGTGCTCGTCAACGTCTCGGTGCTCTACGCGCCCGACGAGCTCGCCTTCGTGCTCGACAAGGCCGACGTCGAGCTGCTGATCTTCGAAGACGTGTTCGCCGACAAGGTGGCCGCGGTGCGCGCGAAGCTGCCGCGGCTCAAGACACTGGTGGCGCTCGGCGCCGGGAAGCTCGGCGCCCCTCTGCTCGCCGACTTCATCGCCGGCCATTCCGCGGCGGAGCCGGGCGTGGCGATGAGCGAGGACGATCCGTTCTGCATGACCTACACCGGCGGCACGACTGGCCGGCCCAAGGGCGTGCTCGCGACCCACCGCGCGCGCGCCGTCACCGCGCACACGGTCATGGTCGAGGAGGCGATCGACGAGCGCGACGTCGTCGGCGTCGTCACGCCGATGTTCCACGTCGCCGCGCTCAACATCATGTTCCAGCCGGCGATGCTGGCCGGCGCCACGGTCACGATGCTGGCGCCGTGGAGCGCCGACGGCTTCCGCGAGATGGTCCGCCGCACCGGCATGACCGCGAACTTCATGGTGCCGACGCAGGCCATCCAGGTGGTGCAGGATCCGGCGTTCGATCCCGCCGCGTACCGCACCTGGAAGAAGGTGAGCTTCGCCGGCGCGCCGATGCCGGATTGGACTCAGAAGGCGCTGATGGAGAAGCTGCCGAACCTGCGCCTGACGCAGATCTACGGCCAGTCCGAGATGGGCGTCATCGCGGTGAACCGGTGGTGGAACCTGCCGCGGAAGCTCGGCGCGGTCGGCCGCGAGGCCTACAACGTCGACCTGCGCGTCGTAAGGCCGGACGGCACGCCGGTCGGCGTCGGCGAGATCGGCGAGGTCGTCTCGCGCGGCGAGAACCTGATGCGCGAATACTACGACGAGCCCGAGCAGACGAAGGCCTTCTTCAAACTCGGCGACGGCTGGGGCTGGTCCGGCGACCTCGCGACGATCGACGCCGACGGCTTCGTCACGCTCGTCGACCGCTCGAAGGAGATGCTGATCTCCGGCGGCGAGAACGTCTATCCCTCCGAAATCGAGCGCGTGATCTATGCGCTGCCCGAGGTGGCCGAATGCGCGGTGTTCGGCGTCCCGGACGACCAGTTCGGCGAGCTGCCGGCCGCCTACATCGCGCTCAAGGCCGGCACGTCGCTGACCGAGGCGCAGGTGACGGCGCATTGCGAGCGGCATCTCGCGCGCTTCAAGCGGCCGCGGCTGGTCAAGTTCGTCACCGATTTCCCGAAGACGCCGATCGGCAAGATCCAGAAAAACGTGCTCAAGGAGCCGTATTGGCAGGAGCGGACGAAGAAGATCTGAGAGGGGCGCCGCGATCCGTTGCCGTCCCCGATGCTTGCCGCGCGGGTCACCCGCGGCGCAGATGCGTATCGAGCCAGTCGCGCGCCATGCCGAGCAGCCGGGGCAGTTCTGCGCCGTAGTAGATCGCGTGATGGCCGATGGGCGGGAACATGAAGAGCGTCTTGGGCTCGCCCGCCTTGGCATGGAGGCTCCGGGTTTCCTCGGCCGGCACCAGTGTGTCGTCCTCGACGCCGATCAGGAACAGCGGCCGCGGGGCGATCTCGTGGACGACGGCTTCGGGCTTGAACGCCAGGATCTTCTCGGCGCTTTCGAGCGTGATGCGCGTGATGCGCTTGGGGTCGCGCGCGCGCGCCTCGTGCTCGTGCTCCTCCGCCTCGGGGTCGCGGATGAGGATCTCGGAGGTATCGGCGAGCCCGCCCTGGCCGGTGAGCACGCGGCGGCGACGGTCCTCGGCGAGGCGCTTCTTGAACGCCACCCATTCCCATTCGCGGCGCAGGCTCTTCATCCAGCGGGCGCCGTCGCCATAGCCGACGACGCCGACCGTGGCGGCGACGCGCGGATCGATCGCGGCGGCATAGACGGCGTTGCCGCCGCCATACGAGATTCCGTAGAGGCCCATGCGGTCGGCCGCCACTTCGTCGCGCGTCTCGAGGAACGACAGCGCGGCGCGGATGTCGGCCACCTGGCCGAACGGGTCGAGCGAAAGCCGGGGGCCTTCGCTGTCGCCGATGCCGCGGTGATCGAACGCGAGCACGGCGTAGCCGCCCGAGGCGAAGAACCGCGCGAAATCGGGGAACCAGAATCCGCGCAGCCCGCCGAAGCCGTGGCACAGCACGATGGCGGGCAGGCGCTCGCCCGCGGCGCGATCGGCCGGCAGGTAGAGATCGGCGGCGAGGCGGTAGCCGTCGGCGTAGAATGCGGCCGGGCCGACCGCGACGGGGCGGCCTCCGGCCGACGGGCGCGCGGCGGACGGAGCGGCGGCGGTCGACTCGAAGCGTGTGTCCGACATGGGTTCCTGGTGCGGGCGATGATCCGGGGCCGCCCACTATAACAGGCCGCCGCGCGGCGGCGCGCGGTCTCGAGGCGGCAGCCTCATCCGCTTCCTGCCATGCCATGCCGTCGCCGGGCGTGCTACGCTGCCCCGCTCTTGCGGGAGGGGCGGATGAACGAAGTTTCGGCCAAGCCGCGCCGGCGCGGCGAACGCGATGCGCACGGCGGCCCGGCGCAGGAAGGCCCCAGCCTGCGTTCGTGGCTCGACGAGCTCGATGCCGCGGGCCAGCTGCGCCGCGTGCGCGCCAAGGTGGATTGGGAGGAGGAGATCGGCGCGATCGCGCGCGCGAACCTCGCGCAGGCTGGCCCGGCGCTGCTGTTCGAGCGCATCGCCGATTACGAGACGGGCCGCTGCACCCAATTCATGACGTGCGGTGTCGGCAACAAGCGGCAGATCGAGCTGCTGCTGGGCCTCGCGCCCGGCACGCCCGACAAGGCCATCGTCCGCCACCTCAAGGAGACGTTCCGCAAGCCGATCCCGCCGCGCGTCGTCAAGTCTGGGCCGGTGAAGGAGAACGTCCTTGCCGACGAGGAGATCAACCTCTGGGATTTTCCGGCGCCGAAATGGCACAAGTCCGACGGCGGGCGGTTCATCGACACGTTCTGCGGCGTCGTCACGCAAGACCGCGTCACGGGCCGCGACAATGTCGGCCTCTATCGCGGGCAGATCCTGGGGCGGCGCAAGATCGGCAAGCTGCTGATCCCGACGCAGGGCTGGGGCGGGCATTTTCAGCAGGCGCGCGAGACCGCGAAGCCGATGCCGGTGGCGGTGGCACACGGCTGGCACGATGTCTTGCCGTTCTGCGCCGGCAGCCCGTTTCCGAAGCATGTCTGCGAATGGGACATGATGGGCGCCATCCTGGGGCGCCCGGTCGATCTCGTGCCGTGCGAGACCGTGCCGCTGCACGTGCCGGCCAGCGCCGAGATCGTCGTCGAGGGCTTCATCGACCCCGATCCGGCGACGTTCGAGGAAGAGGGGCCGTTCGCCGAGTATCCCGGCTATCTGGGCGGCAAGCCCTCGCCGAAGCCGGTGATGCGCGTCACCTGCATCACGCACCGCAACGACCCGATCCTGCGCGGCGCGCTCGAAGGCGCCCGGCCCGGCTTCCCGTCCGAGGATTCGCTGCTGTGCTGCTACGCGTGGTCGGCGATCGCGTGGAACATGCTCGAGGATGCCGGCGTCGCCGGCGTCACCGATTGCTGGATGGCGCCGGTCTCCACCGGCGTCAACATCGTGGTGCAGATCCGCAAGATGTATCGCGGCCACGCGCAGCAGATCGGCGCCGCGCTCTGGGGCACCGCGGCCGGCCAGTGGTTCTGGAAGAACGTGATGGTGGTCGAGGAAGACGTCGACATCCGCGACCCGGTGGCGCTCGATTGGGCGATGGCGTTCCGCGTCAACGCCGGCATGGGCGACATCGTGTTCTACGGCCCCACCTTCGGCTCGGTGCTCGATCCCTCGACGCCGCCCGAGAAGGCCAATCCGGCGAAATACGGCACCGGCGAGTGGACGCGCGTGCTGATCGACGCCACGCGGAGCTGGGAATTGGAGCGCCGCCCCGAATACGGCAATCGCCGCTATCCGCCGATCAACAAGATCGATCCCGAGCTCGAAGCGAAGATCAGGGCGCGCTGGAAGGACTACGGCATCGGCGTCCCGTATCTCGACGATGCCCAGCGCGAAATGCTGACGATGACGGAGCTGGCGAAGCGGCTGCCGGAGGTGTGAGGCGATCGCGCGTCAGCGGCGCGCCGCGTTCACGTCCTGCAGCTGCGCCGCGGTCAATGCCTGGCCGCGATAGGAGCCGGCGACCATCTGGCCGGGGCGGTCGGGATTGTAGAGGCAGGTGAAGAGCCGGCGCGACTCGCCCTGCACGTACACGATCGTCACCGCCGTCAGCGCGTCGCGCGGACGCTCGCTGACATCCTCGACCGAGGCCTTGACGCTCTCGCGCTCCCCGGCGACCAGAGAATCGAGCGCGGCGCGGCAATGCGACTGGTTGGGCGAGCTCGAGGCGAACGGATTGACGCTGCGGGCGGTGTCGCACGCGCCGAGCGCGAGCGCGGCCGCGACGAGGGCGAGCAGACGGGCGGGCATGGCGGCTCCCAGACTTCGTTTCTTCTGAAGCTGTCTTAGAACGCCGCCCCGGCGCCGCGCCAGAGGGTTCCGCGATCGCCCGTTAAGCCGGCAACCCCGCCGCGCGGCGCACCTCGGCGGCCGTGAGCCCGCCCTCGGGCTTCCAGCCGGGCGGTCCGAACGCGTAGGCCCAGCGCTCGCGCCAGCTTTGCGCGCGCCACAGGTCGCGGCCCAGCCGCACCCACTCGCGCAGCGCGATCACGAACGGATTGCGGCTCGGATTGGGATCGACGAGGCCGTAGCGGCAGGGGTCGTCCGCGCGCTCCTCGGCGAAGGTGCCGAACCAGCGGTCGAACAGGATGACGACGCCGCCGTGGTTGCGGTCGAGATAGGCCGGGTTCACCGCATGGTGCACGCGGTGGTGCGACGGCGTGTTGAAGACGTATTCGAACCAACGCGGCAGCCTGCCGATCGCGTCGGTGTGCAGCCAGAACTGATAGGCGAGGTTGATCGACAGCATCAGCAGGATCGCCGCCGGATGGAAGCCGAGCACCACCAGCGGCAGGTAGAACAGCCAGCTGCCCGACACGAGGCTG
>JAEULD010000241.1 GCA_016792765.1 Candidatus Odyssella sp.
GCCGTCCATCTGCGCCGCACCCGTGATCATGTTCTTGATGTAGTCCGCGTGGCCCGGGCAATCGACGTGCGCGTAATGACGCTTCTCCGTCTGATACTCCACGTGCGCCGTGTTGATCGTGATCCCGCGCGCCTTCTCCTCCGGCGCCTTGTCGATCTGGTCGTAGGCCATGAACGTGGCCCCGCCCGTCTCCGACAGCACCTTCGTGATCGCCGCCGTCAGCGTCGTCTTGCCGTGATCGACGTGACCGATCGTCCCGATGTTGCAGTGCGGCTTCGTCCGCTCGAACTTTTCCTTCGCCATGGTCCGTCCTTGATGCCTTCCGAATCCTGTCGTCTCGCCTCATCGTCCGCGCCGTTCGCCGGCGATCCGCGCTTCGCCGCCCCGCATCCCGCGCGTGGAGCGGGTGACGGGGATCGAACCCGTATCTCCAGCTTGGAAGGCTGGAGCTCTACCATTGAGCTACACCCGCCCGGCGCGGCTATCCGCGGTTACTCTCGATCCTCGCTTTCGCGCGCGGCAGGTGGTGGAGGGGGAAGGATTCGAACCTTCGTAGGCCGAAGCCAACGGGTTTACAGCCCGTCCCCTTTAGCCACTCGGGCACCCCTCCGCCATTCGCGTCGGTCATGCGATTGCGTTGCAAAGACAGTACAAGCCCCGCGCCGCCCCCCACGGCGTGAGGATCGGGCAAGAGGCTTGGTTATCGAAGCAACGCTGCTATTTACGACGGGTTTCCTCTAAACGCAAGCGCTTGGCCCTTGTGCCAGCGTGACGCGGGCCGCTTATCGGTCTAGAACCAGGCATGAACATGGCAAAGCGCTTTTCCCGCGGCGGCGGCCGGGGCCGCCATCAGGGGGGCCGATCCGCCGGCCCCTCGCTCGGATCCCCCGGCGACCGGCTCTGGCTGCACGGCGTCCACCCGGTGCTGGCGGCGCTCGGCAACCCCGACCGCGCGGCGCGGCGGCTCATGGTCACGGCCGAGCAGGCGGAGCGGCTCGGCCAGCGGCTGGACCAGGCGCTGGCGGCGCGCGGCGGCCAGCCCCGGCCCGAGATCGTCGACCGCCGGGCGCTCGACAATCTGCTGCGCGGGGCGGTTCACCAGGGCATCGCGCTGGAGGCCGACCCGCTGCCCGAAGTTTTCCTGCAAGACCTTCTGATCAAGGCGGAATCTCGGCCCGAATCGCTGCTCGTCGTGCTCGATCAGGTGACCGACCCGCACAATGTCGGCGCCATCCTGCGCTCGGCGGCGGCGTTCGGCGCGGACGGCGTGGTCACGACCGAGCGGCATGCGCCGGGCGAGACGTCGGCCCTGGCGAAAGCGGCGGCGGGCGCCCTCGACCTCGTGCCGCTGGTGCGGGTCGGCAATCTCGCCCGCGCGCTCGCCGACCTCAAAGCGGCAGGCTACCGCTGCATCGGCCTCGACGGCGCGGCCGAGCGGGAAATCGATGCGATCGCCGTGCCGTCGCACCGCGCGCTGGTGCTCGGCGCCGAAGGCCCGGGCATGCGCCGCCTGACCCGCGACAGCTGCGACGACCTCGTGCGCATCCCGATGGGGACACGCGCCTATGGCGGCGGCGCGCTCGAAAGCCTCAATGTCTCCAACGCCGCGGCGATCGCGCTGTTCGCCCTTTCCCGCCGGCGTGGCTAGAACGACGCGGCCAACGGCAGGTTCCCCCGTGCAGCGCACCCTCTTCGCCGCGACGGCGCTCGGCCTCGCGCTCTTCGCCGCCCTCCCCGCGTCGGCCCAGAGCATGGCCGATTTCGACCGCATCGACGCCAACCGCGACGGCGCCATTTCGGCGGCCGAATTCGAGGCGGCGCGGCGGCGCGACTTCGACGCGCTCGACGCGAACAGGGACGGCGTCCTCTCGCGCGACGAATTCGCGCGCCCGCGCGGCGCGGGCCCCGACATCGTGCGGCTGCGCGAGAGCCGCTTCGCCGGCCTCGATGCCAACGGCGACGGGCGGATCGCCTGGGCCGAATATCTCGCGCAGGGCCGCCGCCAGTTCGCGGCGCTCGACCGCGACCGCGACGGCCGCGTGACGCGCGCCGAGTTCGAGGCCGCTTTGGCCGGTGCGCCGCCGGCGGCGGATCGGCCCGACGCTCAGCAGCCGCAACTCGAGCGGCCGCCGCTCGAACGCCCGCCGCCCCGCGGTGCGCGACCGCCGGCCGACGACGCCGCGCTGCGCGCCGCATTCGCGCGCATCGACCGCGACCGCGACGGCGCGATCTCCGCGGCGGAGCTCGACGCGGCCCGGCTCGAAGCCTTCGCCGCCGTGGACGCGAACCGCGACGGGCGCCTGTCGCGCGCCGAGATCGTGGCCGCGCGCGGCGAGGCCGCCGCCGCGCGCTTCGCCGAGATGGACTCGAACAAGGACGGCGTCGTCTCGCGCGACGAATTCCTCGCCGCCGGCCGCGCGATCCTCCGCGCCGCCGACGCGAACCGCGACGGCAAGCTCTCGTTCGACGAGTTCAAGCGCGCCGGCGGCGGGTGAGCCGCGGCTCCCGGGCGCCGGTCGCTCCGAAAGGGGACGCTGGACGATGAATTGGACCTGGATCGAGTGGCTCGACCTCGTATTGCGGTGGTTCCACGTCATGGCCGGCATTTCGTGGATCGGCAGTTCGCTCTACATCATGTGGCTGGATCGGGTTTTCGCGGACCCGGATCGCGCCGCGCGGGGCGAGAACGGCGAGCCCTGGCTCATCGACCTGACCGATTCGCTGCTCGCCGGGAAGCTCGCGCCCGGGCCCGGACGGTTCGCGGGAACGCTGGCGTGGTTCGCGCGCGAGTCCACGTTGACGCTGGCGAGCGGCCTCGTTCTTTTCGCCGTTCTGGCCTGGCTCCCCGGCGGCGGCATTCTCGGTTACGCCGATGGCCGGCCGATCGGCGCCCTGCCCGGCGTTGCGATCGTGGCCGGAACCCTCGCCCTGTCCTGGCTGGGCTACGACCATCTGTGGCGCTCTCCGGGGCGCCGCATCGCCGCCGTCGCGGGCCCGGCTTCGCTCTTGCTGTTCGTCGCCGCCGCCTGGGGCCTGACGCAGATCTTTTCGGGCCGCGCGGCATTCATACTCGCCGGAGCCGCTCTCGGCTTCGTCATGTGGGCGAACCTGTGGCTGAGGATCCGGCCCGCCTTGAAGGAGTTGCGCGAGGCGCGCATTGCCGGCCGTCCGCCCGACGTCGATTTGCGCTCGAAAGCGCGGATGCGCGCGGCGCACAACAGCTACCTCGTTTTTCCCACGGTCGCCCTCATGCTCAGCAACCACTTCCCGCACGTCTACAGCCACGAGCTCAACTGGATCGCCATGTCACTCGTCGCGGTGGCGCTCGTCGGCGTGCGGCACCGTGTCGTGAGCGGCCGGAGAGGCGCTTGGGCGCTGTATTCGGCGATGGCGGCCTTCGGCGTCGCCGTCCTTCTCGTGAGGGGGTGAAGTTCCGGCGCGTCGGGTTTCGTTTCGCGCGCGAAACGCAACGCCGAGCGCGTCCACGGCTGCTGGACACGCCGGCGCGGCTCGGCGATCATGCGCGCGTGGGCAAACGAGCGATTGCGGCGCGGCGATGAACGTCGGGGATTGGCTGCGCGGCCTGGGTCTCGGGCAATACGAGGCCGCGTTCCGCGAGAACGAAATCGACGCCTCCGTCCTGCCCGATCTCACCGAGCACGACCTGGAAAGCCTGAAGATCCCGCTCGGGCATCGCAAGCGCCTGCTCAAGGCGATTGCGGCGCTGGACGGCACGGCGAGCGCGCCGGGCGCACCGGCCGCGCCTGCGGCCCCGGACGGCGCCGAGCGGCGACAGCTCACCGTCATGTTCTGCGACCTCGTGGGGTCGACCGCGCTGTCGGCCCGGCTCGATCCCGAGGACATGCGCGCCATTATCGGCGCCTATCACCGCTGCTGCACGGACCTGATCGAGCGCCGCGGCGGCTTCGTCGCCAAGTACATGGGCGACGGGGTGCTCGCCTATTTCGGCTATCCGCACGCGCACGAGCACGACGCCGAGCGCGCGGTTCAGGCCGGGCTTGCCCTCGCCGGCGCGGTGCCGAAGCTGGCGACGACGGCCGGCGCGCCGCTGAGCGTGCGCGTCGGCATCGCCACGGGAACGGTCGTCGTCGGCGACCTGATCGGATCGGGCGACGCCCAGGAACGCGGCGTGGTCGGCGAAACGCCGAACCTCGCGGCGCGGCTGCAGTCGATCGCCGAGCCGGGCATGGTGGTCATCGCCGAGAGCACGCGGCGGCTGCTCGGCGATCTCTTCGAGCTGGCGGATCTCGGCAGCCGCGACCTCAAGGGCATCGCGGGGCCGGCGCGCGCCTGGGCGGCGCTCCGCGCCGGCGCGGCGGAAAGCCGCTTCGATGCGCTGCGCGCGAGCAACATGGTCGCGCTGGTCGGGCGCGAAGAGGAATCCGAGCTGCTCGCGCGCCGCTGGCTGCGCGTCAAGACCGGCGAAGGCCAGGTCGTGCAGCTCGCCGGCGAAGCCGGCATCGGGAAATCGCGACTCACCGTCGCGTTGATGGCGCACATCGCCAAGGAACCGCACACGCGTCTGCGGTATTTCTGCTCGCCCCAACACGCCGACAGCGCGCTGCATCCGGTCATCGTCCAGATGGAGCGCGCGGCGGGCCTGGCCGACGCGGAAACCCCGCAGGATCGGCTCGACCGGCTCGACGACATGCTCCGGCAAACCGCCACCCCGTGCGAGGACGCCGCGCTGCTGGCCGAGATGCTGTCGCTCGCGAACGACGGACGCTATCCCGCGCCGAATCTCTCGCCGCCGCAGCGCCGGCAAAAGACCCTGCAGGCGCTCGTCGCGCAATTGGAGGCGCTGTCGCGCCGAGAGCCCGTCCTGATGGTCTTCGAGGACGCGCATTGGACCGATCCCACGAGCCTCGAATTGTTCGCGCGCGTGGCGGACCGCATCGCGACCCTGCCCGTCCTGCTGATCGTGACGTCGCGGCCGGAATTCAAGCCGCCCTGGATCGGGCGCCCCCACGTCACGGCGCTGACCCTCAATCGGCTGGCGCAGCGCGACGTCGGCGCGATGATCGATCGCGTCATCGGCGACCGGCCGCTTCCGGCGTCCGTGCGGCAGGACATCATCGCGCGCACCGACGGCATTCCGCTGTTCGTCGAGGAAATGACGAAGGCGGTGCTGGAGGCCGACAACGACGGCGAAGCCCGCCGTACGGCGACCGCGAACCCGTCGCCGGCACCGGCGGTTCCCGCGAGCTTGCAGGCCTCGCTGATGGCGCGGCTCGATCGTCTCGGATCGGCCAAGGAGGTCGTGCAGATCGGCGCCGCGATCGGCCGCGAATTCTCCCATGCGCTGCTCGCCGCGGTGGCGGGCAGGCCCGAAGCCGAGCTCGGCGCCGCGCTCGACCGGCTGATCGAGGCCGGCCTGCTGTCGCGCCAGGGCCTGCCGCCGCACGCGAACTACCTGTTCAAACATGCGCTGGTGCAGGATGCCGCCTACGGCCTGCTGCTGCGCGAGCCGCGCCGGGCGCTGCACGCCCGCATCGCCGAGACGCTCGAACGCCAGTTCGCCGAGACGACGGCGTCCGAGCCGGAGATCGTGGCCCATCATTTCAGCCGGGCCGAGCGCGCCGAGTCCGCGTTTCTCCACTACGAGCGGGCCGGCGACCGCTCGGTCGCCCGCTCCGCCTTCGCCGAAGCGATCGCCCATTTCGACGCGGCGCTGGCGCAGCTCGGCAGCCTGCCGCCCGGCGCCGAACGCGGCCAGCGCGAGCTTGCGATCCTCCTCAAGCAGGGGCCCGCCGTCATGATGCTGCGCGGGCAGCGGGTGCCCGAGATCGAACGGATCTACCGGCGGGCCTACGACGTCGCGAAGGCGCTGGGCGACGAACAGCGGCTGTTCAAGGCGCTGTGGGGATTGTGGCTCCACGCCAACGTGACCGGCAACACCGATGTCGCGCGCGATCGGGCCGAAGAGCTGGTCGCGCTCGGCAACCGCTCCGGAAAAGAGGAGCTGGTTCTCGAAGCGATGCATTGCCGCTGGTCGACGGCGGGATTCTGCGGCGACGTGGCCGGAACCCTGGCCGGCGCCCGCGACGGGCTCAGGCTCTACGACCCGGCCAAGCATGGCGGACTCGGCGCCGAGTTCGGCGCGCACGATCCGGGCGTGTGCGCGTATTTCGTCACCGGCCATTCGTTCGCGCAGTCGGGCAGGCCGCGCGCGGCCGCGGAGAACGCCGAGCGGAGCATCGCCTTGTCGGGCCGGCTCGACCACGTCCCGACCACGGTCTTCGCGGCGACGAATGCGTTGACGACCTTTCAGATGATCGGCGACCGGACCGCGGTCATCCGCCAGGCCGCGCGCGTGAAGGAACTCGCGGACCAGCTCGATCTGCCCGGGCCCCGGTCTCTGGCACTGTTCTTCGACGCATGGGCCCGCGCGTGCGGAGACGGCATCGATGCCGGGTTGCAGGCGATGGAGGCGGAATTCCCGCGCGTATCCGCCTTGGGCTCGATGCCGGTCCTCTACGCCGGCATGATCGCCGGCATCCGGCTCGAAGCGGGGCACGCCGCGCAGGCGCTGGAGCTGCTGGACGGCGTGCTGGCGAAGGTGAAGGAGCCGGGCGTCGGCTTCTTCCTGCCGGAGATCCACCGGCTGCGCGCGGAGTGCATGCTGCGCGTGGCGCACCACGATTTCGACGACGCCGTTCGCGAATTCGAAACGGCGATCCTGACGGCGAAGCTGCAGCAGGCGACCGGGTATCAGCTGGCGGCGGCGATCGGCCTGGCGCGCGCGTGGTCATCCGCGGGCCGGCCCGAACAGGGCGCCGCGGCGCTGCGCGAAGCGGCCGGCGCGTTCGCCGGCGACGACGACGGCGATGTAACCGCCCTGGTGGCGACGGCCCGGCAGATGCTGTCCGGCTTGGCGCACCAGGACGCGGCGGTCATGCCGCCGCCCGCTTCGCCATGATCGACGCGAACGATGCCGGCGCCGCCGCGCGCATGGAGTTCCTCGGCGCCGGCGCGAACAGCGACGGCGAACGCTCGCTCGAAGCCCGAAAGCCCGCCGCGGCAGGCGATATACCGTCGCAGATCGCCCTGTTATAAGGGTGCTTCATCGGGGCGCGGGCTGCCCGGGGGACACGATGGGGGCCGAATCCGTCCAGCGCAGGCTTGCCGCCATCCTGGCCGGCGACGTCGCCGGCTACAGCCGGCTGATGGGCGCCGACGAGGTCGGCACGCTGTCCGCGCTGAAGGCCCATCGCGCCGAGGCGATCGACCCCAGGCTCGCGCAGTTCAACGGCCGCGTCGTGAAGACGACCGGCGACGGAATTCTCGTCGAATTCCCGAGCGTCGTCGACGCCGTGCAGTGCGCGGTCGCGATCCAGGACGAGATGCGCGCGCGCAACGCCGCCGTGCCGCCCGAGAAGCGCATCGAGTTCCGCATCGGCATCAATGTCGGCGACGTCATCATCGAAGGCGGCGACGTGTTCGGAGACGGCGTCAACATCGCGGCGCGGCTCGAGCAGCTGGCCGAGCCCGGCGGCATCTGCGTCTCGCGCGCGGCCTACGAGCAGGTGCGCGACAAGCTCGCGTTCAAGTTCCAGGACTGCGGCCAGCAGACGGTCAAGAACATCGCGCGGCCGATCCGCGTCTATCGCTTCGCGGCGGAGGGCGTCGCGGCGGCGCCGCTCGC